>JAABSZ010000007.1:0-54089 GCA_011390135.1 Desulfobacteraceae bacterium | reverse complement strand
ATCTTTCAAAAAAGGCAAACAATGTATCAGAAAATCAATATAACTTTACCCGAACAGACAGCACATCTTATTGAACAGATGGCAGACAAAAGGAGTATCAGCAGATTTGTCGAGGATGCTGTAATATATTACATCGAACATGTCGGAAAAGAGAGTCTGCGTGAACGGATGAAACAGGGGGCACTGAAGAGAGCGGAAAGAGATTTGAAACTCTCGCAGGAATGGAACAGTCTGGAAGACAGCATATGATACAACACCCCGATTTTCCGAAAAGAGGGGAAATGTTTCTTGTCAACTTTGATCCGACTGTCGGGACAGAAATCAGAAAGACGAGACCCGCTCTGATTCTCCAGAATGATATTTCAAACAAGCACAGTCCGATAACAATAGTTGCCGCAGTGACAAGCCGGTTCGATGAAACCCTGTATCCGACCGAAGTGCTGATACAACCGCCTGAAGGCGGGCTGAGGAATGATTCTGTTGTGCTGCTGAATCAGATAAGATCGGTTGACAGGCAGAGACTCATAAAAAAGCTGGGAAATCTGCGGGCGGACACAATGAAAAAAGTGGATTTTGCCCTGCAAATCAGTTTCGGGCTTATTGAAATATAAAGCAGAATCCGAGGGCAAACCCGGCAACGGAACTCCGAAGCCGGACGGAGCGGGATTGCAGGCTTTGTATTGAGCCCCGAAACGGGGATAGTTGTGGTCACCGGGATCATCTTTCGGGCAACCGGAGGAGAAAGCCGACAATGAGGGGATACAATGAAATCGGAAAGCTTTTGCGGCATTCATGAAAATGCCTTTTCGAAAAGACTGAAAATACGAAAATATCCTGGATGCGTCAAGGATGAAACAGTCATAGAGACTTGGTATAAGGTAAGTTTTGAAGACGCACGTTGTTTCATTGAGAACAACGACTTGATTGAACGAAAGATCGAACAGGGAAAGATGCTTCAGAATCCCTGGATCAAGCTGATTACATGTGAATATACGAATACTGCAACAGGGAAAGTGCGACGACATTGGTCCGCATCTTTGCGCCCTTACATTCAAGGGTATGGTTGTGACGGAACAACAGATCTGAATATTCATACGCTTGCCAACAGACTGGCCGAGCAACAGGGACTTGATTATCCTGCCCTGATGATCCGTGCCTATCCTGGCGAATTTTCTTTGGCAAACGATTTTCAGTGGCTCCGTGACGAGATTGTGCTGGCAGAAACGATAATCCCAAAAGATATCAACGCGGATCTCGTCTTGGAAGATTTGCAGGAAATCAACAATTACACCCTCGCGATGGAATTTGGTATTGAGTTGTATAACCTTGGCGTCATCTCAACAGACTGGGCAAAAATCCGTGAATTTCAGGACGTGATGAAGCATCGGATAGAACAGGATGTCGATGATTGGCTGACAAAGCATGGTTCATTCAGAGGATAAAGCACAACTACTGTAACTTTGGAATATAAGTTCAAAAGAAAAGCAGGAAAAATAAATGGGGACAAGAGCAAAAATCAGAATAGAAAATAAAGGCAAATATTTATGTTCCAAGTATTTCAACATGGACGGACATGTGGAGAACTGGGCTCCGATGCTGATAGCAGCATTGAATCAGACGAGTCCGGGAAATATTCTCAAAAACAGGCAGTTGTTAAAGTTCATGTTTGATGATTATGAGAGAGATGATTACCTGGATTATCTGTGTGTGGTTGACATATCTGATGATGATTACAGGATAACAATATACGGGTATGAAAAGAAATTGCTTTTTGAAGGTACGTTAGATGAATTCTCTGAAAAATATGATGAGATTTACTGAACTCAATCTCAATCTTTTTTTTAATTGCTTTATGCAATGAATCAAATGATATATAGACCATAAATCCCATTAATTGGCATTAAGAGGATATATAAATGGAAGCTGTAAAATTGAAGACTGTAGAGGATTTATTGCAGTCAGAAGATGAACGGGTTGAATTGATTAATGGCGAAATTGTCAAGCGTCCAATGACACGGTCTGATCATGGAATTGTTCAACTCAATTTATATGATGGGATTAGGTTATTTAAACATAAAAGTGGTTCCGGTGGTTGGTGGATAATATCTGAAGTCAGTGTTCGATACAATGAGCATCAATGCCCATCACATGATTTAGCAGGATGGAGAAAAGAGCGTGTACCGGACAGACCAACAGGTGTTATGGATATTGTTCCCGATTGGGTATGTGAAATTACTTCGCCAGGTCATGAGAAAAAAGATACTTTTAACAATTTTATGTTGCTTCAGAAGTATGAGGTTCCATATTACTGGATAATTTGGCCGGAAGATAAGGCTTTAATTGCTTATAAATTGGTAAACAAGAAATATGCTGTTTATTTTTCAATAGATTGCAAGGATGATTCTGATTTTGAAAAAGTTCGAATAGAGCCTTTTGAAGAAGTCGAAATTGATTTGAATTATGTGTTTAATTAAGGATGTTTGAACCGGATTGGCAAATCGCTCACCGGTGATTTTGGCCGTTAGCCGGGCAACTACACAAGGGTCTGTGAGCAGGCAAACCGGCTTCCTTCGAAACGAGTTCCGGTAGTAAATATAAAGTAGATTTTTCTATTCAATGCAAAGAAGAAAAAGATTTAAAAAAGGTAAACATAGCTCCTTTTGAAGAGGTTACGATTGATCTGAGTTATGTTTTTGAAGGCCTATGAGAACATGGTCAAACCTTGATTAGTGATTATAACGAATGAATTTACCGACCTGAGCTGGTGATTTAACATTGGCCTGCCGTGCGAGCTGTTCGGAAACGAAAGTAAGCGGATACGGAGTGATTCAGGAAGGAATCGTCTCTCTTGGGGATCTGAAGGGGATTTCAAGAATGGCGGCCGCGGTGTTTCAGCCTCTGATGTAGCGCAACAGCCGAAGGAGCCCGCCGCGGATTCTGGATTCTCTTTTCCAGATTTGCCCTCTGTGGGTTCCGCAGGCCAGTTCGGGCCGTCTTTCCAGGATGAGCCGCGCGGCCATCTCCGCACCATCTGCGGTCAGTTCCGCGCACTGGCGGAAATGGGCAGCCTTGTCGTGCTTCACTTTCCGGGTCAATGCCCTGCAGCAGGCGGAACCATGCGCGGCCTTGAACTGATCGTGCAGCCGGCGGGTCGCCGCCCGGATCTCCCCGCGGCGGCGGTAAGTATGATCCTTTCCCAGCAGTAGGCCCACGGCTGCCTGTGCGCCGCCCAGAGCCCCGCACAGGCAGCCGCTCTCCCCGAGCCCGATGCAGAACGGGGCCGCGATTGCCACGGCCTGGTCCTCGGTGAGTCCGCCGCCGAGGCCCTGGTTCAGCGCGGAAAGAATCGCTTCCGCACAGAGCATCTGCCGGGTCAGATAGAGATTTTCGGCCCGCGCTCGAATCCCCATTATCAGAATTTCGATTTCGGAAGTACGAGCTTCTTCCCGGTTTCTGTCTTTTGTTTCGTCAGTAGCAATGGGTAACATCCGTACCTTGGCAATAAAGCCCATCTACAACATCTCCAGATACGCCTCGATCCGCACCCGAAGCTGCTCGGTGTCGCTTTCCGCGTAGTCGGTCTCCAGGTGCAGGGTCGGAAGGCCGAAGGTCTCCCGGATGAATTCGTCTATGCAGAAGGCTTCCACATTATAGGTGTGGCAGGCCTGCCAGGTGAGGTCGATGACACCGTCCGCGGAGAAGTCCCGGATCATCTCTCCCAGCAGGTCGAAGCGGCCGGTGTTGGGGCTCATGACGGAACAGGGGGTGGAAAGATACTGCTCGGCCAGGGCATCCATGGGATCTTTTTCCGTATCCACCGTAAACGCCTGCTTGTAGCCGGAGCAGTTCTCGAATGCCACCACGGCCCCGCCGGCCTGCTCCACGATCTTGACCACTTTATCGCTGCCGACCCCCACCGGCACGCCCGTGATCAGGATGCGCTTTCCGTTTTTTTGATCCTCTGTGCCTAACTCGCCCTTTCCGGCAATGGCCGCTATCTCCTCCATCAGGGAAATCCCCTTTTCCTTGTCCGCGAGAAAGCCGACCTTGAAAAGGATTTCCAGGAGCCGGGAGCCAGGCAGGGGCGAGGGTTTCAACTGGTTTACATCCATGAGCGCCTTTCGAGCGGCCCGCTCCCGGTTCATCAGAAGGATGGCGGCGCGAAGGCCGTCTTCGGTGATGGCAGCGCGGGTGGTCTCTTCGATGATGCTCTTATAGCGATCCAGCTCTGTCCGCCACAGGGGAAGCGCCGTCTCCGGGTCCTGGTTCTGGGGCAGTTGGAGTACATGGGTGGCCTTGTACCGGGAGAGCAGCTCGAACATCTTCTTCTTGCCGTCACAGGTGGTGTCTCCGATGATGATGTCGGAGAAGCGGAAGAAGGGGCAGGTGTCGGAGACCGCGAACCCGAAGCTGCTCTTGATGAGGGGGCAGAGGTTTCTCGGCAGGATCTCCTCGGCCGCGGCGATTGGGTCGTTGCGGGTTCCGCAGAGGGGCAGGGGGATCGCGCCTGCTGCCACGGCCATCTCTGTGGGGGAATAGAGGCAGTAGTATCCGATTGCGGAGCGGCCCTCGGATTTGGCCCTTTCGATGTCGGATATGTTCTCATCCGTCATCTGCTGAAGACGGTTCATGATGTCGTTTTTCTTCATTTTTCAGCCTTTCTGATTTCTGATTGATCGTGTCTCTGTCGGCCGTGGAGGCCGGTAAACCGGTAAATAGGATTATCTTTATTCTCTTTTGCATCCTCTTTTTTCATCTGCCGATTTCATGCGGCCTCTCTTGCCAGCAGCGCCGCGCCCAGTGCGCCGACCTGCTGCGGATCTTCGGGGATCAGCACCTCCCGGCCCAGCCTCTCCTTGAGCATCCCCACCATGCAGGGGTTTTTGGCCACGCCGCCGGTGAAGACGATCCCGCCCTCTCCGGAGACTCGGTTGATCATTCCCGCGGCCCTTCGGATGACACCGGCATGGAGGCCCCGCGCGATCTCCCGCCGGTCCTCCCCCTTTGCGATGAGGGAGGTGACTTCCGATTCGGCAAAGACGGTACACATGCTGGAGACGGTCAGATCCCTTTTCGCGTTCAGAGCCTCGCCGCCGAAGGCCTCGATCTCATATCCGAGGGTTCTGGCCATGATCTCCAGGAATTTTCCCGTGCCGGCCGCGCACCGGTCATTCATCTCGAACCGTTTCACCCTGCCGTCCGCGAACAGGGCTATGGCCTTGCTGTCCTGACCGCCGATATCGAGGACTGTATGGGCGTCGGGAAAGAAGGCCCGTGCGCCCCGGGCGTGTGCCTTGATCTCCGTCACGGTCGGGGATTCGAAGGAGAGTTCGAACAGGTTGCGGCCGTATCCGGTGGCCATCATCCGATAGCAGGATACGCCGTTCATCAGCCGCCTGGCCTCCCGGATCGGGTCGAAGCCTGTATCCGCCTGAAGGCTTTGGACTATCCCGCCCTCTTCATCGATCACCACCAGCTCGATGGTTCGAGATCCTATATCGATTCCCGCATAATATCCCGTCACTGCGCATCACCTCCATTCTGTTTGGGTCTGACCAAAAGCGGGGATATTTATATGCGATGATTGCCAATAGGTCAAATTGATTTTATCTATATAAAAACGCGTAGGCTATCGGAAAAGTTGATATCTAGGCTGTCGGATTTCAAGAACAAAAAAGCTTGACTCCGCCCCCCATTCTGTAGTATTGGAGATATGCTCGAAACAGGCGGCAGAAGCCGCTCAAGCAGGAGCTTAAAAAAAAGCTCCGGTGCGGGCAGTAGAAGCAGACAAAAAAACAGCATTAATTACGAATAAGCCACGAAGGCTTTGACTTCCGACAACGGAAGCGGCTCTCGTGGCTTTTTTTATTCCCGAAGAACGGGGATAGGCGTTTTTAACCGTTAAATCAGAAACAAAAGGAGGTTTGCCATTTCTTCCTTCGATACTACACAGGCAGCAGTCCCTTATGGGAACCCCGGCGCCTTTGATGCATCTGCCGGGGCCGCTACATCGCTCTTTCTCGACTATATCCGGCGGAAACTCCTGATGCTCGGGGGACTGGCCGCGCTGATCGTGATTCTGGCCGTACTCGCCGTCACCCAGGGCGCATATGATATGACGCCGGTTCGGGTGCTGCAGGCATTGGCGGGCATGGCCGACGGCCCCACGGGCGTGGTGGTCTGGAACATCCGGATGCCCCGGATCATCGCCGCGCTCGTGGTCGGCTGGGGGCTTTCCCTCTCCGGACTGACTCTCCAGTCCCTGCTGGAGAACCCGCTGGGATCGCCATCGACCCTCGGAATCAGCCAGGGCGCGGCATTCGGCGCGGCCGCGGCCATCATCCTCTTCGGCGCGCGGATCTTCTCCGTCACGCTCTTTGCTTTTGGCGGGGCAATGGGGGCCACCTTCATCATCCTGGCCCTGGCCCGGCTCCGGCGCCTTTCGCCCGAGGCGGTGATTCTGGCCGGGGTTGCACTCTCATCCCTGTTTGCATCGGCCACCACTCTGCTCCAGTATGTGGCCACGGAAACCGAACTGGCGGCCGTGGTATTCTGGACCTTCGGGGATGTGGCCCGGTCCGACTGGGGGGAGATCGGGCTGATGGCCATTGCCGCGGGGATCGCCACGCTCTACTGGATGGTCCGCCGGTGGGATCTCAATGCCCTGGCCTCGGGCGAGGAGACGGCCCGGGGGCTGGGGGTGAATGTGAATCGGGTCCGGCTGGAGGGGATGATGGCCGCGGCCGTTGTTGCGGCGCTGGCCACGGCCTTTCACGGGGTGATCGCTTTTGTCGGGCTTATCGCGCCCCATATGGCCCGGCGACTGGTGGGTGCGGATCATGGAATGCTCATCCCCTTTTCCGCGCTGCTGGGGGCACTGCTGCTGCTGTCGGCCGATACTCTGGGCCGGATGCTGGTGGGATCGGGCGCACTGCCGGTCGGCGTCGTCACTTCGTTCATGGGCGCGCCGCTCTTTCTCTACCTGCTGATCCGGGGATACCGATGATCCTGGATGTATCGGGGGTTCGCTTTCGCTACAACAGCCATCCGGTGCTGGACCGGATCGGTTTCGCGGTCGGAAAGAGCGAGATTCTGGCGGTGCTGGGCGTCAACGGGGCCGGCAAATCGACGCTGCTGAAATGTCTCAACGGTGTCATCCGGCCCCAGGCCGGATCGGCCTTGCTTGATAACGAGGATCTGCTCCGGATGGAGCCGCCGGCCGTGGCCCGGCGGGTGGGATACGTTCCCCAGCGCCATGCCGATACCCGGCTCAATGTCTATGAGGCGGTTCTGCTGGGCCGAATGCCCCACATGGGCTGGCGGGTGGATGAGGCCGATCACCGGCAGGTGGAGACGGTGCTGCGCCGGATGGGGCTTTCTCATATGGCCCTGCGGCCCGTGCGGGATCTGAGCGGCGGAGAGGCCCAGAAAGTGGTGATCGCCCGGGCTCTGGCCCAGTCCCCCCGCATCCTGCTGCTGGACGAGCCCACCAGCAATCTCGATCTGAAGAATCAACTGGAGGTGATGGGGCTGATCCGGGAGATCGTCGATGACAACGGGCTCTCGGCCGTGATCGCCATCCATGACCTGAATCTGGCGCTGCGGTTTGCGGACCTGTTTCTGTTCATCAAGGATCATCAGGTCTATTCCCTGGTGCGGAAGGCGGATTTGAAGGCCGAGACCATCGCGGCGGTGTACGGTGTGCCGGTGGTGCTGGGGGAGATGGCGGGGCGGACCGTGGTCGTGCCGGTTTGAAAGGCAATGGAGGAATGAAGAAATCAGGAATGAGGGAATGGAACAGATGATGTCGTCAAGAATGCGCATTGGAGCGGCCGCGCTGATGATCCTGTTATGGTCATCTTTTGCGGCTTCTGCCGGTTCACTGGCACTGACGGATATCTCGGGCCGGCCGGTGACGGTTCCGGAAAATCCCCAGCGGATTGTGGCCCTGGGGCCGGGCGCGCTGCGCCTGATCGTCTATCTGGACGCAGCCGACAAAGTGGCCGCAGTGGAGTCTATGGAAAAGAGAAGCCCCAAGGGCCGGCCTTACTGGATTGCCCAACCGGAACTGCATAGGCTGCCGGAGTGCGGGCCCGGGGGGCCGGCCGCCATCAACAAGAAGCCGGATATGGAGGCGCTGCTCCGGGCCCGGCCACAGATCATCTTCGTCACCTACATGGATGCGGATCTGGCCGACGAGATTCAGCGGACATTGGGGATTCCTGTGGTGAGCCTCTCTTACGGCACTTTGGGGACCTTCGATACCGCGATCTACGAATCCCTGCGCATCGCGGGGCGGGCCCTGGATCGCTCTGATCGGGCCGAGGCCGTTGTGGCGCGGATAGAGGCGCTGCGCTCGGACCTCCGGGAACGGACCCGAGATATCCCCGAAGACCGTCGGGTCCGGGCCTTTGCCGGCGCCATCGGACACCGGGGGGCCCACGGCATCGAGAGCACCGAGCTGGAGTACATCCCCCTGGACGGAATAAACGCGGTCAATCTGGCGCATCAGGTGAAATCCCGCATTGGAGACCATGTCTTCGCTGATAAGGAGATACTGCTGGCGCTTGACCCGGATGTCATCTTCATCGACGGCGGGGGGCTTGCGCTGGTGGCCCAAGACTACCGGAAAAAGCCGGAATACTATCATGCGCTGTCGGCCTTTAAAACCGGCCGGGTCTATTCCCTGCTGCCCTTCAATTTCTACAACACCAACATCGGGACGGCCCTGGCAGACGCGTACGCGGCAGGAAAGATTCTCTACCCGGATCGCTTCGCGGACATCGACGCGGAAAAGAAGGCCGATGAGATCTACGCCTTTCTGGTGGGAAAGCCGGTCTATGCGGAAATGGCCCGGGATTACGGGGTCATCGGCGGAAGACCGTTGTTTTTAAATCCTTAAAACCCCTGGCAAAACATTCCTTTAGGGAGCGGAGATTGCTTTTTAACAGAGAGGCCGGTAGAATGGATCGGCTGCAATCGAGGGCAGCATCGAATTGAATCAAAGGAGGAGAGAATGACCGCACAGGAAATAATGAACAGCGAAGATTTCAAAGCATGTGAACAGTTCCACGGCCATGTCTGTCCCGGCCTTTCCATCGGATACCGGGCCGCAAAGGCCGCGATGGACCGGCTTGCCGAAAATCGGGCCGAGGACGAGGAGGTGGTGGCCATCGTTGAGACAGATGCCTGTTCCGCGGACGCGGTGCAGGTGTTGACCGGCTGCACTTTCGGCAAGGGGAACTTCTTCTTCAGGGATTACGGCAAGATGGCCATGACGCTTCTGAGCCGGAACACAGGAAAGGGGGTGCGGGTATCCATTCTGCCGGATGCTTCTGCCCGGGACCCCCGCCATACTGAACTGCTTCAGAAGATGATGGGAGGAGATGCCACGGACGCGGAAAAGGCGGAATTCAAAAAAGCCCATCTCCAAAGAACAAAGGATGTGCTGGAGACCCCGCTGGAGAAACTCTTCAATGTGACGCGGGTGGAGATGGAGCTGCCGTCCAGAGCCCATATGGAGCCTTCGGAGAACTGTACCCGTTGCGGGGAGCCGGCCATGCCGTCGAAGATGGAGAGGGCAGGCGGAGAGAAGATCTGCCGGGGATGTGCGGAGATCTGCTGATCAACCGGGAAGTTGTTCTCTACCCTATCCTTTGAGCATTTCGGCACATCCCATCATCGGGGAAAACATTGTTGAAATCATGAGGTGTACCCCAAGCAGATGCTTTTCCCGGAATCCAAAGGAGAGGGTGCGGACAAAGGAGAGGCTCTGGAAATAAAAAAGGGCAGGAAATATCCTGCCCTTCTCCAGAGGCAAAAAAAAGAGCCTATCTGATCTATCTGATTACTCTTCCTGCTCAGTTGAAGGCGGTGAATCGGATCTTTCCGGCGGTTCTCCGGTCATATCCGTTGAATCCGCAGCAGAAGTCGGTGCAGGAGGTTTTGCGGCTTCCGGTTCTTCCCCCGGAGCAGGCATTCCTTCAGCCTCGCTTTCTTCCGGCAGCACCGGCGTTACCCCGGCCGGTTCCTCAACCCGTTCCGCTACAGGTTCTTCAGCCGTTTCCGCTGTCGTTTCTTCAACCGTTTCCGCTGTCGTTTCTTCAACCGTTTCCGCTGTCGGTTCTTCAACCGTTTCCGCTGTCGGTTCTTCAACCGTTTCCGCTGCCGTTTCTTCAACCGTTTCCGCTGCCGTTTCTTCAGCCGTTTCCGCTGCCGTTTCTTCAACCGGTTCCGCTGCAGATTCTTCAGCCGATTCCGCTGCAGATTCTTCAGCCGATTCCTCTTCCGACCCTCTGAGCAGGGCGATCATCTCCGGATTTCCCTTGCGTTCGGCCACCTGGACCGGCAGCATCCCCCGGAAGGGAACATCGAGATCTGCGCCGGCCTCCTTGAGCATTTTGGCAATCTCCATATGGCCTGCCCCCACGGCCGCGTGGATGGGCCGAAATCCGCCGTTGTCCGAGGCATTCACATTCGCGCCCCGGTCGATGAGCAGGCGGGCCGCGGCTGTTTTCCCCCTTGCCGACGCATTTATGAGGGGTGTGGCCCCAGAGGGATCTCTCAGATCCGGCTCTTTCCCATTGTCCAGCATCTCCTTTATTGTCTCCACATCACCGGTCTGTGCGGCCTTGTTCATCTTCTCCCAGGATTCGGCGCATCCGCCGGCAAAGAACAGCGCGGCCGTTCCGAGGATGATCAGGATCATCTGCCAATTTCTTTTCACTCTGCGGCTCCTTTCATCGGTGCTTTGAGGGTCTTTACGGGTTCTTCTTCAGTTTCGCTGCAGTCGGTCTCTGCTTCCGATGCCGGGGGGGATTCCTTTTTGGCCGTCTCGATGGGCTCAGCCGCCAAAATTTCCACCGGCGAGACCTTCACCGCAGTTTGGATCTCCTTGAGCCGTTCGCTCATCATCTGGATCTCCATCACCTCGATGGCAGCTTGGGTATTCTTTTCAATTCCTTCTTTGACCCCAAAGGTCAGGATCATCAGGGGAAAATCCTCCCCTTTGATGCCCATTGCCCCGGCCATCACCACCACCAGCCGGCCCGGGTTTCTGTCGTTTACGATATGCATCAGGGGCGTGGTCTGCCGGCTCTTTTGCGCCTTTTTGAAGGTCAGCAGATCCGGGTCGTACTTCAGTACGAGTTTGATCCCGGCCAGGTTCTCCACCCGATCTACCATCACCGGAAATTCAACGGTCCCCCCGGCCTTGACAGACGGCGGAGAAATGCGGATCTCCACTGCACAGACAACCGGGGCTTTCAAAAGGATCATCAGTGTGACAGCAACCGCCAGGCAACCGATCCGTTTCAACGCGCGCATCTTGTTTTCCTCTGTTCATAGATCATTTTAAAAATCATTCCATCGTTATTCACCTCCCATATAAATGGCATGAATTCTCTTATTTTACAATATTAAATCCGCAGCGCCTGTCACTGCATGAGGTTTTCCCAAAAGGAGATATTCCTTTTTGGGCGGGAAAATGGTATGTTTAGAAAAAAGAACCTTTTGAATGGGTCTCAATTGTTTATGCACAAAATCTTAAAAATTATCCTGATCACCTTTGGAATCTTTATCGGACTAATCCTGATCGCCCTGATCGGGATTCGCATCTATATCGGAACCGATGCGGGACAGGCATTTGTCCGTTCCAAAATCAACAACACCCTTCAAGGTGAGCTTCAATGGGAGGCTATGGATCTCTCCCTCCTGGATGGCCGCATTGAATTGAAGGATCTCCTTCTGACCGGTCCGGACGGAGCCGAGATTACAGGCTTGGACCGCCTCTTTCTGGATGTCTCTCTGGGGGCGCTTTTCGGGGGAGACCTGGTAATCGAGTCCGTGATTCTGGAAAAGCCCTGGGCTCATCTGAAAGTGGATGAAGATGGGAATCTCAATCTGCAGGAGGCCCTGCCGAAACCGGGGCCGGAAGCCCCGCCGCCCGAGGAAGAGAAGAAGAAGGGAGGGCAGGGGAACATCATCATCAAAGAGGCCAGAATCATCGATGGCCGCTTTCTATTCGAGGATGCCGGTACAAATATGGAGGCCCGGCTCGACGGCATCGGCCTCGCTGCCGATTTCAACCTCGGCCGGAAATCGGGGCAGATCCAGGCGGACATCGAAAAGGGCAGCTTTCAAAGCCCGGAGATGGAAGCCGATCTGGAAAAATTCGTTGCCGAGGGGACCCTTACCGACGGCCTTCTCGATCCGCTCGTTCTCCGCATCAAAACCACTCCGTTGAATGCCGATCTCACCGGAACCGTGGCGCAGCTCTTTTCCCCGGACCCGCAACTGGATATCGATCTCGATCTTGCCCTCTCTCTGCCGGAGATCCGTAATCTTTTAACCTTGGAACCGGAGATGACCGGCGATGTTACGCTCGCTCTGACAGCAAAGGGGAGCGCATCCGATCCCGAAGCAAAGCTCAGGCTGGCCTATGGGGGAGGAACCCTGGCCGATGTATCGGTTGCATCGGTTCTGTTGACCGCATCCCTTAAGGATCGGGTACTTGATATAGAAACCCTTTCCGTGGATTCGGAGGCACTCGAACTTTCCGCGGACGGCAGGGCCGATCTGACCCGCGTCTTTGCGGACGGTTTTCTCTCTCCGCCCACGGATCTCGATGCGCTCTCCTACCGGCTCCGGTTGGAAAACGCGCAGGCCGATCTTTCAAAGATTCCCGCAGGGCCGGAGAAGATGACCGGCACGGTCCGGGCCGCGTTGAACCTCTCCGGAGAGGGGATCAGGCCCGAGGGGATGAATACCGCGCTGCAGCTCTCGGTATCGGGGCAGGGGATCGCAGTGGGGGATTTCAAAAGCCCGATGGGGCTCGATCTCGATGCCGAGGCCGCTGTCAATGAAGGGGTTGCCGAAATCAAAAAGGTCGATGTCAGGGCCGGGGATGTCCGTCTTTCCGCATACGGGGACCTCGATCTTTCCACCGATGAGATCAAGGCGTTTCTGGAGCTTAACGCGCCCAAGCTCGGGGAGACCCTTGCCAACTTCGGCATCAAAGGGATTACAGGAGATGCCGCGTTCCAGACCGACATAGAAGGAACCCTGAAGCAGCCGGCCTTTGATATGCGTCTGTCCGGCGACAGCCTCGGCTATACCGACTATACCATCGGAGATGTCCGGCTCAATGCATGGCTCTCCCCTGCGGGGCTGCTCACCATCAATACGCTCTCGGTCCAAAATCAGGGATCTAGCCTTACCGGAGAGGGAAAGATCGCCCTTTTCGGCAAGGATTTCAAGATCGAAGAGAGGGTTCCGGTCGATTTTACCGCCACCCTCACCGATGTCCAGCCCGAAGATTTTCTGCAGAAGGAGATCGCAAAAGGGACATTGAACGGAAATCTCACCCTTTCCGGAACCTTGAAAGATATTGAAGCACAGCTTCTTTTGAACGGGGAGAATCTGGCATTTAAGGAGACCCGCATCGGAGATGTGGCTCTGGATGCGGATCTTGTCGAAGATACCCTCTATCTCAATGATCTTTCGGTAGAAAATCGCAATTCCGAGCTGACGGCATCCGGCACGGTGGGGATCTTCAAGCCCGGAACCCGGGAGCCGCTGGAAAATCCGACCTTGGATATCGAAGTGACATCCGATGAAATCAGGCTTTCCGATTTCAATCCAAAGGCTTTTGGTTCTCTTTCCCTCGATGCGGATCTGAGCGGCAGCACAAAAAAGCCGATCATGGATCTCTCTCTGAGCGGAACCAGGCTTAAATGGGATACATACACCATTGGAAACCTGAATCTGGAAGCTGAACTTTCGGAAAGCGGTATCCTGTCGGTTTCAACTCTCAACCTGACGAATCAGGGCTCTCAGATTCAGGGGCAGGGAACCCTGCAGCCCTTTGATCCGGCCATTCCCATCGACTTTACCGCACAGCTTTCAAATGTGGAAGCGACCGATTTTCTCCAAAAGGAGATCGCCAAAGGGACTTTGAACGGAACCCTGACCGCAGGCGGCAGCGTCAAAGTGCCCCGGGTGGAACTCGACCTGAAGGGCAGGGATCTGGCTGCGCAGGGATACCGGCTGGGAAACCTCGATACGCAGCTCACCCTCATCGATGGAAAGCTCGACATCGCCAATCTGAGCGTCAAGAATCGGGAATCGGCTTTAAACATTACCGGAACCGCACAGGTTCTGGACCCGAAGACACTGAAGCCGCTGGATGCGCCGGTACTCGATTTCGAGATCGATTCTGAAGGGATCTATCTGCAGGATTTTACGGATCAGTTCAAGGGAAGGTTTGTTCTGGATGCCGCACTGAAGGGAACCCCGAAAGAGCCCCAAGGAAAGATCGAACTCCGGGGAAACGACATCGACCTTGGGGTTCAATCTCTGGAATCTGTAACGCTTATGGCCGATCTTAATGGTCAGCGGGTCCGCTTCGAGCCCCTGCGGATAACCATTGCAGAGAATGAGACCATCACCGGCACCGGCTGGTATTCTATCGACAGGGGCGCGTATGATATCGAGCTTCACTCGGACCCCATTGCATTGAAGAACATCGAAAAGGTCAAAGCGATGGGGTTTGCGGCCGGGAATTTTCAGATCGACCTTTCCGGAAAGGGAACGGTCAAGTCGCCGAACCTCTCGGGAAATATCACCGCAACGGACCTGCGCTTCAAGGGGAAGCCCTTAGACGATATCCGGCTTCAGGTGAATGTGGCCGATAACCTTGCCAAAGTCAATGGCCGACTCAATTTCGGCATCGATGGGACCTATAATCTGGAAACCAATGCGTTCACCGCATCGGCCTCCTTTGATCGTACCATCCTCGACCCCTATTTCGAGATCGCGGACCGGCCCGAGCTTTCCGGAACCCTCACCGGAACGGTTCAGGCCCAGGGAAATGCAAACAATGTCAAAGGGATTCAGGCCAATGCCGATTTTTCAAACCTGGATCTCAATTTTGAAGATACGGACCTGCTCTCGGCTTCGAATCTTCGTTTCACCTTTGAAAACGGCGTTCTGAAGATTCCGGAGAACCGCCTGCGCCTTCTGGAAGAGGGGAATCTGGTCATCGGCGGGCAGGTCGATACCGGAGGTCCGCTCTCACTTTCCATCAACGGCGATATTCCGGCCCATGCCGGGGTCGCGTTTTCGGACGCGGTGCCGGAACTCTCCGGCGGACTCTCCCTCTCCGCATCCATCCGCGGAACCATGAAACAGCCCGATATCGAAGCCGATCTCAATCTCAACGATCTGGGCATGGTGATCCCGGAGATCGAGCAGCAGATCCGAAACCTCAACGGAAGAATCCACATCACCCCGAAATCCCTCGAGTTGAAAAACGTCAGGGGCGAGTTCGGAACCGGCGAGTTTACCATTACCGGAAATGCGGCTTTAAAGGATTTTCAGCCCGGAGCCGTCGATTTCCGGTTGACCGCAGAGACCCTGCCGGTGGGGATTCCCGAGACCCTGGATCTTCTCTTCAACATCCAATTGAGCTTTACCGGAAATCTGGAAGAGACCGCAACCCTGGCCGGGGAGGTCACTCTGCTGGAGGGGCTCTACTATAAAGACATCCGCCTGAGCCCGCTGAAGATGCTCAGATCCGTGGGCAATCGATCCCGGGAGACCGAGCCCGTCAAGATCGAGCCCAAAAGAAAGGAGTCGGCCGGCGGGCCCAATCTGCTGAACCGGATCGAACTCGATATCGTCATCAAAAGCCGGCGGCCTTTTGTTGTGGACAACAATATCCTCTATATCGAGATCCGCCCCGATTTCAAGGTCACCGGGAATCTGAACCAGCCTCTTATAGACGGCAGGGCCGGCATCGGTACCGGAACCGTCTCCTACCAGGGCCGCTCCTTTGAAGTGACCCGCGGGGTGATCGACTTCATCGATCCGTACCAGATCCGGCCCAACATCGACATCCAGGCCGTCTCCAATGTCCGGAAATGGAGCATCACCATGACCATCACCGGAACCCCGGACGCGCTCAAGGTCGATTTCGATTCCGAGCCGCCCCTGGAGGACAGCGAGATCATCTCCCTGCTGATCTTCGGCAGAACCCCGGACGAGCTGATCCAAGGGGAGGGCGGCACCAGCAAAGCCCCGGCTCAGGCCGTTTCAGAGATCGTCTCCCAGACCGTAGGAGAGGATTTGAAGAAGGCCACCGGGCTCGACATCCTCGAGATGGAGGTGAACGATGAGGGGGAGGGAGCCGGGGCCGGCGCCGCCGGCGGGGATAGCGGTGTCAAGGTGACACTGGGCAAGGAACTCTCCCGCAGGATGGCCGTCAAATACTCGGTGGAATCGAGAGACGGCGAGGTGGTCCGGCGCACCAGCGCGGAGTACAAACTTTTGGAGAATCTTCTCATCAACGCATTTCAGGACAGCAAGGGCAATATCGGCGGGGAGCTGCAGTTCCGGCTCGAATTCCGCTGAAGATAAGATACCGGCAGGACAGGACAATTCAAGGGGAAAAGGAAGCGATGCGAGCACTGAAATTGGGAACAGGAATCGGATGGCTGCTGCTGATACTGAGCGTTTCCGCAGCTTTTGCCCAACAGGCCGGACCCGAAGCTGTCGGGGCCGCGCCCCCGGCAGCGCCCGGGGAAGGGCCCATCGTTGATGAGATCACCATCAACATCAAAGACCTTGCCCCCAGAGAGGATCGAAAACGGGCTCACAACATCGCCCGGGATCTGATCTTTTTACAGGAGGGAAAGCCCTTTTCCCCGGAAAAGCTCCAGCAGACCATCGAAGCCCTGAAGCTATGCAGGCAGTTCAAAGACATCCATATCGATTCAAGTGATACCCCGGAGGGAATAGAGCTGATCTTTGACATGGCCAGATTCCACCGGATCAGCAACATCACCGTGGACGGCGGGTTTCCCATCCTGGACCAGGAGGTGACCAACGTCATGACCATCTACACCGGGGATGCCTTTGATGAGGAGAATCTCGACGAGCAGAAGGAGCGGATCATCGAGCTTTTCAGAGGGGAGGGCTTCATCTCTCCGGAGGTTACGATCAGGACCGAAAGAGATGAAGAGAGCGGGGATTATGCGGTCCATGTGGAGATCGAAAAGGGGGAATACTATTCGGTCAAAGACCTCAGAATCAAGGGAAACGACGCGTTCGGCGATTTCCGCCTAAAACTCCGGATGGATACCTGGCCCCCCTCCTTTCTCCCGTGGAGCGCAGGCCGATTCGTGGGAAAGGATCTGGATGAGGATGTGAAGAATCTCAAGGAGTTCTACCGGGGCAAGAAATATCCGGAAGTGGAGATCGACGCGAAGGCAGAGAAGAACGAGGAGAAAAGGACCGCAGACATCACCGTCACCATCGACGAAGGCCCCAAATACGATGTGGAGATCGCCGGCAACGAAGAGTTCTGGGGCTTCACCCTGAAAAACGATCTGGTGCTTTTCGAGGAGGGAAACCTCCACGGACGGGGGCTGCGGAAGAGCGTTACAAACATCCGGGAGCGGTATCAGGAGGCCGGCTTTCTCGATGCCGAGGTGACGCTGGCCCATAAGGAGAGCGAGGTCGAGGATGACCGGCCGGCCCGCCGGATCCGGATCGATATCGACGAGGGTTCCCGTTCTGTGGTGAAAAGCCTCGATATCTCCGGAAACACCGTCTTTGACGGCGAAAAGATCAAAAAGCAGATGGTGACGGAGCCGCCGAGCCTTTTCAATCCGGGTGCATTCGTTCCCGAGGAGTTTGAAAAGGACAAGCAGGCGATTCAGACCCTCTATTACCGGGAGGGATACCGGAATGCCCAGGTGGAATCGGAGCTGGTCTGGAATGAAGCCCATACCGAAGTGGCCATCGATCTGATGATCCAAGAGGGAATTCATGCCACGGTCTCCGATCTTACCATCACCGGGAATACGGTGATCTCTGATGAGGCGGCCCGGGAGATGGTCGATCTGCGGCCCGGGGAGCCGTTCCGGGAGTATATGGTGGATAGCGACAAAAACACCTTGGCCACGGCCATCTCTCCCCACGGCTATCCGCATGTAACCGTGGTCAGCGAGTACACCATTTCAGATGACGGAAAGAATGTATCGGTCTCCTATGATATCGATGAGGGGCCTTTTGTGAAGATGGGGGATTTCTATGTGGTGGGCAACTTCCGGACCAAACGGAAGATCATTCTGCGGGATCTGCTGGTGGTTCCCGGCGAGCCCTTTTCCGCACAGGAGCTGTTGAAATCCCAGCAGAAGATCAGGAACCTCGACATCTTCGATCAGGTGCGCTTCAAGACCATCGGTCTGCAGGAGAAGGAGGATACTGTCAATCTCTTTGTGGAGGTGGAGGAGAAGAAGCCCTACGTCATCCAGTTCGGCCTCGGGTATGACACCAGAAGAAAGCTCTATGCCAGTACCCGGGCCGAAAACCGGAACCTGCTGGGCCTCGATCTTCAGACCTGGCTGGAGGCCGAGGTCAGCCAGATCGGGTACCGGGCCGACTACGGACTGCATGAGCCGAGACTGCTCGGTTCGGAGATCGGGGCAGCGTTCGGCCTTTTTGCAGAGCGCAGGGATGAGTTCAACCAGGAGTTTGAGGTGGAGACCTTCGGCAGCTCTCTTCTCTTTGACCGGCCCATCACTGAGAAGCTTCATGCAAATCTCGGGTTCCGATACGAATACCGGGAGCAGTTAAGAGATGAAGAGCCGGACATCATCAAAGAGCGGGATAGCCTCTATACGGTGGACGAATTCGAGCCCCGGCATATCTTCGTAACCTCTCCGGGCCTCACCTATGATACCCGGGACTCCTTCATCAACCCGAGCAAAGGAACCTTCACCTCGGTCTATGCCGACATCTCCACGGGAATGGAGAATTCCCTTGACAACTTCGTAAAATACGGATTTGATGCCCGATGGTACTATTCACCTGCCCAATGGCTAACCTTTGCGCTGCGGGGGCAGGCCGGCCACATCGAGCCATACGGGGACATCGACAAGGTGGCCGATGACCAGCTCTTCTTCCTGGGAGGGATCTCCGACATCCGGGGATTCGAAGAGAATCTGCTGAGAAGGGATGCGGAAGGGAAGCCGGTGGGCGGCATGGATGCGGTCATGGGCACGGTGGAAGCCCGGATCGACATCGGCGGCAACTTCGAGCTTAACACCTTCTATGACATAGGAACCGTCTCCGATACCTTCAGCGACACTGCTTCCGAGGAGTACCGCTCCACGGCCGGCGCGGGGCTGCGGTATATGACGCCCATCGGGCCTATTGGTTTCCTCTACGGCGTGAAGCTCGATCGGCAGGATGGGGAGGATTTCGGGCGGTTTCATTTTTCGGTGGGGTATACGTTTTAAAAAGTTGAGAAGGAAGTTTTATCGCTTTGTTATCACGGATTCAGCAGGAGGTGAAAAATGGTCGGCGAGTTGATAAAAGAGGTGAAATTCCCGAACGGCGGTGAATTTTCGGTTGTGATCTACGACCTTTTATATGAGCCTGTTGACTGTATCGTAAATGCGGCAAACGGAGGACTGTCTCACGGCGGCGGAGTTGCGGCGGCAATATCGGATGCCGCCGGCCCTGCTTTTGATGATGAATGCGCTGCAATTGTGGAAAAATACGGCAGAATCCCGACAGGAAAGGCAGTCGCCACCCGGTCGGGAAATCTTCCTTTTAAGGGGATTATCCATGCAGTAGGTCCGAGAATGGGTGACGGAAATGAGGAAACCAAAATTATAACAGCCCTTTACTCTGCTTTTCAGATAGCGGATAAAAAAGGGTGGAAATCCCTCTCTTTTCCGGGGATCAGTTCCGGACTCTTTCTCGTTCCCCATGATGTCTGTGCAAGGGCATATATCCGTGCAGTTGAAGAATTTTTCAAGAGAAACCCCGATTCTTCTCTCAAAACAATAAGGCTGTGCCTGCAGTACGGTACTCTTCTGGATGCTGTCAAAGAAGCTATGAATGCTGAATTATTCCAATGATTTAATTATGAAAGTCGAGGCCATATCTTCGACATCAGGAGCAGCAATCCGTGCCCTCAAAATTCAATTACCTGATTGAAGGCGCAAAAGACAGCACTCCTCTCATCATCGGCGCGATCCCCTTCGGCATCATCTTCGGAACCGTCGGCATCGCCAATGGTCTGTCGGCCTTTGGGGTGATCCTGATGTCGATGCTCATCTTAGCCGGTTCTGCGCAGTTCGTTGCCCTGGGGCTGATCGCGGTCGGCGCCAGTATGCCGATCATCCTGTTTACAACATTTGTGGTAAACTTCCGCCATATCCTTTACGGAGCCAGTATCGCCGGCATCCTGAACCGGATCTCAAAGACCCGAAAGGCCCTGCTTGCTTTTCTGCTGACGGATGAATGCTTTGCGGTCATCTCGACAAAGGCCCAATCTTATCCGTCATCTGCTGAAATCGATCAGGATTACCTCTCTATCTACGGGCTGGGCTCCGGATTCTCCATATACATTGCATGGGTTTCTGCAACCGTTGCCGGTGTGATACTGGGCGGGTCGATTCCGAATCTGAACAACTGGGGACTCGATTTTGCCATGCCCGTGACCTTTCTGGGGATGGTCATAGTGGGCATCCGAAACTGGCCCACGGCCATTGCGGGTGTTTCTGCGGCCGTTGCCTCGGTCCTGCTCTTTCCCCTTCCGAACAAGATCGGCCTTGTCATTGCCGTATTGATCGGTGTTGCCGGGGGCCTGGTTGTCGAGCATTTCGGATACAGGATAAATGGATTGAGGGTGATTCATGAATGAAGTGCTGTTGATATCTGGAATGGCCGCCATCACTTTCTTCCTTCGGTATGTGATGTTCCTTCTTCATGAAAGGATGGAATTCAAGGGGATCTTCAAACAGGCCCTCGGCTATGTCCCATCCGCAGTCTTGTCGGCCATCGTTTTGCCCGCTGTCGTCTTTTCGGACGGATCGACCATGAACCTCAGCCCCTCGAGCCCTCATATCGTCGGCTTTATGGTTTCACTGCTCGTCGGCATCCTGATGCGGAATGTGCTGATGGTGATTTTCTTCGGAATGGGGACATTCATCCTCTGGAAGAATCTTTTTTCCTAGATGATATTCGTTGATACCGGGACATGGATCGCGCTAAGAGATAAATCAGACCAGTATCATCTCGATGCAGTTAACAAGTATAAACGCCTGAGGCATAGGAAACAAAGTCTGGGATTGCATCGTATTTGACAAGTCGTTATATTTATGACAAATAAAGAGAAAGATCGCCACCCTAAGAGGGATCATCATGACCTATACCATGGAAGATTTTCAGAGGGAGTTCAAGGAAGACTTTTTGAAAAGTCTTTCAAAGGAGGATATTGATAAAATAATGAAGGGGCTGAAGCCGGAAGATCGCTTGAAGGGATTAAAGCCGGAAGATCGCGTGAAAGGGTTGAAGCCGGAAGAGGTGTTTGAGCAGTTTAAGCCGGAAGAGCGGCTGAAAGGGCTGAAGCCGGAAGAGATCGAAGCCTATCTGAAAAAGTTCAAGCGATGAAAGAGCAATGCCCTCACCCTGACATAGTGGAACCCCAAAAGGTTCCCTGGCACCGCCTGTTCGGATTGACGCTGACGGATTATTTCACAGATACGGCCTACGAGGTCGAGCTTGAGAAAGATCTCTCCCTGAAGCAGCAGTTTTTGGATGTGGTGATCATTGAAAAGGGGGAAGGGGATGTTCCGGACCCGCTGCCGGACGGGCTGGAGGATCTGAGCCTCCACAACCTGATGACCTACAAATCTCATCAGGAGAGCCTGGACGGCTGGACAGTGGAGGAGCTTTGCGGCCACTATGTCAACTACCGGAAGCAGATCAGCCCCTCATTCGATAAACTGCTGCCGGTCGAGGACTTCCGTTTGTTTGCAGTCAGCACCCGATTTCCTGAAATTTTGGCTGGCCGGGTCCGGCTTTCGGAGGTCGGAGAGGGGGTTTATGATCTACGGTGGGGGATTCGGGAAATCCGGGTCATCGTCCTCAGCCGAATACCCAAGATCGAAAGGAATGCACCGTGGCTGCTGTTCAGCGCGGATGAGAAAAAAGCCGGGTATGGGAAGGAGCATTACCGGTTGAAAAGCCCGATCAGCTCCATTATGAACATAATTTTCGAAAAATATCAACAGGAGGGAATCATCATGACCTATACCATGGAAGATTTTCAGAGGGAGTTCAAGGAAGACTTTTTGAAAAGTCTTTCAAAGGAGGATATTGATAAAATAATGAAGGGGCTTAAGCCGGAAGATCGCTTGAAGGGATTAAAGCCGGAAGAGGTGTTTGAGCAGTTTAAGCCGGAAGAGCGGCTGAAAGGGTTGAAGCCGGAAGAGGTGTTTGAGCAGTTTAAGCCGGAAGATCGCCTGAAAGGGCTGAAGCCGGAAGAGATCGAAGCCTATCTCAAAAAGATCAAACGGTGAAGGGCATCTTCTTCCGCTACAAAACCACTTTCCCTGAAATTTCGCACAGCACCCGCTCCGCGGTCCGAACCGTCTCATCACCTGTGCGCCGCGCCACCTCCTTGAAAAAATAGCGGAACCATTCGGCCCGATCCCGGGGCTTCAGGCGAACTAGAGCGGCAACGGCCGCATCGGTAAGCAGAAGGTTTTCGGTCCTGTCCAGAAAGGAGATGCTCCCCTTCACCTCCCGCAGGGTGGGCCACAGAACTCCATTGACATTCCGGATTTTGGCCTTCTCCTCCATCATTTTTCCCTCCCCGCAGGATGATCCCAATTTGTGTTTCAACGGCTCCATTATAACCGTTTCTTCCCGAAACCGTAAAGGATTTTCAGGCTCTGAAAAGAGAAATCGGTCAGACCAGAGGCATGGGCAGCATCTTCTCATACAGCTCCATATAGCCTTGAGCCATCTTTTCATGATTGTACTTTTCCATGCTCTCCGACATGATCCGCCGGATCTGGGCTGCGAAAGTCTCCTCCGGCAGCAGATAGAAGCTGACGGCCGCGTCGATCGCGCCCAAAAAGAGGCTGCCGTCATATGCATTGAAGGGAAAGCCGTTGCCCTGATTCTTTCCCGGAATCAGTGGATGAACCGTCTCCCGGAGTCCGCCGGTCATATGGGCAACCGCGGGCGTTCCGTAGATGCCGCCGATCATCTGGGGCAGGCCGCAGGGCTCGAAGCTGGAGGGCATCAGGATGAAGTCCGCAGCCGCATAGCCGAGGCGGGAGAGACGCTCGTCGAAATCCGCGACGGCCGCGCGGCCCGAAAGATCGCGGTTTTGGATCAGCTCTTTGAAGATCGACTGGGATGGGCCGTTGGCCACGAATGCGATCTGCAGATTGAGGGATTCGTACCGGTCCAGGATCTCGGTGAGGATCCCGGCCAGCAGATCGCACCCTTTCTGGATCGGGTCCAGGCGGGAGGGCCAGAAGAATAGCGGAGCTTTGGGATCGATGCCAAGACCCATTTCGGTTTGAAACGCGCGTTTGTTTTCGGCCTTTCCCATCGAATGATCCGCTGCTGTATATTGTCGAACCAAAGACTTGTCCCTCTCGGGATGCCAGCTCTTGTCGGGCGCGTTCATGATGCCGACCGCACACCCTTTTCCGATCTTTCGGATCAGCTCCTCCCGAATGGTCTTCTCCACCCGCTGCAGCCGGTTCTCCAGGATCTCGCCGAGAAAGACAGAACCCACGGTGTTGACATAGTCGGCCGCAAGGATGGCGCTGGTCATGAATTCCACCGGGTTGTTCCCCTTTGATTCTTCATAATCCCGGGGCATTCGGTCGAAATAGAGGTGATGCCAGAATGGCCGGGGGTCCAGGCCGTGATGCTCCATGAACGCGAGTGGGCTTTTGACGGTGTGGATATTGTGAAAGGTGAAGAGCGTCGGAATCTCTGCCTTTCGGGCATAGGCCGGAATCAGGCCAGTCATCCAGTCGTGGCAGTGGATCAGATCCGGCCTCACCGTGGGAATGATCTTTTGGATCACCTCCCGCTGCAGGTTCAGGGAAAGTTTCGTATTCTCCAGCCCGTCATCGGTGTAAACGCAGGAGAGATCGGCAAAACAGGGAGCATCGGCAAAATGGATACGGCTGCTGCTCTTCTTTGGTTGGTCTTCAGATCCGGCCCCGGTGCCGTTTCTGCGCTTTTCGAAGATTTTCCGGTAGTTGGGAATCGCGAGATGGATATCGCACCCCTGATCCCATATATATCCCACGAGTCCAGCGCAGACATCAGCCAAACCCCCGGCTTTGGCGGAACAGTAGTGTGCCGCATCATGGCCCATCTCATCGGGGACGCTGGTGATCTCCGGGGTGATCATCAGGATTCGCGGCTTGCGCGAAGATTTTGCTGTCATTGATTCGTCTCTTCTTTTTCCTTGAACATCACCTTCCAGAAGGCGCCGTCCGCGATCTTGTGCTTGGACATCTTCTGGTAGACCTGCGGCAGAAAGATGGCTATCAGTAATTTGATGTGGGCGCTCAAATTGATTTTGATCTCAGGGCCGGCTCGGTATCTGCTGCAGTTGCTGCAAGCCAGATTGTCCGCGTTGATGCGGGCGGCTTCCGAAAGGCATCTGGCATAACATCCGCAGTCATACCGCCGGGAGGGTTCGATCACCTCTCCTATCTCCGCCCAGTAATTCCGCTGTTCCGGCCTCTCCCCTGCAAAGCGCCTCATGGTCTATATTCCTTTCTGAATTGAAAAACCCCCTTGATCGACCTCCTATACCGATTTTTCTGATGCATCGATCATGTGCAGCATCTCTATGTTGCTCCATACATCAATTCTTGACTCTATTGCGTAAAAAGACCATTCAATAGAACGAATAACGCTCGAAAACTTATATCAGGAAAAGTCATGGCCCACTCGGGCCCGGATAAAAGCAAGGATTTCCGGAAGCATCTTTGAAATGCCGTTTTCCCAGGTATCCGCGCAGAATTCCTCATACGGACATGTGATATCACCGGCGATCAATGGCTTCCCTCTTCCCTCCTTCTTCTTTGAATTTCCAGTATAATTATACACATTTCCTTTCCATTCAGCAACATATTCTTTGTGGTGGGGCTGTGGGCATGGGCCTCGCAAAGCTCTCCGTGCATCCGCCCGTCCTCGTAGCAGCGCAGAATACATCCGCAGTCGAAAACTCTTTCATTCATGGATCAGCGCCTCCATCTTGAAATTTTTGGGCATTAAAATACTTTTGGATCAAACCGCAAATGTGGTATATAAAGGATATCAGAATCGATCTAAATGGGTTCCCGATCCCGGATTCTCCCTTCTCCCCCCGCTGTGATCGGCATGTCTGGGGGTTTGATCTTCTATTCTCATATTTTGGGTGGGATTACAAGGAGGTTCGGTTTTCGATCGACTTTGCATCCGATAGGGCTTTGATGATCCCTTGACTTTTAACTGAGATGGGGGATATATGTTCCCTATGGATAAAAGGTTTTTGGACGGCAGCTTTCTTGATGGCTGATTTCAGGCCAGAAAATATATCGAAACGGAGAAGATCATGGAAGAGTACATTGTCATCAAGAAAGGCTCCAGTATCCGTACGGTCATTTCTGTCTCGGGCCGAAAAATGGCGCGAGCGGCTTGAAGGCCGGAATCTCAGTGATACGTTAAAAGCGGTTCGGGAGGATCGGGAGCGATGATTGGGGTGAAGATGCTATTGACAGCGGCGATATGAAAAACCCGAAGACCGTAGAGGAGCTGAAGAAAAGGGCGGTTATCTTCTGGCCGGCGGAGATCTGCAAGCAGGAAAAAGCCACCAGCGTGATTCCGTTGCTGCTGGAAAGCCAGGAAAAATTCATCAGCATCCTCCATCTGGCCGATGCCGCTCCATTGGCTTGGAAAGAGATTCTGGGAAATGTGGAGGGTCTGCCGCCGAATCTTTTCTTGAAGCATCTTTGCGTCCTGTCCGATATCGGCGGAGAGAAGCTGATGCGTTTTCGGAGTGAACTGCCGTCGATTCTGGAAAACGGCGAGATCGTTTTCAACTGGAAAGGTAAGCTGCACCGGCATCGACTGGAAAGCCTTCAGTATAAATCCTTATGGAGCAACAAAGCCCTCTTTACCGACGGCGTCGGCATCCAGACCCGTAGGGATTTCGATGATGCCATTGTCGATGTCTGCATGCTGCTGCTCTTCGGCGGTTCGGCCATCAATCCGGGGATTCCCGATGAGATCATCGACAAATGCATCATCGGCGGGATGCTGGGAGACAAGCCGGCCATCGAAAAATACGTCCGGCGGCGATATATCTGGGTGAGCCGGATCACCGGCGGCGCCACAGCCAATGCAATGGGAAATATAGTGCAGAAATATGTGCTGGAGAAGTTGAAGCACCATCTGCCTGCGTGGGATTTTTCCCTGAAAAGCATCCCGGACATCAGCCAGAATGCTGGCAAAACCGATACACAGTTCGATATCGTGGCAAAGTCCCCAAAGAACAAGTATTGGGCCATAGAGATCAGTTTTCAGGTGACGACGAACAGCACCATCGAACGCAAGGCGGGCCAGGCCCAGGCGCGTCAGGAACTGCTGCACCAGCATGGCCATCGGATCGCCTATGTCCTCGATGGCGCGGGCAATTTCGAAAGAAGCTCGGCGCTACAGACCATCATCAATTTCAGTGACTGCACAGCCTCCTACAGCGATGCCGAGATCAAACGTCTGGCCGGAACCATCAAAAAGAGCTAAAAAAAGAACATTATGGCACATCAAAGCGAAGATTCAATCCCGCTTTCGGGAAAAGAGATCAACATAAAAGAGTGGAATGACCTTCGTAAGATAGCAATATCAGAGAAGGATATCCATCTGTTTCATCTGGATACGGAAGACCCCTATTCACCTGCGGAAGCAGACGCGATCGTTTCAAATCTCAATCCGGCCCTGTCAATAATGGCAGCGACATCCGTCGTATGTTTTCTGGCTTCTCCGGAGAATGCACTCCATCTGATTCCCGAAATCCAGAAAAGCCTCAATTTCAAGTTGTGGATCAGCATCCGCCGGGAAAATCCCATTGCAAAAGAGAACGATTTGGCCAATGCCCACATGGGCCTCATCCTCTTTACAAAATACAGTACAGCCTTAAAGCACTGCAAGACGCAGATCGCCTATACCTATTGCCCCGCATGCAACAAAACGACAAAGGATTACGGAGGAAAAAAACATATCTATTCCCCCTACGGAACATTGATGTCGGATGTCTGGCGGGATATCACATATGATTCCGAAGCCTTTCCGTCCGAGATCGTGGAAAGGCTCAATGACCTTTTCGGACTGCCCCCCTATGAGAATCTGAACTATGTCGATCTTCGACCCCTGCTGCCCCTGTTCCCTCGTGGTGAAAACAGACCGCCCGTAACCGATGCAAAAAATCCACCTGTCCACCATCTTGAAAAGAGCCGCCTGATCAACGCGGACTGTTTTGAAGCCTTCAGGGAAATCCCGGACAATTCCATCGATTTTGCCTTTGCAGATCCCCCGTATAATATCAAGAAGAAGTACCAGAACTGGGATGATGCCATCGACATCAAGGAATATTTCAACTGGTGCGACGAATGGCTGGAGGAAATGGCAAGGGTCGTCAAGCCGGGCAGAACCGTTGCGGTGCTGAACCTTCCCCTGTGGCTCGTCCGCCATTTCCGGCACATCCGATCCAAGCTCGATTTCCAGGCATGGATCACATGGGAGGCACTGGGCCTGCCGGTCCGGAAGATCATGCCTGCCCATTACGGCATCCTCTGCATGTCCAAGGGAAGGCCATTGGGCGCCGTCGGAAAAACAGATAATATCGACTGGAATACGCGGTACCAGGAAGCCAACATTTTAAAGCAATGGTACTGCACAAGATCGACATGCCTGAAAAAACGGAATGGGGCCGGAATCACGGACCGGGAGGCCCTGACGGATCTCTGGTGGGATATTCACCGGCTGAAGCATAATTCAAAGCGGGTGGATCATCCCTGTCAACTGCCGCCACAACTGATGCGCCGCCTCATATCCCTATATACGCAGGAAGGGGAATTCATACTCGACCCGTTCAACGGCGCCGGCACCACAACCCTTGTGGCCCGTGAACTGAAAAGAGGCTATATCGGCTTTGAACTGAGCAAATATTATCATGAGATCGCCCAAAACCGCCATGAGGAACTGGAAGCGGGCATCGATCCCTTTGCCAAGCGGAAGTGTACCCCGACGGCAAAGAACAGCCGGGTAAAGCGGATGAAAAAGCAGAAATATGCTGTTCCCAAAAAGACCCTGCAACTTGATGTGAAGCGAATCGCGGAAGAGATCGGCCGGATTCCCACCCGTGAGGATGTGAAAGCGCACAGCCACTATCCGTTTAATTATTTCGAGGAGTATTTCATCGACTGGGGGGAGGTCTGTTCAGCCGTGGGGGACAAGGGGATGAATGAAGCGCCGGAGACCGAGTATGAGATGCCGAAATATACACAGCTTACCCTGTTTGAACGGCGGAAGCGATATGCATTGGAAATGGCCGGAATGAAGGGAGAGGATGAAAGAAATTATTAGAGATCGAATGAGGTATCTTTATGCCGATTCCGCTTTTTTCTCCCATTTTTCATTGAACAGACTCCTTATAGGTAAAATGAGAAAAAACTCTTTACAGGAATTCGATTTTTGGCTATGAGAGAGAAAGCAAGTTCGGAATCGAATGACATGCCTCCACGGGTTTAACCGGCAGCGAGGAAGGGGAGATGCAGATTCCGTAGAAGTTCCGGCAGGTTGTAACACTTTAACTTCAATGTGAGAAGGAGACAGGTGATGGCCAATTTTCTTTTTGTCCTGAGCAAGGACGACAACGAGGCGGCGACCCGGTGTTTTCAGTTTGCGAAAATCGCTCATTCCAAGGATCACAACGTCAATCTCTTTTTGATCGACAGCGGCGTGATGTGGGCAGATAAAGAGCGGAACATGGATATCAAGTCCCCCACCGGGGACTGCCCCAACGACTATCTCCCCTACCTTGTGGAAAAGGAAGTCCCCATCGGGGTCTGAATCCCCTGCGCCAAGGCTCGTCAGGTTGACGAGTCCGGATTTTTTTCCAACATGGTTCTCGACGGCGGCCCCCACCTGATCGATCTGGCGGCAGAAGCCAAGGTTTTCAACTTTTAAAAATTTTCCCGATCCGAATTTTGCCCCATGAAAAGAGCAGCAGGTTTGAACCGGCCCTATCCCTGCGAGGAAATCCCGGTTCAAACCTGCCTTTGTTCTGAACCCGGTCATCGGAATCACTTACGGAGATCCAATGGAAACTATCGGAACGATCTATTCGCCCCATGAAGATATCGAAAACATGCCCATCCAGCCCAAAGGCGCACTGGATGTTGCGGGGAGAATCGAAATCGATCCGCCCTATGTCGAGGGCCTGAAAGATATCGAGGGCTTCAGCCACATCTATCTCATATATCCCTTTCACAAGGCCGCAAGAACCAGCCTTCTGGTGACGCCCTTCATGGACACGGTCGAAAGAGGCGTCTTTGCCACCCGTTCGCCCCTGCGGCCCAACCACATCGGCATCTCCATGGTCCGGCTGGTCAGAAGAGAAGGTGCAGAGCTTTTTGTCAAGGACATTGACATCTTAAACGGTACGCCCCTGTGGGACATCAAGCCCTACATCGAAAACTTCGACCGGGTGGAAGGGAGCACTTCAGGATGGATGAAGGCCAATATGGAAGAAGTTTCGAGAAAGCGTTCCGATGATCGATTCAAATAGAAAGATAAAGATCCCTTTTTTTTAGCAGAATACCTCAAAACCAGAAGATTTGCCGGATAAGGACCTTTCTGCTTGCCGAATCTTCAAGGATTGTTTAATTTATAGATTAGGCAGTTCAAATGGAACCTCAACAGAAAGGTGGCGCGATGAGATTACCATTGGAGATTACGTTTCGAGGGCTGGAATCGAATGAGGATGCAAAGGATTTGATTCAGCAGAAGGCTGAAAAGATCTCTAAAGTCGCCGAAAACCTGATAAGCTGCCGGGTGGCAGTGGAGAAGAAGCAGAAACACCAGCAATCGGGCAATCCCTTTCGGGTGCGCATCGACCTGCGGCTTCCGCCGGGGCAGGAGATCGTGGTGGACAGCGGCGAGGGGAAGGAGGGATTCCTCCATGACAATCTGCTGACCGTGATCCGTGAGATGTTCGAAATTGCCCTGCGGCGGGTGAAGAAGGTTGTGGGTCAGCAGCAGAGTGCCGTGAAGGTGCCTCCTCAGGAGGAGATTTCCGGCATCGTGGTGCGGCTCTTCGAGGATGAGGGATACGGCTTCATCAAGACCCTTACGGGCCGGGAGATCTACTTCCACGAAAACAGCGTGTTGAACAACGACTTCGACCGTATGGAGGAGGGAACCGGCGTTGCCTGCTTCGAGACTGAAGGGGAGAAGGGCCCCCAGGCCAGCACGGTACGGCTGGTGGACAAGCCCGAGGTCAGCGCTCCGAAGGTCGAGGGGGAGAGGGCTGTCTAACCTCCCACAGGCTGGCAGTAATCAAAACCTTTAACGGTTGAAAAAAGGCGTCTCTTTGAAAAAAGGGGGCGCCTTTTTGTCTTTATGTGCCCCGACCTATTCCAGTTTTTCGAAGAGTACCGGCCAGAAGGCCTCATCTCCGATCTTGCATCTCGATATCTTCTGATGAGCCGCGGGCAGAAAAATGGCGATCAGCAGTTGAATATAGCCCCGCAGGTTCTCAAGCCGCAGGGGGACCGGCCCATACCGTTTGCAGCCGCTGCATTCGATCTCGTCCGCGTTGACCCGCGCGGCATCGGAAAGGCATACGGAATAGTGGCCGCAGTCGTAACGCCGCGTCGGCTCCATAACCTTCCCCATATCCGCACAATCTCTCATCTGTCTGTTGTTAGCGCTCGTAATCATCCTCATGGGAAATCCTTTTCTTTTGCCTTCGGTTTCGATGGATGACGGTTTCCTGAAAAGCGTCCGAGTCGAGAAAGAAGGGCGAATCGGAGGATCAGTAATGGAATCAGCGGGAAGCCGGAGGTTCAGGAGAAGAAGAAAAAGTAAAAACTAAACTATCTTCAAACATGATCCATTATATGCCATTCGTAGAAATAAACAAAGAAAAAAATAAAATCGGTCTTTTCTCCTGAATCCTTTCCCACAAGCTTTTCGCATTTCATTCTTGACAAAGGTGCGGAATCTGCCGTATTAGGCGTAGGAGAGTCGGATAGAGATCCGGCCGATATGGGGCGGCTGCAGACCGGGCCGCCCGATTTATTAGAGGGCTTCGATAATGGCAGCAATCGCCATTTCTGCAGATTGGAAGAAGAGGGCATATCCATGCAGAAACCAGTGCAGAAACCAGTGCAGATACCGGGCCAGGGACCGATACAGGGAGCCGTGGAGCGGTTTCGGAAAAGGGCAGGAGATCTCTACTGTTTTGCCGATGATCTCGATATCTGCATCCGGTTGCTGAAGGCCGGGGCCCGGATCATTCAGATGCGGAACAAACATCTGGACGATGGGGCCTTCCGCAGCACCGCAGAAGAGATGCTCGGCCGGGTACACCAGTATCGGGACGGGGTGCTGATCATCAACGACCGGGCCGGGATCGCATTGGATATCGGAGCCGATGGCATCCATCTCGGCCAGGAGGATGGCGACTATAAAGAGGTCATACAAAAGGCACAGCGCCTTGGAAAGAGGATGATCATCGGGGTATCGGTGGATACGGCCGAAGAGGCCACGGAAGCCCGGAACGCGGGGGCATCCTATGTAGGCGCGGGCGCGGCCTTTCCCACCCCCAGCAAATCGGATGCGGTGATCATCGGCCTCGACGGCATCGCTCAGGTGGTCCAAGCCGTAGATATTCCAGTGGTGGCCATCGGCGGCATCACATTGGAAAACCTTCCTTTGGTGATGGAGACGGGCGCGGATTTCTTCGCGGTCATCTCAGATATCAACAGGGCTGAAGATCTCGACGCGCGGGTGGCCGCATACCAGCAGCGCCTTGGCAGGTAAACCAAAATGGGACAGTTGAACAATTCAATATAGCCCCTTGGCAGGTAAACAAAAAGAGACAGATTAACAATTCAATAAGGAGGGATGAATATGGAGATCAATGAGGTAGTCATCACAAAGGCGATCATCGATCGGTATTACGAGAAATTGATTACCAATCTCGAACTGGACGTGGCCATCGTGGGCGGCGGCCCTTCGGGGCTGGTGGCCGGCTACTATCTGGCCAAGGCCGGAAAGAAGGTCGCACTCTACGAGCGGAAGCTGAGCATGGGCGGCGGGGTCTGGGGCGGCGGCATGATGTTCAACGAGATCGTGGTGCAGGAGGCTGCAAAGCCGATTTTAGACGAGTTCGGCATCCGGAGCCGGGAGTATGAGAAGAACTACTTTACCGCGGATTCGGTCGAGTCGGCCTCGACCTTCTGCTCAAAGGCGCTGCAGGCCGGGCTGACGGTCTTCAACTGCATGAGCGTGGAAGATGTGATGATGCGCACGGATCAGGTGATGGGGCTGGTGCTGAACTGGTCATCGGTGGAGATGGCGGGGCTGCACATCGACCCGCTCACGGTCCGCGCGAAGTACGTCATCGACACCACAGGACATGCCACCGAAGTGGTGAAAGTAGTCTATAAAAAGGTTCCGGGCCGGCTGATGACCCCTTCCGGCGAGATCGAGGGCGAAAAATCGATGTGGTCCGACAAGGCCGAGACACTGACCCTGGAGAACACCAAAGAGGTCTTTCCGGGCCTCTATGTCGCGGGGATGGCGGCAAATGCCACCTTTGGCGGCCCCCGAATGGGCCCCATATTCGGCGGTATGCTCCTTTCGGGCAAGAAGGTGGCCGAGGAGCTGATCTCTCGCATCTGATCCCTGTTCTATCTTATAATTTCGCCTCTCTGAACCCTTTTCAGGGGGGCGAACCGCGCCATTTTAAAAAACCGTCAAAAAGGTGTTTTCAGGCCAGAGCCTTGCGGATGGCTGCCGAGAGCTTCTGTTTGATGATCGGCTTGAGCAGGTATTCCCGGATGCCGGCCGCCTTTGCGGTCTCCTCGTCGACCATTTCGCTGAAACCGGTGGTCAGGATAATGGGAATGTCGGGCCGGATATCGAGCAGTTTCCCGGAAAGCTCCATCCCCGTCATATTGGGCATGGTCATGTCGGTGATCACCAGATCGAACTGCCCTGGGCCCCTCTGAAAGGCGGCCAAGGCATCGGGGCTGCTGTAGCGTATTGTCACCTTATATCCGAGCCCCTCCAGCATTCTTCTCAGCATGGTCCCGATGGACTCCTCATCATCTACCACCAGGATATGCTCCCGACCATAGAGAATCGGCTCTATGATTATGTTCTCTTCGGGTTCCCCGGCATCCTCATCCCCGATCAGCGGCAGAAAGACAGCGAACCGGCTCCCGATGCCCAGCTCGGTCTCCGCAGTTATGAATCCCCTGTGCTCCTTGATGATGCCGTCCACCACCGAAAGGCCCAACCCTGTTCCCTCCCCCATTCCCTTTGTGGTGAAATAGGGGTCGAAGATCTGCTTGAGAACCGTTTCGCTCATTCCGCAGCCGGTGTCCTTTATGGTGATTCGGATATATTCCGGCGCGGAAGCGGCAGGATGATTTTTGATATCGATCAACTCCTTATGTACCTGGTCCAGGCGCACCTCCAGCAGCCCTCCGGTCTCCCGCATGGCATGATAGGCATTGGTGCAGAGATTGATCAGGACCTGATGGATCTGGGTCGGGTCCGCCAGCACAGGTCCGGTTTCATCGATTTTCTGACGGATTTCGATGGTGGTGGGGATGGTGGAGCGGAGCAGCTTCAGTGATTCCTTGACAATCGGCTGAATCCGGATCGGCCCGAGTTCGGCAATGTTTTTTCTGGAGAAGGTGAGAATCTGCGCCACCAGATCCTTGGCCCGATCCGTGGCTTTGAGGATCTGGGCGAGATTTTTCCTTCCCCGGCTCCCTTGGGGCAGCTCGTCAAAGGTCATCTCGGTATAGCCGATGATGGGAAAGAGGATGTTGTTGAAATCGTGCGCGATGCCTCCGGCCAGGGTTCCCACGGCCTCCATCTTCTGTGACTGACGGAGACGCTCTTCGAGCTTCTTCTGTTCTGTCATGTCCTGGATCACGCTTACCCAGCAGATCACGTTTCTCTCGTCATCGTGCAGAGGCGTCACCGTATGATCCGTGGGAAAGATCTGGCCGTCCTTCCGCTTCATCTCGTAGTCCCGGATCTTGAAAAAACCCTGTTGTGCAAAGCTGTCAACGCTCCTTTCCCTGAATTTTTGGTAATGGTGATCGCTTAAAAAGAGCTTGGATCGGCCATGGCCGATCAGCTCTTTTCGGCCATATCCGAAGATGGTCTCTACGGCATGGTTGCACTCCAGAATGGTCGAAGTTCTGGCGTCGATGATGAAGACCGCGGATTTCAACGAGTTGTAGGTCTTCTCCAGAAGCCGCTTTCCCCAGCGGATCTTTTCCAGAGACTTTTTCAGCGCCTCTCTGGCTTGATGGCTCCGGGTGACATCATCATAGACCGCGACGATCTCTCCGGACGGCAGTTTGTAGACAAAGTTTTCAACCCAGTATTCTCTCCCTTTCTCCTCAAACCGGAGGGCGGACTGACGCACCGGTTCTCCGGTGGCAAAGACCCGCTGAAAGATCTTCAAAAGGCCGACATCCTGAATCGTCGGAAAGATCTCTTCCACATCTCTGTCGATCAACTGTTCCCGGGGGACGCCGCTGATGATCTCGCCGGTACGGTTGATGTCTTTGAAGATAAAGCGCTTTCCGCCATCTTGGGGTTCATAGACCGCAACCCCGCTCGACATGTTCTCAAAAAGCTCTTTGTACCGGGTCTGAACATCCCTAAGCTCCCGCTTCTGCTGCTGGAGGGTCATATGGGTCCTGACCCGGGCCACTACCTCCTCCTTGCGAAAGGGTTTGGTGATATAGTCGGCCCCGCCCAGCTTGAAGCCCTCCATCTTCTGCTCGATCCCTTTGAGTGCGCTCATGAAGAGCACGGGAATATAAGCAGTCTTTGGGTTTGCTTTCAGCCGGCGGCAGACCTCGAAGCCGTCCATCTCCGGCATCATGATGTCCAGCAGGATCACATCCGGTTCCGTGTTCTTCAACAGCTCCAGGGCTTCAAGGCCATCCGTAGCCACCAGGGGCTGGATGCCGGCCTTCTTCATCAGATTGACCAACAGGTTCATGTTGAAGGGGTCGTCATCGACGATCAGCACCCTTCCGAGAAAAGCAGTTTCATTTTCGGGATTAAGCATAGCCCTCGTCTCTGCAGATGCCGTAGATGGAACTGAGGCACTCCTCCTGTTTTCGGGCGAATCCTTCCGGATAATTAAGCCGCAATGGATCGCTTCTCCTCAACAATAGAATATCATAAAAGTCAATTCGATGCATCTAACAGATGTTGAAGAGACTGGATCAGCTCTTTTCGAGAGATGGGCTTCATCAGAAAAGTGTCGATGCCCAGCGGGGCAGCGGTTTCACGGCTGATCCCTTCACTGAAGCCGGTGCAGAGGATTACCGGGATATCCTTTTGGATTGCCTTGATCCGGCTGCAGAATTCGACACCGGTATTTTATCTCCCTGCTTTTCAAATGCAAAGAGAATTTCTTCAGCTCCAAAATCCCGCATCTCTGCCGCTCTATCCCCCCAGCCGCACCAGTTCATCGATATGCTCCTGAAGTCTCTGCGCCTGATCCTTCAATTCCTCGGCAAGAGATGCGGACGCATCAGCCTTTTCAGCATTCTGCTGAACCGATTGATCGATCCCTTCGATGGTGGTATGGATCTGTCCGATGCCTCTGGCCTGTTCATCTGAAGCGGCCGAAATCTCTTTCAGCAGTGCAGCGGCCCGGCCAAAACTCTCCAGCACTTTTTTGAATGCCGATTCGGTCTGGTTCACCATTTGGCCGCCGTCAGAGACTTTGCGAATCGTCTCTTGGATCAGCGCGGTCGTTTCCCCGGTTGCAGCCGCTGTTCGAACTGCAAGATTCTTCACTTCGCCGGCCACAACACCGAAACCTTTGCCGGCATCCCCTGCCCGCGCGGACTCAACGGCTGCATTCAGGGCGAGAAGGTTGGTCTGAAAAGCGATCTCATCGATAGTCTTGATAATGGCGGAGGTATCCTGGCCCGCCTGTTTCATCTGCGCCATAGAGTGGACAAGTTCGTTCATAGCCGCATAAGAGTGATCGATCACCGCTCTGGTATCGGTCATGATGTGATTGGCAGCGGTCGCGTTTTCGGCATTCCCCCTGGTCATGGCCGCGATCTCCTCCAACGATGAAGAGGTCTCCTCAATCGCGGCGGCCTGTTGGGAAGCATTGGAAGCGGTCTCCCTGCCGGCATCGAGCAGATCTGCCGATATTTCCTTTAATCGCTCAAAAGCAGAGGAGAGGCCATTGATGATATGGTGAGTTTTCCTCGACAGGGACCGAACTGAAATCATTGCAAAGAAGAGCCCCGAGAGCAGACCGGCCAGCAGAAAGCCGACGATGAGACCTTTCGATGTTGAAATGGTCTTTTCCAGTTTATGGGATATGGATTTGCGGATGGCGGAAAGAATTTCATCGATTCGATTTCTGCTGGCCCCGATTTCCGAGGTGATGCTCTCCTGGGCATCGATCCCCTCCTGATATTTCTGCAAAGATTCTTTTGTTGCCTGATATTTTGCACTCAGGCCCAGGCCGATTTTTTTCAGCGCTTCACTGGAATTGGTCTTTTCGATCCATTGATCCATCTCTGTTTTGAAATTTGCCAGCTCCTTCTGCACATTCTCCCAGTTATTCTCCACGGACCGGTTGAGGAATGCTTCAAAGGAATTTTCCAGAAGCCGAAGGGCCACCAGCATATCCGAGATCCAGAATCCGGCCTCCCTGATTTCGGCCCCCAGGGATGCAATGTTTTCCTGAACTGTACCGCTCATTGTTCTGCCTGCTTTTTCCTGTGCAACGAGCCTCTGGAAATGGAAATGATCATCAGCGATCGCCTGGTTCAGGGCCGAGATCATCTCCGTCAGCTCTTTTTCTTCTGAAAAAATGGCTGCCGTATCTGTTACTGCGGTTTCGGCATCTTCAAAATTCTGATGCGCATTTTCCAGAAGGATCTTCTGCAGATCAGTATCCCCTTTGTGGGTGGCGATTCGATACTGGTCGATCTTCTGGTGCAAAGAGGATACGGTGTCAAAGATGAAGTCGATGCCGCTTTTCATGCGCATCACCGATAGAACCCTGTCGAGACCGATATATCCGGCAGCCCCCACCACCATCATCAGCAGGATAATAATGAACGCACAGAGGAAAATCTTTTTCTCGAAATAACCGGCCCTGCCCATATTTTCAAACTCCTGACGCTTCTTCAGACGCTTCTATTGTTTCTTTGGTTCGACAACATCCCCGAGGATCTCTTTCCATTTCTGTGTGCATCCGGGATAGGTTTTTTCGCATTTTTCAGCCCAGGAGGGAAAAGAGACGCGATCAAATGCCTCTTCGATCTGCTTCAGATCCGCTTCCGAGACCGAAACCTCTGTGAGGTCGTATGGGGTGACAGTGTTGCAGGGTTTTTTTCCCACATTGCACCTAAGCGCATCCTGGAAGATCTCTTCGGAATAGTCCCAGATCTCTTCCACAAGCCCGTCAAAAGCATTCTGCATTTTCCGCTGTTCTGCCGGGTTCAGTTTTTTCCAGGTGTCGAGATTGATGGCATACCCGTTGAACCCCATCTGAAATCCGATGGGCATGAAATACTGGGTATGTTGGGGCCATTTTGCGGTATTGGCCGAGCTGGCTCCGGTGATCGCGCAGTCGCAGATTCCAAGGCTGAGGGCCTGTTCCACCTGGGAAAAGGGAATGGGCATGGGAATGCCGCCGAGATACTGGATAAAGTCGGAGAGGTTCTCATCATAGACCCGCACCTTCTTTCCTTTGATGTCCGCCAGCCCGCGGATCTCACTTTTGCAGAAGAGCACCTGGGGGCCGAATGGCCAGAGGCCGAGAAGCTTTGAATTGTATTTTTCCTGAATATGTTCGTCGAAATGGGGTTTATAGGCCCCATAGACCTTTCTGGCCTGATCATAGTTCGGATTCAGACCCACGATATCCTGGCCCAGCAGAAAGGGATCTTCGCTGGCCGCCTGTGCGGTTCGGATGGAGACAATATCGTAGATTCCCTGCTTCAGGACGAGCAGGGTCTCTTCGGATTTGATCTGGGCCTCTTCAAGGGGGGTATAGACGGCGCGGATATCGAGCCCGACATTCTTTGAAAAATTTTCAAAAAAGGGTTTCTCCTTATTCTGCTGAATCAGCCCTGTGGCCGAAGGCTGGCCCAGCACTTTCAGGGAAAGGGTCTTTGCATCGGCCTCCGGACTGCAGAAAAAAAGGCCGAAACCCAGAGCCAAAACCGGAATCATCATCTTTTTCAAGCGCATGACTGTCATCGATCCACCTCCTTGGTCAGAACATTAAAAGAATAAAACCATTTCATCTCCTCAAGAGTAGTTTTATACCATTATTTCAAAAATAAAAAGGAAAAATCCTTTAAGCCCTGTCGCATTTGCTCAACGATTTTGCTTAACCATCCGGATCTGCAAATTTTATCATTTTCCAATTATTGAAGATAATTCATGAAAAAAATGTTGAAAAAGAGAATGAATCGGGCTATAAATTTTTCATGATCTGCTGTGGATCTCCTCTGAAAAGCTTCTCCATACCGCAGACTGCCAAAAATGAGGAGTTGACGATGTTTAAAAAGATCACTCTCCACAACCGTATCCTGGGCGCATTTCTTCTGATCGGTCTTCTGCCGTTTCTGGCGGTTGCGGCAATCTCGTTCCACCGATCCAAAACCGCTATGCAGAATCAGGCCTTCGGCCAGTTGCGAAGTGTTCTGGAAGTGAAAAAAGCCTCGGTCAACAGTTTTTTTGATGAGCTGGAGACCGATATCCATGTTCTGGTGGATGAGCTGGAAATCCTTTATAAGAATGCGGATGAGAAGCTGAAGGCGTCCCAGGCGAGCCAGGTTGCAGAGATCGAAAATTTTTTCCGCAACAGCATGATCAACACGAAGATCCTCTCCCTCAATCCGCTGATCAAGCAGTCTTTGGACACTTTTTCCCAGACGGTCTGGGGCAGTGGGGAGATCGACACCCATCTCTATGATTTTTATGAGGATGTGAAATTCGGTGTCCTCAAGGAGTTCAAGGCGGAGTACGGATACCAGGACCTGCTGCTCATCGATATAAATGGCCAGATCCTCTATACCATCAACCGGGGGCCTGAGCTGGGCCAGAATGTGCTGACAGCTCCTCTGAGTGAGACATCTCTGGCAAAGAGCTTTGAAAAGGGATTGAACGGGGTTTCCGTTCAGGAGTATTCGGCCTATCCGCCGGATCAGAACCAGTTCAAGAGCTTTATCTCCGCCCCGATCTTGGGCGGGATTCGGAAGGAGACGGCCGGTGTGCTGGTTGTAAAGTTGGACAAGACCCCCCTCAACCGTATTGTTCACCGGCAGGAGGGGATGGGAGAGACCGGCGAGACCTATCTGGTCGGAAGGGTCAATGGTCAGGTCTTCTATCGGAGCGACCGGATCCTCAAGGAGGGCCGGTTCGGAGAGCCCATAGATGGCGCAGATATGGACCATGCCCTTTCCGGCGAGACCGGGGTGAAGGTCAAGATCGGCTCTACCCTGACCGTGGAGATGAGCCGATATGCTCCCATCCCCATCCCGGGGCTGAACTGGGCCATCCTCACCACGGTGAGTCTCGAGGAGATCATCACGCCCCGGCTGGAGGGCCATGATGCAGACTTCTTTACGGAATATGCCGCGGCCTATGATTTCCACGACCTTCTCCTGATCCATCCGGGGGGAGATGTCTTCTATACGGTTCGGCATGAATCCGATTATAAGGCCAATGTCTTCCGGGAGCCCCTCTCCGAAACGGGTCTGGCGCGGCTGGCGAAAAAGGTGATGGAGACAAAATCCTTTGCATTTGTCGATTTCGCCCCCTATGCTCCGTCGGGTGGAGTACCGGCTGCCTTTATGGGGAAGCCTTTTATGCAAAAAGAAAAGATCATCATTATCGTAGCGGTTCAAATCAATCCCGAGCCAATCAATGCGGTGATGCTGCAGCGGGAGGGGATGGGCCAAACCGGTGAAACCTATCTGGTGGGGCCCGATTTTCGGATGCGTTCTGCTGCGATTCATGATTCAAGCCTATATTCGGTTGAGGCCTCCTTTGAACAGGGGGAGGCGGGGCGGATGGATACCCCTGCGGCAAGAGCCGCGCTTTCGGGGCAAACAGGAGAGGAGCTTATCACCAGTTATGGGGGGCGAAAGGTACTATCTGCTTATACGCGGCTGAATCTGTGGGATGTCACCTATGGCATGATCGCGGAGATGGAAACCAAAGAGGCCTTCAGCCCGATTCACCGGCAGAGCCAATGGATCGGTGCCATTGCCGTTCCTTCGGTACTGCTGATTTTTCTGATCGCCTTTTTGCTGGCCCGGGCCATTGTCAAACCGGTCAGCGGAATCATCAAAGGGCTGAGAAAGAGCGCAGAGAATGTGGATGGCGCTTCAGGCGAAATTCTCTCCGTCAGTCTGATGCTCTCAAACGGCTCTTCCCAGCAGGCGGCCTCCCTGGAAGAGGTCTCCTCATCCCTGGAGGAGATCGTATCGATGGTCAATGCAAATGCCGACAACATGAAAAAGGCCGAGCAGATGAAAGTGGAGGAAAGATCTGTCATCCAAAAGGCCCAAGCGGATATGGCCTCTTTGACCGATATCCAGCAGTCCATTGCAGAATCCGGGAAGGAGATTCAGGGAATTGTCCGAACCATCGAAGATATCGCTTTTCAGACCAATCTGCTGGCGCTGAATGCGGCCGTGGAGGCGGCCCGGGCCGGTGAAGCAGGAGCCGGATTTTCCGTGGTGGCCGAAGAGGTGCGGAATCTGGCCCTTCGGGCATCCCAATCAGCAGGCGAAACCGGAGACCGGGTCCGGAAGAATGTCAGCCGCATCCAGGAGGGAAACGAACTGGTCATGGTGACAGCCGGCGCCTTTAATAAGGTCTTTGAAACTTCCGAAGCCACGGACAAGCTGATCCGTGAAGTCTCCGCGGCATCCGAGGAGCAGGCCAGGGGGATCGAGCAGATCAATCGCGCGGTCGCAGAGATGGATCAAGTGACCCAGGAGAATGCATCCAATGCCCAGACCTCGGCCGCGGCTTCCGAGAGCCTGAAGGCTGAAGCTCGACAGCTTAAAACTTTTGTGGATGACCTGGACGATCTGGTCTATGGGATCACAAGAGCCCGGTTCGGCTCGAAAAGCGCCCGGGAAAAGCCAGTTCCTGCGGATTATAGAAAAGCGAATGAGAGAAAAGCTGATGAGAGAAAAAAAGAGATTTCCCATTCAAAAAGAGCGTTTCTTTTAACCGGAACAGCAGAGGAGAAATAGGCCAATGAAAAGAGTTCTCCGATTATCGGCAGCCGTATGGTGCTTGATCTTCGTCGGTTCAATCCTTATTTCTCCGGCGATTGCGCGGTTCGACTGGAACATATCTCCCTGGGTTGAGGAGAAGACGACCCTGCCGACGCTGATCATGGAGGGATATCGGGTCGTTTCCGCGAGCCTCTTCCGGAATGAGCCGGGAGAAATGTCGGGTCAGGAGAACGAAGCGGATGCTGATGAAGCAGAATCTCGAGAGGCCGATGAAGGGGCAGGGCCGGCCGTGGAAACGGCGCTTTACGAGATCATCTACCTCACAAAAGGGGGCCGGCTCTATCGCTGCATCACCCTGTTGAACGGCTCCTCCCATCGGTGCGAATACAGTACCTTTGCGGTCATTGGCGATAAAATCGCAGAACAGGCTTTGGAAAATGCCTATGAAGCCTCTCAGATATTCTTCATGTACAACCCGGATGCGGAAGTCGGGCTGGAGGATCTGTTGAAAAACGGCCTGGAAAAGCCGGAAGAGGTGCAGATCGAAGTGCTGAACCGGAACAAGCGGAAACTCCGGATCTCGGCCTCCCATGAAAGGGGAAGCAAGATCTTTTTTGTCAATGCCACGGGGGTGATATCGGAAGCTGAAAAATAGTGGCCTTTGTCGATGCATAGGGTTTGTTCACCGGTTAATCCAATTGAAAAAGGAGGACATCAGATGATTCAACGTTTTAGAGGAATTCGGTTCACCACCATTCTGTTTGCAGCGGCCATCTTTGTTGCCATCTCAGTCTCCTCCCCGGCAGAGGCCCGCACCCGGTTTGTCTCCATCGGGACCGGCGGCACCGGCGGGGTCTATTACCCCTATGGCGGCGGCGTGGCCGAGATCTGGACAAAGCATGTCAAGGATGTGCAGGCGGTTGCCGAAGTGACCGGCGCATCAGTGGAGAATACCCGCCTGTGCGACAAGGGGGAAACCCTGTTCGGCGCGATCATGAGCGATGTGGCCTATCAGGCGTACAACGGTCTGGACAAGTTCGAGGGGAAGCCCCAGAAGATCAAGGGGATGTTTGCGATGTATCCCAATGTCTTTCATCTGGTGACCATGGCCGGCAGCCCGGTCAAAGACCTGGTCGACATCAAGGGCAAAAAGGTTTCGGTGGGGGCTCCGGGCAGCGGAACCGAATTCATGGCCAGCCTGGTGCTGGAGGGGGCACTCTCCATCCCCTACGACAGCTTCAATGTCTACCGCCTCTCCTTTAATGAAAACGCCAACGGCCTGAAGGACGGCACCATCGACGTCGGCATCTGGTGCGTGGCCCCGCCCACCTCTTCCATCATGGATCTGGCCACCACTCATGAGGTCCGGATCATCCCCTTCAGCGAAGTGCAGATGAACAAGATCGTGGAAAAGTATCCCTTCTACTCCGGATACACCCTTCCCGCAGACATCTACAACAAACAGAAGGAGCCGGTCTATACGCCTTCGGTCTGGAACACCTTTATCTGCAATGCCGATCTGGAGGAGGAGCTGATCTATGAGCTGACCAAGGCGGTTTTCGAGCATCAGGATTACCTGATGCAGATCCACCCCTTTGCCAAACATACCACGCCGGAGAATGCGGTGAAGCACTCTGTCATTCCTCTCCATGCGGGGGCCGTCCGGTATCTGAAGGAAAAGGGGATCGAGGTTCCAGAACGGCTCATTGCCCAGTAGCTGTAACGAGAGAACTTTGACGTTCATGCCCGGGCCGGGCTCTTTTCTTCCCCGGCCCAAAATGATGCGGAAGGGTTTTTGGGTCCCGGCCCTCTGGCTGCTGATATCGCTTTTCTCTTTTTCCCCGTCCGCGGCAGGCCAGGAGGGTCATCTCCTGGTGCGGAATACGGCATCGGAGGAGATCCTCTTCCGCTTCCCGGTCTCCCAGGGCCAGCGCTTTACGATCCGCTACATCCATTCAGTGGATCTCTCTCCGGTCTGGGAGGATTTCAGCGCTTGGGCCCAGGCGGGAATCGTGCTGGAGAGGACCTGCTTTTTCATGTTCGGAGCGGGAATGGGACACTGGGAAGGCCGGGGTCGGATCACCGGAGACGAAAATGGCCGGATCTGCATCGAAGAGATGCATCAGCCCCTGGGAAGTTTTCTTCTCCGGGTGGGGCTGCCGGGGGTGGATCATACCCTGATGATCGACGAGCATAAGATCCATCTATCGGCGCTGATCCCGGGAGAGCGGGTGGAACTCTGTGTCTCCTTTCCATAAAATGTAAAAACCGACGGGTCGAAATCATCGGAATCGAGGGCCTTGAACCATGGAAGAAAAAGCCTCTGAAAGCGGCAACCGGCGATCCCTCCGGGGGTTTACCGCAATCTTCACCACGGTGGTGGCCACGGGCCTCTCCCTGTTTCAGCTCTATACCGCAGGAATATCGCCCCTGACCGCCATCTTCCAGCGCTCCATTCACCTGGTGGCAATCATGAGCCTGGCTTTTGCCATGATCCCCTCCTGCGGCCGGGCCTCCCGGAACAGAACCGATCTCTTTCTGATCATCGACTGGCTCCTGATCCTCACGGCCTTTGCCATCGGCGCCTATATCTGGATCGAATTCGACGAGATCATCAAACGGCAGGGGGACTGGGTGACGATGGATGTGGTGATGGGGGCCATCGCGCTCTTCCTGGTGATGGAGGCGACCCGCCGGACCATCGGCCTCTTCATGTCGGCCATCGCGCTGATCTTTCTCCTCTTTGCCTACTTCGGCCCCTATATGCCGAACCTGCTGGCCCACAAGGGGTACAGCATCGAGCGAATCACCACCACCCTCTATCTGACCACCGAGGGCATCTGGGGACTGCCAACGGGGGTGGCCGCCACCTTTGTCTTCATCTTTATCCTCTTCGGCGCATTCCTGGAGCGGACCGGCGGAGGGGATTTCTTCATCGATCTGGCCTACAGCCTCACCGGACGCCTCACCGGAGGCCCTGCGAAGACTTCAGTGGTGGCCTCGGGCTTCATGGGCTCTGTCTCCGGCTCCGCGGTGGCCAATGTCGTAACCACGGGTGCATTCACCATTCCCATGATGAAGCGGGTGGGATACAGACCCCATGTGGCCGGCGCGATCGAGGCGGCCGCATCCACCGGAGGGCAGCTCATGCCCCCCATCATGGGTGCGGGGGCCTTTCTCATGGCCGAGTTCACCAACACCTCCTATCTCCATATCATCAAGATCGCGGTGATCCCCGCGTTTCTCTACTACATGAGCGTCCTCTTCTTTGTCCATTTCGAGGCCAAAAAGCAGGGATTCGTCCCGCTCTCCAAAGATCAGTTGCCCAAACTGGGACAGACGCTGAAAAATGGGCTCCACTTCCTTATCCCGGTGGGGATTCTCATCTATGTGCTTCTGCGCAACTACAGCCCCATGATGGCCGGATTCATCGCGGTGGTGGCCACCGTGGCTACGGCCATGCTGAGAAAATCGACCCGGCTCGGGTTCAGGGATTTCATCCATGCTCTGGAGATGGGGGCCAAAAGCGCGGTCATGGTCTCTGTGGCCTGCGGATGTGCGGGAATCATCGTCGGCTGCGTCAGCCTCACAGGGCTGGGGCTCAAGTTCTCCTCGATGGTGGTCTCCCTTTCCGCGGGAAGTCCCCTGCTCGCAATCCTGCTCATCGGTCTCGCCTCCCTGGTGCTGGGGATGGGGCTGCCGGTGACGGCCTCCTATATCGTGCTGGTGATTCTGGCCGGCCCCGCGCTCATGGAGCTGGGGCTGCCCCTGATAGTGGCCCATATGGTGGTCTTCTGGTACAGCCAGGATGCCAATGTCACCCCGCCGGTATCGCTGGCCTCCTTTGCCGGCGCGGGCATCGCGGGGGCTTCTCCCATGCGCACCGGATTTTCCTCCTGGAAGATCGCAAAGGGCCTCTACATCATCCCTATCGTCATGGCCTACCGCCCCCTCCTGGGCAACGGCCCCCCTGTTGAGGTGGCGCTCACCATGATCCTGACCGCCATCGGCCTGATCGCGTTCACCAGCGCGATGGAGTGCTACCTGTTCCGGAAACTGACGCTGGTGGAATTGGTTCTGGTGACGCTTTCGGCACTGGCGATCCTTTGGCCCATCTACTGGCTCAGCCTTATCGGCGTGATCCTTTTCGCCGCGGTTTCTCTGCGGCAGTGGCTGGAAAAACCGTTGGAGATAAAAGGGCTGGACAATTCTCCTCAGTTGGGAGATACTCCCTCGCCTCTGTAGCAGCTCTTTTTGGCTGCGGCCGGGGAGACGGATCGACCATTCAAACAGGGAGAGAGGATGGAAGGCTTTTCCACCCCATTGTCGGAAAAGATGCGGGAGGATTTGGTCCGCGCGGATCAGGAGGAATATGGCGAGCGATACGATCGGATTCGGTGGCTCAACCCCGCGGATGCAGCGGCTGCGGAAGAGAGGCGGAAGGATCTGTTGACCGCGCTGATGGGAACCGTTGGTTTCGGTTACAAAGGAACAAAGCTCGACTGCCGAAATCTCGCGCCCGGATGCCGGATCTGCGGAGAAGGGGCATGGTCATGTCTATTCATCAACGGCAAGTGCCCCTGCGGATGCTTCTACTGCCCCACGGAGCAGAGCCGCATCGATGTTCCCACCACACAGACCATCCCCTTTCAACGGCCGGCCGATTATGTCCGGTATCTGGAAAAGTTCAACTTCAAGGGCGCAAGCATCAGTGGAGGAGAGCCCTTTCTGACTCTGCCGCTGGCCCTGAAATTCATCTCGGCCGTGAAAAAGCATTTTGGAGAAGGGTTTCATGTGTGGCTCTATACCAGCGGCCGGTTCATCGATGACGAGAACGTGAAGCGACTGCGGGATGCAGGGCTGGATGAGATCCGCTTCAATATCGGAACCACAGGCTTTCAGTTGAACGCAGCCCGCAAGGCCGTGGGCGTGATCCCCCATGTGACCGTGGAGATCCCCGCGATTCCGGAGGCAGAGGATCGGCTCAAAACGGCCATTTCGGAGATGGCCGGGTGCGGCATCACTCATCTGAATCTGCACCAGTTGCGGCTGACGCCATACAACTTCGAGCATCTGGTGAAGCGGGACTACACCTTTCTCCACGGGGAGAAGGTGACGGTGCTGGAATCGGAGCTGACTGCGCTGGAGCTGATCCGCCATTCGATTGAAAAGGGAATCGATCTGCCGATCAACTACTGCTCCTTTGCCTACAAGCACCGGTTTCAGATGGCCGCGTTTTACAGGCGGTATGCCGCGCTTGCCAAAAAACCTTATGAGGATATCACCGAGACTGGGCACATCCGGGATCTTTGGATCGAAGGGCCGGCCCATGCCCTAGGGCAGCAGGCGGAAATGTATCGGAATCTCGGTCATCCGGAAGCGAGCCGGCAACTCTCGTCAGCCCGGGATCGGCTCCACATCGGAGAAGGTCTGTGGCCCGACACGGACTTTGAGAAATTCAAGGTCAACGCTGCCTACAGCACTGCCAAGATTGCATCAGCCGTCTCCTATCGAAATCCCTTTGTGGAGGTGGAGCTTTCCCGGCACAAACAGGTCTATATCGAAAAGATGCGGGGCAGGGGAAATCAGGAGATCTCAGCCGGGCTGGTGGATGTCATTGCATCGGGTGGGCCTGCAGGAAATGAGGGGCCCGCAATCCTTTCGGCATGGGAGCAGGTGCGGGAGTTTGAGGTCCTTCGGCCCGGGCTTCTGCGGTATTTCTGAGGGGCGAAACCAGCTTCGAAAGTTTTGCTGAAAAGATCTCTGTGATTCACAATAGCTATTCGCCAGCTTTTTCAAGCACTTTGAATCTGATATCCTTTTCCCATTGATCAATTATCTTAAATTCTTCCTCCAGCTCCAAGTCTGAATAATCGAAATAATCGATCCCTTCATCCCCAATCATCCGGATGAAATCATATTTCCGGATGCCCAGCAGTTCTGCACCTTTACCGCTCGTTATCTCTTAAAAATTCAAACTGCCTCTTGACAACCCCCGCATAGATGGATTACCATTTGTCGTACCATTGAGGCGAAAAAGACAGGTAAAAGCCTCTTTTGTAGATTTTTGCCTCATAAATATCGTACCAATCGACCAGAGCCGAGGAGCGGAGAGGATGAAAAGTCAAAATATCCTGCCGGTAGAAGAGATGGTTGCCCATGAAGAGTTCACGGATAGAGTGGAAATCCTGCGGGAGCTTACTGAATGGATCGAGAACATCGGCCGGATGGCCTCATCGAGTACTGCGATCCTTTCGCCCCGGCGCATGGGAAAGACGGTTCTGCTGGACCGGCTGGTGAATACCGTCTTCTTCAAGCCGGAATACAGGGTCGCGCCCTTTTACTTCAGCATGAAGCCGGAGAAGATAACCCTGCGGAGATTTCTGCTGGAATATGCGACTTCGTTTTTCCGGCAGTATATCGCGTACTGCCGCCAGGACCCGGTTCTGTTTCAGAACAGATCCATCCGGCTGGAAGACCTTCTGGAATCTCCTCCAGAACAGGATAGGATCGGGCTCGCCCGGAAAATGATCCAGGACTTTCTCAGACGCTATGAAAAAGGCGGTGATGAAGATGCTCGAAATCACTGGGATGCTTTTATATCAGTTCCGGAGATGCTGGCCTCTCTTTCCGGAACAAGGGTTGCGGTGATCATCGACGAGTTTCAGGATATGAAATTCTCCGTCTATGACACTTCCGAGGAGCACTTCATGGAGATGGGCAATCGGGGAATATTGACAGACCGAGGGGCGACCGATCTGACAGCGGCATACAGACGTCAGGCCCAGAGCCGAAAGGCGCCGATGCTGGTTTCCGGCTCCGCAGTAACGCTGATTTTCAGAACCGTAATGGGAGGCCCTCTGGGAGGTCGCTTCGGTTTCAAGTATCTTAGGCCATTTTCAATCCCGGACGGGGCAGCACTGCTGAAAACGCTGCTGGATTTGTATGTGCCCGAAGCCGATATCGCGCCGGAAAATGCACTCTATGCCAGTGCCCAGGTCGGCGGACACCCCTATTATCTCTACTGCCTGATCGTCTCCGATTATGACGGCAAAACCTTTGGCAGCAGGGATGCCATCGACCACCTGATCCGCTACGAAATCCGGCACGGAAAGATATTCGGCTTCTGGCAGACCCATTTCCAGGACAACCGGAAACAGATCAACTCGGAAGGTGACGAAGCCACAGGAAAGAAGATCATCTATTATTTTACCCGCTACAACAACCGACCTGTCGAGATCGGCGAGATCGCACAATCCCTGAAGATCCCCAAAAAAGCGGTAGAGGAGAAGATCGAAAAGCTCTATCTGGCCGATCTGGTCTGGCGGACCGAGGGCCGGTATTATGCCTTCAACGACATCTGTCTGATGCGCTTCATCAAATTCGTCTATGCCAAAGATGTGGAAGATGTAGAAGAGATCGACCTGAGCGGGCAGAACCTTTTCAACAACCTCAAAGGCCGGTTTCTTGAACTGGTTGTTCAGATCACCATGATGAAGTTCAACAACGAGATTCTGGACCAAAGGTTCTTCGGAAAGTCCGGCGAGATCCGGGTTCCCCGCTTCAGGTTTGCAGAGACCCGTTACACCAAGGCTTCCGGATCGAGATCCTATCAGATCGACATCTGCGCCAGGGAGAAAATGGAGGATCGGGTCTGGCTCTGTGAGTGCAAATATACCAAAACCCCGATGGGAATAAAGCAGGTGAAAAAGCTGGAAGATGCCGCAGCCGCTTTCCGGGGGGAAACAGCGGAATCGGACCAACAGGTTCCGGGAATACAGCTCTGGCTGGTCTCCACCGGCGGCTTTACAGAGGAAGCCCTGGCATACATCGGGGAGAGAGGGGATGTTCACTTTTCCGATTATGAGGGAATCAACGCCATTTTCCGGGCTTTCCGCGGCAATTACAATATTCCCCTGTTTCAGAATTCCTGAACGGGTCCGGAAGCAGATAAAAACAAAATATCGTACCAATCAAGCTGAAAGGTCAAACATGGCGGATACATTGCATTTTTTACCGGCCAAGATGGGAAGGGCCGGGGAGGACGTGGCCCTGCAGCTCGAAGCGGCCATCATCGACGAACGGATTCAACCCGGCCAGAGCCTGCCCAGTGAGCGGGATCTACAGGCGGAGTTCAAGACAGGCCGGGGGGTGATCCGGGAGGCGATGCGGGCTCTGCAGCAGAAGGGGCTCATCGAGATCCGGAAAGGGGCCAAGGGCGGTGCATTCGTCAAGCAGGTGGAGGTGGCAAAGGCCAGTGAATCCCTCGCGCTTTTCCTGAAACAGCAGGATGTCGATCCGGATTATCTGGTGGAGTTCCGGGAGAGTATGGATCGCACCATCACGATTCTGGCCGTTGCCAGGGGCGATGGAAAGGAGAAGCGGAAGCTGGAGAAGGAGGCGTTGAAGCTTGCCGCGCTGATTGAAGAGGATGTACCGGACATGGAGCGGTTGGTGGAGATGGACCGGAACCTCAATATCCGGCTGGCGCAGATGAGCGGCAATCCCATCTTCGAATGGCTGATGCGGGCCGTTCAGCTCGGCTTCAGCTCCCACGACCATGCCCTATACGAGGACCCGGAATATCGAAGGGAGACCGTGGCCAACTGGCTGGAGACGACCCGGCAGATCACGGCCGACGAACCCATGAAGGCGCTCTCCTCCATCGGACGCCACTATATATTGCTGCGGAACCGGCTGGCGGAAAAGGGGGGAGATGTTTCCGTGGAAAAGGCCGGTGATGTTCCCAGGGCCAACGGCTGAAGGGCGTGAAAAATAAGTTTTCAACTACAGGATTTTGATCCTGCAGCCATTTTTTTTGAATGAAAGAGGAGAAGGAGGTATCGCAACATGACCCGGACAAATTATGACTACATCATCGTGGGCGGCGGATCGGCCGGCAGCGTTCTGGCCAACCGCCTGAGCGCAGATTCTGATAACAAGGTGCTGGTGCTGGAGGCCGGACGGCCCGACTATAAACTCGATTTCCGGATTCATATGCCGGCCGCGCTCACCTATCCGCTCTCCAACCGCTTCTATAACTGGTGGTACGAATCGGAGCCGGAGCCTTACATGAACAACCGGCGGATCTATCAGCCCCGGGGCAAGGTGCTGGGAGGATCGAGCTGCATCAACGGGATGATCTACATCCGCGGCAACCCTCTGGACTATGAGAAATGGTCCCAGAATGAGGGGCTGGAGGAGTGGGATTATGCCCATTGTCTGCCATACTTCATGCGCTTCGAGAACCGGCTGAACGGGGGGGATGAGAATCACGGAACCGAGGGTCCCCTCTATCTGACCACGCCGGAGTGCGCCAATCCGCTCTTCGATGCCTTCTTCAATGCGGTGCAGGAGGCCGGTTATCCGCTCACCAACAATATCAACGGCCTTCGGCAGGAGGGATTCTCCAAATTCGACCGGACAACCTACAAAGGCCGGCGATGGAATGCGGCCAGGGCCTATGTCCATCCGGTGAAGGATCGGAAGAACCTCACGATTCTGTGCCAGGCGATGGCGAACCGCATCCTCTTCGAGGGCGACAAAGCCGTCGGCGTGGAGTACACCCGCAAAGGGAAGACCGAGCGGGCCTATGCCGGGGAGATCATCTCCTGCGGCGGCGCGATCAACTCTCCGCAGCTTCTGCAGCTCTCCGGGATCGGAAACGCAGAGGAGCTGAAAAGCCTCGGCATTCAGACCGTGCAGCATCTGCCCGGGGTCGGAGAGAACCTCCAGGATCACCTGGAACTCTATGTCCAGTATGCCTGCAGGGAGCCGGTGAGCCTATTTCCGTCCCTGAAGGTCTGGCGCCAGCCCTTTATCGGCGCGCAGTGGCTCTTTGCCGGGAAAGGGGTCGGATCGAGCAACCATTTCGAGGCCGGCGGATTTGTCCGGAGCAATGACGAAGTCGATTATCCGAACCTCCAGTTCCACTTCCTGCCCATCGCGATCCGGTATGACGGCTCCGTGGCGCAGGGCGGACACGGGTTCCAGCTCCATGTGGGCCCAATGTATTCGGACGCGCGGGGCCATGTGAAGATCCAGTCGTCTGATCCCCGGGAATACCCGAAGATCCTCTTCAACTACCTCTCCACGGAAAAGGATCGGAAAGAGTGGGTGGAGGCCATCCGGTGCGCGAGAAAGATCGTGGAGCAGCCGGCCTTCGACCGCCTGCGGGGAGAGGAGTGGGCCCCCGGCAGCGATGTGCAGAGTGATCAGGAGATCCTCGATTTCGTGGCCAAAGAGGGCGAGAGCGCATACCATCCGAGCTGCACCTGCAAGATGGGAACCGATCCCATGGCCGTGGTGGACCAGAATCTCAGGGTTCACGGCGTAAAGAACCTGCGGGTGGTGGATGCCTCTGTCATGGCCGAAGTCACCAACGGCAACATCTATGCGCCGGTGATGATGATCGCGGAGAAGGCCGCGGACATCATTCTGGGCAAAGCGCCCGCGGCCCCGGTCCATGTGGATTATTACGTCCATAAAAAGGAGAATCGGAGCGGCGAACCTATGGTTTCAACCGAAGAAGAGATGAAGAGGGCATCATGATAACGGGAAAGATGTATATCGGAGGAAAATGGGTCGATGCCGTTTCGGGAAAGACCCGGGAGATCATCAACCCATTTGATCAGTCCGTGATCGCGGTCGTCCCCGAAGCGGACCGGGAGGATGCCGCGCAGGCCATCGCGGCCGCGCGGCGCGCCTTTGACAAAGGCCCCTGGCCCCACACCCCCGCAGCCAGACGGGGGGAGATGCTCTATGAACTGGGCCAGAAAATTGCGGAAAACCGGGAGGAGATGGCCCGGCTGGAGAGCCTCGACACCGGAAAGACGGTCGAGGAGAGCCGCTGGGACATGGACGGCATCGCAGACATATTCAAATATTACGGGGGCCTTGCGGACAAGGAGGGCGGCGAGGTGATCCCTTCCCCCTTTCCCGATACCCGGAGCCTGCTGGTGCGGGAGCCGGTCGGGGTCTGCGGCCAGATCTCGCCCTGGAACTATCCGCTGCTGCAGGCCTCGTGGAAGATGGCCCCCGCGCTCGGGGCCGGCTGCACCATCGTGATGAAGCCGAGCGAGATCACCCCCCTCACCACGCTGAAGGTGACGGAACTGGCCGAGGAGATCGGCTTTCCCGAAGGGGTGATCAACACCATCTGCGGCCCTGGTGCCTCGGCCGGCGCGGAGCTGGCAGAAAGCCGGGATGTGGATCTCATCTCCTTTACCGGCGGCATCGAGACCGGCAAGAAGATCATTCAGGCTGCAAGCACCAATGTGAAGAAGATCGCGCTGGAGCTGGGGGGAAAGAACCCGAACATCATCTTTGCCGACGCGGATTTCGATATCGCGCTCGACTACGCGCTCAATGCGGTCTTCTTCCATGCGGGGCAGATCTGCTCGGCCGGGGCCCGGCTGATGGTCCAAGAGGAGATCCACGACCGTTTTGTGGAAGCGCTTTTAGATCGGATGAAGAAAATCCGTTTGGGAAGCGGCTTCGATGAGAAGACCCAAATGGGCCCCTTGATCTCCGCAGAACATCTTGATAAGGTGGAGCGGTATGCGGCCATCGCGCAAGAAGAAAAAGCCCGGCTCCTCTGCGGCGGAAAGCGGCCCGATGATCCGGAATTGCAGAAGGGCTTCTTCTTCATGCCCACCCTCTTTGACCAGTGCGAAAACGGTATGCGGATCGTTCAGGAGGAGGTCTTCGGCCCGATTATCTCCGTGGAGAAGTTCAGTACAGAAGCCGAAGTCGTGGAAAGAGCCAACGGAACCATCTACGGCCTGTCGGCCGGGTTCTGGACACGGGACCCGGACCGGATCGAACGGGTTTCCCGGGGATTGAAGTTCGGAACGGTCTGGGTCAATGACTTCAACGTCTACTTCTCCCAGGCTCCCTGGGGCGGCTACAAACAGTCCGGCATGGGCCGGGAGCTGGGCCGCGTGGGATTCGAAGAGTATACGGAGATCAAACATATCTATCAGAACCACAACCCCCGGCCCATTGGGTGGTTCGGGGGGTAGCACAATCTGTTCAACAATTCAACCGAAAGGAGACTGGATGCAAAAGACCCAAGTGAAAAGGAAATTCAGATGGACCGGGACTGGGATCGGGATAGGAATCAGGTTCGGAATCGTGTTCCTCTGCCTGCTGCTGTTGCCGGGGCTTGTCGGGGCCGCAAAAGATGAGATCCGGTTTGCCAGCGTCAGTTGGACCGGGGTTACGGTCAAGACCGAGCTGGGGGTGAAGATCCTCGAGTCGCTGGGATACAAGGCTTCCAATATCATGCTGTCGGTTCCCATCGTCTACAAGGCGCTGGATACGGATGAGGCAGACATCTTCCTGGGCAACTGGATGCCCTCAATGGCGGGCATGGCAGAACCCCTTTTCGAAAAGGGGACTGTGGTCAAATATCTGGCCAGCATGCCGGGCGCGAAGTACACCCTTGCAGTTCCCTCCTATGTGAAAGAGGCCGGACTGACCCACTTCAAAGATATCCATAAATATGCTGACCGCCTGGACAGCCGGATCTACGGCATCGAAGAGGGGAACGACGGCAACGAGGTCATCGAGAAGATGATCGAGGAGAACATGTTCAACCTTGGAAATTTTGAGCTGATTCCCTCCAGCGAGGCCGGGATGCTCTCCCAGGTCCAGTCCTATATGAAGCAGGGAAAGTGGATCGTCTTTCTCGGC
>JAABSZ010000071.1:0-17880 GCA_011390135.1 Desulfobacteraceae bacterium | reverse complement strand
CGGTTCCATAACCCCTCACACCAAGTTCAAGGCCGAGGTCTACATCCTGAGCAAAGAGGAGGGAGGCCGTCATACCCCCTTCTTTACCGGCTATCGCCCCCAGTTTTATTTCAGAACCACCGACGTGACCGGCAACCTGTTCCTGCCCGAGGGTGTGGAGATGGTGATGCCCGGTGACAACGTGACCATTTCGGCCGAACTGATCACCCCCATCGCGATGGAAAAAGAGCTTCGCTTTGCGGTGCGTGAGGGCGGACGGACCGTGGGCGCGGGTGTGGTCAGCGAGATCATCGAATAGGGGAATGAGGTAAGGATAGATGAACACGAAGATCAGAATCCGGCTCAAGGCGTACGATCACAAGCTGTTGGATCAGTCCGCGACCGATATCGTGGATACGGCCAACAAGACCGGCGCAAAGGTAGTGGGGCCCATTCCCCTGCCGACGAGAATCAATAAATATACTGTACTGCGGTCTCCCCATATCGATAAGAAGTCGAGAGAGCAGTTCGAGATGCGGACCCACAAGCGCCTTCTCGATATTCTGGAGCCGACCCAGCAGACCGTGGATGCGCTCATGAAGCTGGATCTCTCTCCGGGAGTGGACGTGGAGATCAAACTCTAAGGAGAAGGTCATGAGCAAAGGAATTATTGCAAAAAAAATTGGCATGACAGGGGTCTATACGCCCGATGGCCGGTATGTGCCGGTGACGGTGCTCCAGGCCGGACCCTGTGTGGTGACGCAGATCAAGACCGAAGCCACCGACGGCTACCCCGCGCTGCAGCTCGGATTCGACGAGAAGCGGGCCAAGCGGGTCAACAAGCCCCTCAAAGGTCATATGGCAAAGAGCGGCGAGAAGCTTTTCGCCCATCTCCGGGAGTTTGCCGTGGATGATCCGGCCGAATATACCCTCGGACAGGAGATCACCACAGGGCTTTTCGAGGTAGGAGATAAGGTTGATATCACCGGAACGACCAAGGGCCGGGGCTTTTCAGGCGTCATCAAGCGCCACGGATTTCACGGGGGCCGCGCCACCCACGGCAGCAAGAGCCACAGGGTTCCGGGCTCCATCGGATGCAGTGCATGGCCATCCAAGGTGATCAAAGGGAAGAAGATGCCGGGACAGTACGGCGATGCCCGCAAAACGATCAAAAATCTCGAGATCATCGATATCCGCCCCGAAGAGAATCTCCTTTTTGTCAAAGGCGCGGTGCCGGGTGCAAAGTCCGGATTGATCCTCGTCCGCAAGCTGAAGAAATCCTCCAAAAAGTAGAAAACTAAACGGATATTGTTATGGCTGTTATAGATGTTGTGAACAGTAAGGGGGAGACGGTCTCCCAGACAGACCTTCCTGACGGGGTCTTCAATGTGTCGGTCAAGCCCGAAGTGCTGCACCAGGTGGTCAATATGCAGTTGGCCCGGCGTCGTTCGGGGACAGCTTCGGTCAAACACCGCAGCGATGTCAAGGGCAGCACCCGAAAGCTCTTTCGTCAGAAGGGAACCGGCAGGGCCCGGCGCGGCGATATCAAATCTCCGCTGCTTCGGGGCGGCGGCGTGGTCTTTGGCCCGGATAACCGATCCTATAAAAAGAGAATCCCCAAGAAGGTGCGAAAGCTTGCGCTCAAGATGGCTTTGAGCAGCCGATATCAGTCGGAAAAGCTCACTGTGGTCGACGGATTCGGGCTGGAGAGGATCAGGACCAAGGCCTTTGCCGCAGTGCTCGAAGCTCTGGGCAAAAAGAATGTGCTGATCATTACGGATCGGAAAGACGAGGTGCTGGAACTCTCCTCGAGAAACCTTCCCGGGACCAAGGTGCTGCGAACCGACGGGCTGAATGTCTATGACATTCTCAAATATGAGCATCTCGTTCTGATCGAGCCCAGCATTCAGCAGATCGAAGGGAGGCTTCAAAAATGATTCGGTACGATATCATAAAACGGCCATTGGAGACGGAGAAGACGACCGCCCAGCGGGAACTTGCCGGCCAGTACACTTTTGAGGTGGACAGGAAGAGCAACCGCGTGGAAGTCCGGCGGGCTGTTGAGCAGATCTTCAATGTAAAGGTGAAGCAGGTCCGAACGATTCAGATAAAGGGCAAGGTCAAGCGCCGGGGCCGGATCGAGGGCAAACGCAAAGACTGGAAAAAGGCGATCGTCACCCTGATGCCCGGCGAACGAATCCAGGCATTCGAAGGGGCATAAGCGAAAGCTAAGGGAGTATATTATGGCGATAAAAAAGACAAAGCCCACCTCTCCGGGCCGCAGATTTCAAGAGTTTTCAGATTTCGGCGCACTCACCAAAAAGGCGCCGGAAAAGTCTCTGCTGGAGCCCAACCGGAAATCCGGAGGGCGGAATGTAAATGGCCGGACCACCTGCCGGTTCCGGGGCGGCGGACACAAGCGCCACTACCGGATCATCGACTTCAAGCGCGACAAGACCGATATCCCGGCAAAGGTTGCGGCCATCGAATATGATCCTAACCGCAGCGCCCGCATCGCGCTCCTCCATTATGTGGACGGCGAGAAGCGCTATATTCTGGCCCCGGTCAACCTCAAGGTGGGTGACACGGTCATGTCGGGACCTGATTCGGACATCAAACCCGGCAATGCGCTGCCCTTGGCCAACATTCCACTGGGAACCCACATCCACAACATCGAGCTGCGCCTGGGAAAGGGCGGCCAGATCGTGCGAAGTGCGGGGGCCTACGCCCAGCTCATGGCCAAAGAGGACCGATATGCTCAGGTCAAGCTCCCCTCCAGCGAAGTACGGATGGTTCTGCTGGCATGTAGCGCGACCATCGGACAAGTGGGCAACGTGGAGCACGAGAACATCTCCCTGGGCAAGGCCGGCCGGAAGCGGTGGCTGGGCCGGAGGCCCCATGTACGGGGCGTGGCCATGAACCCGGTGGATCATCCCATGGGCGGCGGCGAGGGTCGTTCCTCGGGCGGGCGCCATCCCTGTTCGCCGTGGGGTAAACCCACCAAGGGATACGTCACTCGGAAAAACAAGCGAAGCAACCGCTATATCGTGCGGAAGCGGACGAAGAAGTAGAGGAGACTTTATGCCACGCTCGTTGAAAAAGGGTCCCTATGTGGAGCCGAAACTGGTCAATAAGGTGGAGGCCGCGCAGGAGAGCCGCAGTAATCGGGTCATCAAGACCTGGTCCCGGCGGTCCACCATTCTCCCGGAGATGGTGGGGATCACCCTTGCCGTGCATAATGGCAAGAAGTTCATTCCGGTCTTCGTGACCGAGAATATGGTGGGCCACAAGCTCGGGGAGTTCTCGCCGACGCGTACCTTCTACGGGCACGCGGGCGACAAAAAATCGAAACTGAAGAAGTGATAAGGGAAGGGCTGATGGAGTTCAGAGCCGTATTGCGATATGCCCGGATGTCTCCCCAGAAGGTTCGAAACCTGATCGATACGGTCAAGGGCGAGCCGGTGGAGGACGGGCTCAACAAGCTGAAATTCATGCCGCAGAAGGCGGCCGGAATCCTGGAGAAGTTGATCCGCTCGGCACTGGCCAATGCGGATCAGTACCCGGGGGTCGATGTGGATTCGCTGGTGATTCGAAACATCTTCGCGGACCAAGGACCAACACTGAAGCGCTTCCGGGCCAGAGCCCGGGGCCGGGGTACGCGAATATTGAAGCGAACATCCCATATTACGGTCATTTTGGCTGAAGATTCTGTCTAAATAATTGCGAAGGAGGGATTAAGGTTGGGCCAGAAAGTAAATCCAATCGGATTGAGACTCGGTATCGTCAAGACCTGGGAGTCGCGGTGGTATGCAGACCGAAAGCGATATTCGGACTACATCCTGGAAGATCATAAAATCCGGGAATATATTAAAAACAAGCTATTCCACGCCGGCATCTCCAGGATCGAGATCGAGCGCTCCTCCAAGCGGGTCCGCCTCAGAATCTACACAGCCAGGCCGGGAATTGTGATCGGCAAGAAGGGTTCCGAGATCGAGCAGTTGAAAAAGGAGCTGGAGAAGATGATCACCCAGGAGGTGCTCATCGACATCCAGGAGGTGCGCAAGCCCGAGATCGAAGCGCAACTGGTGGCCGAGAACGTGGCCCTCCAGATCGTGCGCCGGGTGGCCTTTCGCCGTGCCATGAAGCGGGGGGTCTCCTCTGCCATGCGCTTCGGTGCAAAGGGGATCAAGATCATCTGCTCGGGACGTCTGGGCGGTGCGGAGATGGCCAGAACCGAATGGTACCGGGAGGGGAGAGTTCCCCTGCATACCCTGAGAGCCGATATCGACTACGGTTTTACCCAGGCAAAGACCACCTACGGAACCGTAGGGGTGAAGGTCTTTATCTTCAAAGGCGAGATCTTAAAGAAGGATTCGCTGGAAGGGACCATGCTGCAGGCGCAGTAGCGGTCCGCTTTTCTGCGGATTTCAGGAGACAGATAAAAGATGTTAAGCCCCAAGAAGGTCAAATTCAGAAAGGTGCAGAAGGGGAAGATGCGGGGAAAGGCTTATCGAGGGTCAAGCCTCTCCTTTGGCGAATATGGTCTGCAGGCCACCGAGTGCGGCTGGATCAGCGCCAAACAGATCGAGGCCGCCCGTATCGCCATGACCCGCCATGTAAAGCGCGGCGGAAAGATGTGGATTCGAATCTTCCCGGACAAGCCCTTTACCAAGAAGCCGGCCGAAGTCCGGATGGGTAAGGGGAAAGGCTCCCCCGAAGGATGGGTGGCCGTCATCAAGCCCGGCCGCATGCTCTATGAGATGGAGGGAGTGCCACGGGAGCTTGCCCGGGAGGCTTTTCTCCGGGCAGCTCATAAATTACCGGTGAAGACCCGGTTCGTGGAGAGGAGTGAAATCCTATGAAGGCCAGTGAAATCAGAGAGATGAGCACGGAGGAGCAGAAGGTCAGGCTCACCGAGCTTCAGGAGTCGCTGTTCAATCTCCGCTTTCAACAGGGCATGGGACAGCTCGAGAATCCGCAGAAGATGAAGCAGACCCGGCGCGAAATCGCTCGGATCAAGACAATCCTTGAAGAGCAAAAGATCGCGGTCGGTTAACCAGTAGATCGCAAACGGGATAAGCCATGAATGAGCGAGGAATGAGAAGGCAGGTGATGGGGACAGTGGTCAGCGACAAGATGGATAAGACCGTCGTGGTCCTCGTGGAGCGCCTGGTGAAGCATAAATACTATCACAAATACATGCGCCGGCGGGCCAGGTTCGCAGCCCATGACGAGAAGAACGAGTGCCGGGCCGGGGATAAGGTACTGATCACCGAATCGAGACCGTTGAGCAAAAGCAAACGCTGGCGGGTGAGCAATATCGTCGAACGGGCGGTATAGGACAGGGGTGCTAAGATGATTCAGGCAGAATCGAGATTGACGGTGGCCGACAACTCTGGGGCCAAAGTGTTGTATTGCATCAAGGTGCTCGGCGGCTCACGAAGGCGATATGCCCGGATCGGGGATATCATCGTTGTCAGCGTCAAGGAGGCGATCCCCAATGCGAAGGTCAAGAAGGGGGATGTTTTGAAGGCGGTCGTGGTTCGGACCAAAAAGGAGCTGCGCCGTCCGGACGGTTCCTACATCCGCTTCGATGATAACTCCGCGGTGCTGATCAACCAGAGCAGGGAGCCTATCGGTACCCGTATCTTCGGGCCCGTGGCCAGAGAGCTGAGGGCCAAACGGTTCATGAAGATCATCTCCCTCGCGCCGGAAGTGCTGTAATCAAAGCTATAGAGGGAGAGGAAAATATGCCGAAAACGAAGATGCATATCAAAAAAGATGACAAGGTGAAGGTGATCGCCGGCAAGGATCGGGGAAAGATCGGAAAGGTCTTGAAGGTCGTTGCCAAAGACGATCGGGTGTTGGTGGAGAAGGTCAATATCGTCAAGCGCCACATGCGGCCCAATGCCCAGATGAAGCAGGGCGGCATCGTCGAAAACGAGGCTCCCATCCACGTCTCCAATGTGCAGGTGATGTGCGACAAATGCGTCAAGCCGGTTCGGATCAAGATGCAGCACCTCGAGGACGGAACAAAGGTGCGGGCATGCCGCAACTGCAACGAGATCATCGGCGGGTAAATACATGAAACCGGATTTGGCCGCAGATGTCGGAGGAAGATAATGTCACAGTTGAAAAAGTATTATCAGGAGACGGTCGCGCCTCAGCTCGAGGAGACCTTCGCCTATAAAAACAAGATGCAGGTTCCCCGGCTCGATAAGATCGTGCTGAACATGGGACTCGGGGAGGCGATTCAGAACATCAAGCTGCTGGATACGGCATCGGATGAGCTGAAGCTGATTGCGGGGCAGCAGCCGGTGATCACGCGGGCCAAACGCTCTATCGCAGCCTTCAAGCTGCGGGCCGGCATGCCCATCGGCTGTATGGTGACGCTGCGCCGCACCCGGATGTATGATTTCTTCAATAAGCTCGTCAATGTGGCCCTGCCCCGGGTAAGGGACTTTCGCGGGATTTCCGGCAAAGCCTTCGACGGACATGGAAACTACTCTTTGGGCATCAAGGAACAGATCATCTTTCCCGAGGTTGACTATGACAAGATCGACCGGATCAAGGGGATGAATATCTCCATTGTCACCACCGCGGTCAACGACGAAGAGGGAAAGGCCCTGTTGAAATTTCTGGGCATGCCGTTCAGGAACTAAAGGAGGCAAAAGTTTGGCAAAAAAAGCGCTAATGAACAAGGCCAGAAGAAAGCCCAAATTCAAGGTCCGGACCTATAACCGGTGTCCTATCTGCGGCCGGGCAAGAGCCTTTTTGCGGAAATTCGGCATCTGCCGGATCTGTTTTCGAAATATGGCCTCTGAGGGCAAGCTTCCGGGCGTCATAAAGTCAAGTTGGTAGGTATCATTCGTATGAAAGGAGAAGAGAAGGATGTTAAGTGATCCCATCGCGGATATGCTTACCCGGATCCGAAACGGGGGAAAGGCCAAGTTCAACAGCGTGGACATCCCCGGCGCCAACATCAAGATCGAGATGGCAAAGGTCCTCAAGAGCGAAGGGTATATTCGGAACTACAAGTTCGTCCGGGACGGCAAGCAGGGCATCCTGCGGGTCTATCTCAAATACCAGGGGCCGACCAGCGCGATCTACAATATCGAGCGGGTGAGCAAGTTGAGCCGTCGGGTCTATGTCAAGGCCAAGGATATCAAACCCGTCTACAATGGGACCGGTATCGCCATACTTTCCACCTCAAAGGGGCTCATGACCGACCGGCAGGCAAAGTCTGAAAATGTCGGGGGCGAGATCCTCTGCAAGGTCTGGTAAGGAGGAAATATGTCTCGAGTGGGAAAAAAACCGATTCCGATTCCGGAGAAGACCAAAATCAGCTATTCGGACCGGTACATCACGGTTGAGGGGGAGAGGGGAAAACTCTCCAGAAGCATTCACCCGATGGTCGATCTGGATATCGATGAGAACGAGATCCGGGTGACCATGGGAAAGGACGACCGGAAGAGCCATGCGCTGCAGGGGCTGACCCGCAGCCTGGTCTCCAACATGGTCGTCGGGGTGAGCCAGGGATTCGAGCGGACCCTGGAGATCAACGGCATCGGCTATCGGGCCGAGACGAGTGGGGATACTCTCACCCTGAATCTCGGCTATTCACATCCGATCCAGTACAAGATTCCCGCCGGCCTTTCGGCTACGGTTGAAAAGAACAATGTGGTCCGACTTTCCGGAATCGACAAGGAGCTGTTGGGGCATACCGCGGCAACCATCCGCAGCCTCAGACCCCCGGAGCCCTACAAGGGAAAAGGGGTGAAATACAGCGAGGAATATGTTCAGCGCAAGGCCGGAAAAACTGGAACCAAATAGCAACTTCCGGATGGGAACCGCCGGAATGGGTAAGGATTGTTGACAAATGGGCTCGACAGATCAGAAAAAAGCGGCGCGGCTGAAACGGAAACAGAGAATTCGCAAGAATATGCTCGGTACGGCAGAACGGCCGAGACTTTCTGTATTTCGCAGCGCAAGACATATCTACGCGCAGGTGATTGATGACACCCGCGGACAGACAATGGCATCGGCATCGAGCCTCGATGAGGAAGTGAAGGGGCATGCCGATTTTGAAAACAAAGTGGCGAAGGCTGCGTTCGTGGGTCAGTTGGTGGGAAAACGGCTTGCCGACAAGGGCGTCAGGCAGGTGGTTTTCGACCGGAACGGGTTCCGGTATCATGGCCGGGTGAAGGCTCTCTCCGACGGCGCACGCGAGGCCGGCCTCGAATTTTAAGTCAGGCGACAGACCCAATCGAAAAAGATGAGTTAAGGAGGCAGGCCCTTGTTCAGACAGGATTCAGATGACCAATTTATCGATAAGGTCGTTCACATCAGCCGGGTGGCCAAGGTGGTCAAAGGCGGACGCCGGTTCAGCTTCAGCGCGCTCGTGGTGGTCGGCGACGGCCAGGGGAGCGTCGGGTTCGGCCTCGGAAAGGCCGGGGAAGTACCCGAGGCGATCCGCAAAGGCGTTGAAAAGGCCAAACGGTCTATGGTTTCAGTGCCGCTGATCGAGGGAACCATCCCCTTTGAAGTGATCGGCAGGTTCGGCGCGGGGCGGGTCCTTTTGAAACCCGCATCCGAGGGAACCGGCGTGATCGCAGGGGGCGCGGTTCGCGCGGTTCTCGAAGTGGCCGGGGTGCAGAATATTCTCACCAAATGCATCGGAACCAACAACCCGCACAATGTGATCAAAGCGACAATGGAAGGCCTTACCATGCTGCAGAGCCGAGAGGATGTCGCAGCCCGGCGGGGGAAGGTCGCGGCCGAACTGTAACCGCAGTCGAAACGCCGTAGCCATCGGATAAAAAGGAGCGATCGATGCTGAAAGTAACGCTTGTAAAGAGCATGATCGGACGGCCGGAAAAACATCGGAAGATTCTGCGGGGCATGGGGCTGACAAAGCTCAATCGCACCGTTGAACTCCAAGACACACCGGCCATCCGTGGAATGATCAACAAGGTGACTCACCTTGTCAAAGCAGAAGAGGTTTCGCAATGAGGCTGCACGAACTGAGACCCGGGGCCGATTCCAACCGCGCGAAGAAGCGGGTAGGCCGCGGCGTGGCATCGGGATGGGGCAAGACCGCCGGCAGAGGAAGCAAAGGATACAAAAGCCGTTCGGGCGGCACGGTCCGTCCAGGATTCGAGGGCGGCCAGATGCCGATCCACCGACGCCTGCCCAAGCGGGGGTTTACCAACATATTCAAAAAAGAGATCGCGGTGGTCAATCTGCGCGATCTTGGGCGGTTCTCTCCGGAGGATACGGTCGATGAGGCCGGGCTCCGTGCGGCCGGCCTGGTCAAGGGCCGCTGTGACGGTGTCAAACTTTTGGGGGAAGGCGAGATCTCCTATGCCGTGACGGTTGACGGACAGATCCGGGTCAGCCGTTCCGCAAAGGAGAAGATCGAGGCGGCCGGGGGAAGAGTGGAGGCTTCGGCATCAGCGGGTGAGGAGTAATTATGGTCGGATCCGGCTTCCAAAATATCTTCAAGATCCCGGAACTTAAAAAGCGGATCTTCTACACTCTTGCACTGCTGGCAATCTATCGCATCGGTGTTTTTGTCCCGACGCCAGGTATCGATGCCGCGGCCCTCTCCTCATTTTTCGGGAGGGCACAGGGAACGATTCTGGACATCTTCAACATGTTTGCGGGGGGGGCACTGGAGCGGCTGTCGGTCTTCTCTCTGGGGATCATGCCCTACATCAGCGCATCGATCATCCTGCAACTGCTGACGGTGGTGATCCCGCATCTGGAGCGGCTTTCAAAAGAGGGTCAGGAGGGGCGCAAGAAGATCACCCAGTACACCCGCTACGGCACTGTGGTCTTGAGCATCATTCAGGGCTTTGGCATCAGCTTTGGTCTGGAGAGCATGACCTCTCCGGGGGGAGCCCCGGTCGTGGTTGTCCCGGGTTGGGGATTCCGGCTGATGACAGTGCTGACCCTGACGGCCGGAACCGCATTCATTATGTGGCTCGGTGAGCAGATCACGGAACGTGGTATCGGCAACGGCATATCTCTGATCATTTTTGCCGGTATCGTGGCGCAGATGCCCAGTGCCATCGGCAATACCTTCCAGCTTCTCTCCACCGGAGAGATGGGGATCTTCATCGTGCTGCTGCTGCTGGTCTTGATGGTGGCCGTGATCGGATTCATAGTCTTTGTGGAGCAGGGTCAGCGCCGGATTCCGGTACAGTATGCCAAGCGGGTTGTGGGCCGCCGGATGTACGGGGGACAGAGCACGCATCTGCCCCTGAAGATCAACATGTCCGGCGTGATTCCGCCCATCTTTGCCTCATCCATCATCATGTTTCCCGCGACCCTTGCCAGCTTTATCGATGTTCCCTGGATGCAGAGTGTTGCAGGAGCAATGCTTCCGGGAAATGTTCTCTATGAGCTGCTCTTTGTCGCATTCATCTTCTTCTTCTGCTATTTTTACACCGCAGTCACCTTCAATCCTGTGGATGTGGCGGAGAACATGAAGAAACATGGTGGATATATTCCAGGCATCCGTCCCGGGAAAAGAACGGCCGATTATATCGACCGGGTGCTGACCCGGATAACGCTGGGCGGCGCGATCTATGTATCTGCGGTCTGTGTGCTGCCTTCGATTCTGATCGCCCGCTTCAATGTCCCCTTCTATTTCGGGGGAACCGCATTGCTGATCGTGGTGGGTGTCGCCATCGATACCGTCTCTCAGATCGAGTCCCACATGTTGACCCGCCACTATGAAGGATTTCTGAAGAAGGGCGGCGCGATCCGGGCCAGGCGATAGCCGAAGATGCTGAATGTCAAAAGACAAAAAACGCATCATTGACACTTACCATTTCATTGACATTCTATAGAACAGGGGGAAGAGAGAAATATGGCAAAAGAGGAGCCGATCCGGGTGCAGGGGGCTGTTGTGGAGACCCTGCCCAACGCGATGTTTCGGGTTGAACTGGAGAACAAGCATCAGATTCTGGCGCACATTTCCGGAAAGATGCGCATGCATTTCATCAAGATCCTGCCCGGCGACACCGTGACGGTCGAGCTGTCTCCATATGACCTCTCCCGCGGCAGAATCGTCTATCGGGAAAAATAGCAAACACTAGATTTCCTTTACAAGGAGCGAAGATATGAAAGTCAGAGCATCCGTACGGAAAATGTGCAGCGGTTGCAAGGTGATCAAAAGACGCGGAGTGGTGAGGGTCATCTGTAAAAACAAACGACACAAGCAGCGGCAGGGATAGGAGGGGAGTTTTGGCACGAATTGCGGGCGTCGATTTACCCAGACAGAAACGGATCGATATCGGACTGACCTATATCTACGGGATCGGCCGGAGCACTTCTTCGGAGATCCTCTCCCGGACCGGGATCGATCCGTCGTTAAAGACAGATGACCTTTCCGGCGAGGATATCAACCAGATCCGGAAGATCATCGACGGCGATTACAAGGTAGAGGGAGAACTCCGAACCGAGATCTCCATGAACATCAAACGGTTGATGGATTTGGGATGCTACCGCGGTCTGCGGCACCGGCGATCGCTTCCGGTACACGGTCAGCGGACCAGCACGAACGCGAGAACCCGGAAGGGTCCGAGGCGGGCGGCTGTGAAGAAGAAGGGCGGCGCGAAGAAAAAGTAACATTTGGATAAAGACATTTGAATAAGGATAAGATAAGGGAACGTTCATGCCGAGAAGAACCCGTACAAAGAAGAAAGAAAAGAAAAATATCGTCAGCGGAGTGGTCCACATCCAGTCGACGTTCAACAATACCATTGTGACGATCACCGATTCGGCCGGCAATATCCTCTCCTGGTCCAGCGCCGGGGTTCAGGGGTTCAAGGGATCGAGGAAGAGCACACCCTTTGCAGCTCAGCTTGCGGCCGAGGACGCCTCGAAAAAGGCGATGGAGCACGGATTGAGAAATGTGGAGGTCTATGTCAAAGGTCCGGGTTCGGGTCGGGAATCGGCCCTGCGCGCGCTGCAGGCCGTCGGCTTGAACGTTCAGATGATCAAAGACGTCACCCCCATTCCCCACAATGGATGTCGTCCGCCCAAGCGGCGCAGAGTATAAGGTTAAGGAGGGACAGACTTGGCACGATATAGAGGTTCGGTCTGCCGCCTGTGCAGGCGGGAGAACATGAAGCTGTTTTTGAAGGGAGATCGCTGCTATTCGGACAAATGTGCGGTGGACCGCCGGGGATATCCGCCGGGGCAGCACGGACAGAGACGCCGGGGCAAGATCTCGGACTACGGCATTCAGCTTCGGGAAAAGCAGAAGGTCAAGCGGATCTACGGGCTTCAGGAGAATCAGTTTCATCTCTTCTTCGAGCGGTCCGACCGCCAGAAGGGGATCACCGGCACCAACCTGCTGGTCCAACTGGAGCGTCGCCTGGACAATGTGGTCTATCGGCTCGGATTCGTCAACTCCCGAAACCAGGGCCGCCACTTTGTCCGGCACGGCCATTTCCTGGTCAACGGAAAGAAGGTGGACATCCCCTCCTATCTGGTGAACATCAATGATGTGATCGAGGTGCGGGAGAAGAGCCGCAACATTCAGGCCATCACCGATTCCCTGGATTCGGTGGTTCGGCGGGGGGTTCCCCCGTGGCTGGAGCTGGAGAAGGACAATAAGAAAGGGGCGGTGAAGGCCTTCCCGGTCCGCGAGGATCTGACCATGCCCATGCAGGAGCAGCTCATCGTGGAACTCTACTCCAAGTAACATCTAAAAGAGGTTGGAGTAATAATACATGGCTTCAAATGAACTGATGTACATGAACTGGCAGGATATCATCCGGCCGGATAGAGTTCATGTTGAAGAGAGCACACCCTCCTACGGAAAGTTTGTCTGTGAGCCCCTGGAAAGGGGTTTTGGCATCACTATCGGGAATTCGCTGCGGAGGATTATTCTTTCTTCGCTGTACGGCGCGGCCCTTGTTTCGGTGAAATTCGAAACGGTCATGCATGAGTTTTCCACCCTGCCCGGGGTGATCGAGGATGTCTCCGAGATCATCCTCAACCTCAAGGAAGTGCGTCTGAAGCTGACGGATGTGGGCCCCCGAACGGTTCGCATCGAGGCCAAGGGCAAGGGAGAGGTGAAGGCAGGCGATATCCTCAGCGACGACGGAAGGGCCGAGGTCCTGAATCCGGATCAGCACATCGCGACCCTCTCGGACGAGGGGGAGCTGAAGATGACCATGACCGTGAAGACCGGCAAGGGATATACCCTTTCCGAGTCGAACAAGGACCCGGATGCGCCCGTGGGAACCATTCCCATCGATTCGATCTTCTCCCCCATCAAGCGGGTCAACTATGTGGTCGGCAATGCCCGGGTTGGGCAGCAGACCGATTATGACAAGCTGACGATGGAGGTCTGGACCGACGGCAGTGTGATTCCGGAGGATGCTGTGGCCTACGCGGCCAAGATATTGAAGGAGCAGATGAACATCTTCATCAATTTCGATGAGGAACTCGAACCCGAGCCGGAGAAGAGGGACGAGGAGGAAGAGAAACCTCAGTTTAACGAAAACCTTTACCGGAGCGTCGAGGAGCTGGAACTCTCCGTCAGAAGCGCCAATTGTCTGAAGAACGCGGATATCAACAAAATCTATCAGCTCGTCAGCAAAAGCGAATCGGAGATGCTCAAGACCAAGAACTTCGGCCGAAAATCCCTCAACGAGATCAAGGAAGTGCTGGCCGAGATGGGGCTTTCGCTCGGCATGAAGCTCGAGGGGTTCGAGGCGCCGGAGGAAGATAAAGAGGAAGGAGAGTAGGGTCTCATGAGACATCGGAAAGCCGGAAAAAAATTAGGAAAGACAACGAGCCATCGTCATGCCATGTTCCGGAACATGGTCACGTCACTGTTCAAGCATGAGCGTATCCGAACCACGGACGCCAAGGCCAAGGTTCTTAGGGGATGGGTCGATCACCTGATCACCCTTGCCAAACGGGGGGATCTCCATGCCCGCCGTCAGGCCCTCTCCATCGTTCGGGAGAAGAATGTGGTTCATAAGCTCTTTGCAGAGGCCAAGGACCGATTTGGGGCCCGCGCCGGCGGATATACCCGGATCATCAAAGAGGGGCGCAGACCCGGAGATGCGGCACCGGTTTCCATTATCGAACTGGTCGCAGGCGCTCCGGCCAAGGCAGGGAGTTCCCAGGAATAGGAGACGCTTTTCAGGAATAGCGCGTCTGTCTTGTCGCCTTGGGTCCCTTTATACAGAAAAAAGAGCAAAAGAGCAAAAGACCAAAGGGACTTAAGGGACATAAAGGACAGTGGCCCAGGAAAATTTATCAAAAAGCCCCTTTTCCGCTGCGGAAAAGGGGCTTTTTGCATTGGAGGTTTAAAAAATGAACCGGATTCCCATGATCGTCAACGGCCTTCCCGGCAATGTGGCCGCAACCGTGGCCCGTCATGCAGCTTTGGATGACCGCTTCGATCTCGTGGCTCTCTCTCTGACGGGTCCTGAGATCACCGATCCTTCCTATAGGGTTGATGATGTGCCTGTGCGCCTCTTTCCCCCGGATCGGCGGGATGCCTTTCTTTCGGAACTGAATGGTTGGGGGGAGAAGATCATATGTGTCGATTTCACCCATCCCGCAAGTGTCAATGAGAACGCCCGATTCTACTGCGAAAACAGCATCCCCTTTGTGATGGGCACAACGGGCGGGGATCGGGAAATGCTTGCGGATACGGTGAAGAGTTCGAATGTGCCGGTTGTCATCGCGCCCAATATGGCCAAGCAGATCGTCGGGTTTCAGGCCATGATGGAGTGGGCAGCAAAGACCTTTCCGGGGCTCTTCTCCGGCTATTCACTGTCGATCAGGGAGAGCCATCAGAGAGGAAAGGCAGACACCTCGGGAACGGCCAAGGCGATGGTGCGCTATTTCAACGAACTGGGCGCGCCCTTTAAAGAGGACGAGATCGAAAAGGAGCGGGACCCGCAGTTGCAGCAGCAGAATTGGGGGATTCCTGAAGAGCATCTCAATGGCCACGCATGGCACACCTACACCCTGACCTCTCCCGATGAGACCGTTACCTTCTCATTTACACACAATGTCAATGGACGGGAGATCTATGGTCTGGGAACCCTCGATGCGGTGGCTTTTCTTGCGGTAAAGATCCGGGCCGGAGAAAAGGGCGGTGTCTATTCCATGATCGATGTGCTGAAAGGGGAGAAAGGAGTTTGAAATGACCCGAAGGATTAAATGGATCTCGATTTCGCTTCTGCTGCTTCTTTTCACCGGGACACGGATCGCTGCACAGGAGCATTTTCCCAAACCCGACTGGAAGGACAGACCCAATCCTCTGGCCAGCCCCTATGCTGTAGTGGGCGGCGATCTCTCCATCTTCGCTGGCCAGTATCCCAAAAGCCTCAACTACTATCTCGACAACAACGTGCTGTCGGCCGAGGTCTTCGGCGCGATGTACGAGACGCTTCTATCGATGAATCCTGTCACCCTGCAGTATGAGCCGGGGCTTGCGGCGCGATGGAGTATCGGGGAGGACAAGAAGACTTTTACCTTCCATATGGACTCGGATGCGAAATGGAGTGACGGAAGCCCCATCACCGCGCACGATGTCCGGTGGACTTATGATGCCATTATGGACCCGAAGAATCTGACGGGCCCCCATAAGATCGACATGGAGCGATTCGATCCCCCGGAAGTGATCGATGACCGCACCATCCGGTTTACGGCCAAAACCGTTCATTGGAAAAACCTGGGCGCGGCCGGGGGGTTTCACATCCTGCCCCAAAAAACCTTTGCGGATAAAGATTTCAACCGGATCAACTTCGAGTTCCCAATGATCTCGGGACCCTACCGTCTCGGGGAGATCAACGAGGGGATCTATGTGGATCTGAAGCGCAGAGAGGAGTGGTGGATGAAGGATCGGAAACGTAGCCAGGGAACCGGCAATTTCGAAACCCTTCGGTTTCGCTTCTTTGCAGAGCGGGAGAATGCCTTCGAGGCCTTTAAAAAGGGAACCATCGACCTCTATCCCATCTACACCTCCCGGATCTGGGTCAATGAGACCACGGGCGAGAAGTTTTTGAACAACTGGATCGTCAAGCAGAAGATCTACAACCAACAGCCTGTGGGATTTCAGGGGTTTGCCATGAATATGCGGAAGCCCCCCTTTGACGATGTCCGGGTGCGGAAGGCCCTCGCCTATCTGCTGGACCGGAAAAAGATGAACAAGACCCTGATGTATGACCAGTATTTTCTCCACCGCTCCTATTACGAGGATCTCTATTCCGAGGAGAATCCCTGTCCCAATCCGCTCATCGAGATGGACAAGGAGAAGGCACGGGCGCTGCTGAAGGAGGCCGGCTGGAACGTCAATCCCAAGACCGGCTATCTTGAAAAGGAGGGACAACGCTTCTCCTTCCGTTTTCTCACCCGCAGTGCGACATCGGACAAGTTTCTGGCCATCTATGCCGAGGATCTGAAGGATGTGGGCATCGAGCTGATCATCGACAAGAAGGACTGGGCCGCATGGGCCAGGGACATGGATGAATTCAACTACCAGATGACCTGGGCCGCATGGAGCGCCGGTGTCTTCAAAGATCCGGAGGGGATGTGGTCCTCGGCCGAGGCTGATCGGCAGGGCGGGAACAATATCACCGGCTTCAAAGATCTTCAGGTGGATGCACTCATCGAAAAGCAGAAGGAGGTCTTCGATGTGGAGAAGCGAAACGAGATCGTCCGGAAGATCGACAAGATCGTCTATGAAGCCTACCCTTACGTCCTGCTCTGGAATATCGACTATACCCGGCTGCTCTACTGGAACCGGTTCGGAACCCCGGAGACGGTGCTATCCAAATACGGAGACGAACGGAGCGCCTACTGGTACTGGTGGTATGATCCGGATTCCGCAGCCGATCTCGATGATGCAAAAAAGAACGGGCTGCCGATGATCCCCCGGCCCCGAACCGTTCATTTCGATGCGGCATTTGCCCCTTCCAAATAGGCGGCCTATGCGTTATCGCTCTTCGGGCAGAGGGATCTTCATTTTTTCTTCCGGCACGGAAAAGAGGTGAAGCAAAAGACCGGGATCGAAAACCAATAGAGAAATCCATTTATTCAAAGCGAAACAGGAGGCGGTTTAAAACGTGAAACATCCGGAGATGAACAAAAAGAACAGGCAGAAGAAAAACAACGGAATTACAACAGCGCTCTCCATCGACAGAATCAACCAGATCAGCCTGCAGCAGTTTCTGACGCTCATCCGGGAGGAGGGCCGATGGGCCGCGGCAAGGCTTCTTTTTTATCTGTATATAGCACTCTCTCTGATAACCTTCGGAGGGTTCGGCATCCTCACCCTCCCCATCGCCTCCCGCCTCTTCTTCGATTCCTGGGCATTCTGGAGATACGGCAAATACTATCCCCGGCTGATCCTTCAGGGCTATAGGATCATGGGAAAGATGATCAAAGACAGCTCCTACAAGTTCCTCTTCTCGGTTCCTCTCACGAGCCAGCCCCTGAAGAGTCCGGACCGGAACATCACCCGGCTGGCCGGCAACTGGGTCCATGAGGAGAATACCTGCCACAACTGCTCCCGGTGCTGTGATAAGATCTCCTGTCCCCTGCTCGATTCCGCAAATGGAAACTGTATCGCCTACAATACCTTCTACTGGCGGTATTTCCTCTGCGGCCGGTTCCCTACCACCCAGAAGCAGCTCGATTACTACGGATGTCCCAAATGGAAGATGCGGTATCAGGAAGAGAGATGATCTCTTTATGAAAGAAGGCCGGTGATCCGAACCTGTGGTCCGAACCGGTGATCCGAACCAATGATCCGGGCCGGTGATCCGGATCGGCTCCGGCCTCTTTTTTTGAATCCCTGCTGAGATTACCCGGTGATCTGGTTCCAGATCCAGTGGAGAAAAACAAAGCCCAATA
>JAABSZ010000070.1:0-17946 GCA_011390135.1 Desulfobacteraceae bacterium | reverse complement strand
GATAGGGCGGAGAGTGATTCTCGCCTTGGGAATTATTCTTCAGCAGATGTTCGATCTGGGAGACCTGCCGCTCTGTCAGCTCTGTAAACTGAAATCCGTACTGGTGCGCCGGTTCATCTGCGGTTCCCCCCGAGTCCGGGGCATCCCATACCAGTTTTCCCCTGACCTTCTCCAGACAGAAGCTCGTCTGATCCAGAAAGATATCCATCTCAAAGAGTTCCTCCACTTTTTCAGGAGGGATGGTTGCAGAAAAGGCGATCCCCCCGCGGCTGATGTTGATGATCCGGCCGATCCGGGTTACGGGGTGACGGAAGACCACATAGACATCTTCGCTGACCTGAAACCGGGTGTAGAGCCGCCGCTCCCGGGGAGCTGTCGTTAAATATCGTCTGAAATCAGGCAGATGCCTGAGAACATTGATAATGCCCCGCCATCCCTTTTTCGATTCTAACTTCTTTTTTCCGGTCGGTTCCATCGGGATCGAAATCTCCTGTCACCTCTATATCATAAAAAAAAGCCTCATCATAAAAAAAACCTCATCGTAAAAAAAAGGCTCTCCTGTTCTTTCCCTTTCAAATATATCAGAGCCTTCATCGGCTTGTAAACGATTTGTATTCCCCGTTTGAAACTGATCTTTCATTGACGAGGGCCGCGCTTTTCTTCTATGATGGAAAATCAAAGGGACTTTCAATGGACAGGATGGACAGAAATGGACAGAAATGGACGGTAAAAAACGATGACAGAGACAGATCCCGGACAGCAAAATGTTCTTTTTGACCTCTGCGTCATCGGGTGCGGCCCCGGCGGATTTGCCGCGGCCATGCACGCCCTGGATCAGGGCAAGGATGTCTGCATCGTGGAGGGGGCTCAGATCGGCGGCGCAGGGGTGATGTGGGGGGCCCTCACCTCCAAGACCATGTGGGAACTTTCAAAGGATTACGCGATCGCGGCCAAAGTGGACCGGGGATACCGTGCCGGGGATCTCACCATCGATTATGATGGACTTCGAAACTCCGTGATCAAGGCCGCAAAGGAGAAGCAGTATCAGATGCTCTCCCAGATCGAATCCTTTTCTCCCGGGCAGTGGGAGGGGCCCGGGTCTCTGACTTTGAAACGGGGATGGGCCGCGTTCTCCGGCCCTGACCGTTTGGAGGTGACCGATCACCGGGGCCGGACCGAAAAGATCCATGCCCGCCACCTGTTGATCGCCACCGGCTCAAAGCCCCGGGAATTTCCAGGCATCCCCACGGACGGAAAGCGGGTCATCGATTCGGATCATGTTCTCCGGCTGAAGGAGTTTCCCAGGCGCCTGATGATCATCGGCGCGGGGATCATCGGATGCGAATATGCGACCATCTTCTCCAACTTCTGCCAGACCGATGTCTATCTGGTTGACCATAAGGACCGGGTGATCCCGTATGAGGACGAGGATGTGAGCGAGTTCGTCAGCCGGAACCTGAGGGCCAACGGCGTCAAGATCATCCATTCGGCCCGGCTCAGGGATATTCGCCATGAAGAGGCGTATCTGGAGGTGGTGCTCGATTTCGAGGACGGCCACTCCGAGGTGGTGGAGGTTGATACGGTGCTTATCTCCATCGGCCGCACCCCGGATCTTTCCATGCTCAAGCTCGACCGGGCCGGAATCACCCCCCACGAACGGGGGCATCTGGAGACGGACGCGGACTGCCGGGTATCGGATCGGATCTATGCGGTAGGAGATGTCACGGATCATCCGGCCCTGGTCAACATCGCGGAGACCGAGGCCCGGTATTCGGTGAAGCATATGTATGGCCTGAAGCGGTGGCCCATCAATTACAAGAACATGTCAACGGTGATGTTCTTCAATCCGGCCGTGGCCTCGGTCGGGTTGAGCGAAAAAAACTGCCGGAAACAGAAGATCCCCTATAGGGTGGGATACTATTCGAACAGCCTGCTCAACCGGGCCATCGCGATGCGGGCGACCAACGGCTTTGTCAAGATCCTCGTCAGCGATGATGAGGAGCAGACCATTCTGGGGATGCGGGCCGCAGGGCCCCAGGTCTCGAGTACCATCGTCTCCATTGCCCATTTCATGGATCAGGGCAAGGGCGTCGAGGAGGTGCTCAAGCTGATCTATCCGCACCCCACCATCTCCGAGAGCATCCAGGAATGCCTCCGGATGCTGCTGGGAATATCGCTGTACAAACCCCGGGCATTTCCGGGGCAGCTCGAGATCCGGCGCTGGACACCGGAGGGGGGGGATATCCCTTAGAAGCCGGATGAACCGATCGCGCTTACCAGAGAGCGATGAAGGGATTCGAGATGGTCCAGGAGCGGATCGATGTTCTCCCCCTCCTTGTGGCGCAGCTCGGCCTCGACCCCCAAAAAGGCTTCGTGAAGCTCGGTCGCGCCGATATTGCCGGAGAGTCCTTTAAGATCATGGGTCCGGTAGAGCACCAGTTCCATATCCCCCTTGTCCAGCGCTGCCCGGATCTCATTCACCCCTGTGGCATACTCGGTAACAAAGGTCTTCAACAGCTTTCGATAGAGTTTTTCATTGCCCCCCAGCCGCTTCAGCGCCGCCTCCAGATCGATGCCGGGAATCGGTGGCAGCCCTTTGACGGAGGGCGTCGCACCAGAGGGAGATTCGGCCCGCTCTGAGTAGGAGGTGTTGTTCTGCACCCATCGGGTGAGGGCTGAGAAGAGCTGTTTCACATCGACCGGCTTCCGGATATAATCATCCATGCCGGCCTGAAAGCACTTATCCCGGTCCGAGGTAAAGGCGTGGGCCGTCATCGCGATGATCGGAAGATCCCGCCCCGACAGATCCGATGCCCGGATCTTCCGAGTGGCTTCATAACCATCCATCATCGGCATCTGGATATCCATCAGGATCGAATCGAACTTTTTGCCGGCCGCCTCGCCATCTTCAAGAATCCGGATGGCTTCCTTGCCATTGGCCGCGATGGTTACATGGATGCCGACTCCCTCCAGGAGTTCCCGAACCACCTCCTGATTGATCTCATTGTCCTCCACCAGCAGGATATCCGCACCGGCAAGGACTCTGGACTCCTCCTGGAGATCGGGCCTGGCCGTAATCCCCTTGTATGCGGCGATCACCTTCTCCCCAAAGACCTCGACAATGGTATCGAAAAGGGAGGACTGCTTGACCGGCTTGATGACGTAGGCATCCACCCCTGCGGCTTCGGCTCTTTCAATGGCGGCATCGCTGCCGAATTCTGTCATGATGATGATGGGGAGATCCGGGATGATCTTTCGGATTCTTTTGGAGATCTCCAGACCGTCCAGGCCGGGCATGCGCCAGTCGATGATGGCCATATCCAGCACCAGATCCCCTCTGCTGACGATCTCCATTGCGGCCTCTCCCGATTCGACTGTCACGGTCTGGAAGGAGAAGGATTTCAACATCCGATCGACCGTCTCCCGGGCAGTCTCATTGTCATCGGCCAGAAGGATTCGCTTTCCCTTCAGCTCGGCCGGCGGTTCGGGCCGGATCTCCTCGGTCTCGATCTGCCGCTCGAAGATTGCGGTGAAGAAGAATTTGCTGCCCAGCCCCGGCTCACTCTCCACATCGATCTCGCCGCCCATCAGCCGGACCAGGCTGGTACAGATCTGAAGCCCCCGTCCCGCGCCCGAAGCACTGGTCTCGCTGGCATGAAAGCTGCTGAAGAGGCGGGGAATCCGCTCCTGGGAGATCCCGATGCCGGTGTCGGAGACCGTGAACCGTAAGGTGACTCGGTCGCCGGTCTTTTCCAGCGCCTCCGCAAGGACGGAGACCTCTCCCTGATTGGTGAATTTCAGCGCATTTCCCGTCAGGTGGATCAGCACCTGTTCCAGCCGCATCCGGTCCCCGATAAGACCAACCGGCACGTCCTCGGCTGCGGAGATAATCATCTCGATATGTTTCTGGGCCGCCTGCCGGGCAAAGATGTCCGATAGGTTCTCCAGGATGTCGTCAAGCCGGAACTGAGCCGATTCCAGCTCCAGCTCTCCGGCCTCGATTCGGGAATAGTCGAGGATGTCGCTGACGATCCCCATCAGAATCTGAGCCGAAGCCCGGATCTTACCCAGATAATCGCGCTGCTTGGCGCTGGTACCGGTCTTCATGAGCAGATTGGTCAGCCCCACGATCGCGTTCATGGGGGTACGGATCTCATGGCTGATGTTGGCCATAAAGGCATTTTTCACATTCTGTTCGGCCTCAGCCATCACCTTGGCCCGCTTGAGCGACTCGACCCGCCGGCGCTCGGTGATGTCGATCATCGAGCCTTCGATGGTTCGGATGCTTCCGCTTTCCTGCCGAAATCCCCGTGCGGTAATGGAGACCCAGATCCGCCCACCCTCATTGCGGCAGAGCTGAAGGGCAAAGCCGATGGCCTCATCCCGGTCATCGAGAAGACGTTGAAGGTCCGACCGTCTCTCTGAACCGGAAAAGCACTGGGCAAGCATCTCGAACCCTTTTCCGATCAGCCGCTCCGGTTCATCGTATCCCAGCATCTTTGCCAGTGTCCTGTTGACATAGATGAACCTGCCCTCTCCGCTCGTCATGAAAATGCCCTCGGCCGCATTCTCTACAAAATGGTGGTGGAGAAATTCCTCTCCTTTTCTCTCGAATTGGCAGACTTCCAAGTGGCGGGAGACCCGATCCAGTGCGTTGAAAATGGGCAGGAATTCTATGGGGACATCTCCTGCCCGGGGCGGAAGCGGCTCCGGCTCCGCAAGCCTGTTGATCCGCTCTTCAATAGCCTCGGTGAATCTGCGGAGATAGGCGCGCAGCAAAGGACCTGCGGCCGCGATGAGGGTCAGCAGCATGAAGAGCACCGTAATGATGCTTCCCCACAGGAAACGCCGGTTGATCTCCTGATAGGGCTCTTCGGTCAACCCGATTTCCAGAAAGCCGAGATTCTCCAGAAGATTTCCCTCCAGATCCTGATACCCGATCGAATGGGTCTGAAGAAGTGCCGGGTCAAAAGCCCTTTGCTCTTTCTGATAAAGGATAGCCCCGCTGCTGTCTATGATGGTGAGTCGGCCGATGAATTCATTCCGGGCAACCTTCTCTGCCAGTTGCTGGATCTGAAAAAGGATGGCTTCTTTGGAATATCCGCGGCCGGTCTCCGGACCCGTTCCCCGGAAAACATCCGCCTCCCCCCCTTCCCCGGCATCTCTTTTTGAATCACTTGCCAGGTAGAGCAGAAAACCGAGTTGAAGTTTGAGTTTTTCCAGGCATCGGTTTTCCGTTACCTTCAGCTTTTCTTTGATCAGCGCTGTCTGCCGGGCATGGGTCATCAGGATGCCGATGGCTGCGATAAAGATCAGGGCCGCGGCCAGGGTGAGGGTCAGCTTTTCGGCGATGGACGGGGAACGGGAGCCTTTATCGGAGATACTTTTCATAGATCTTTGCATAGGAGCCGTCTTCCTGCATCGATTTCAGGGTTTTGTCGATCCTTTGGATGAACCCGGCTTTCTCTTTGATGGAACCCTTGCGGGAGAGGACCAGATAGGCTCCTCTTTTCTCCAACGCGGGCCGGGGAAGAAAGAGGATCTCATTGCCCAGCAGCCTGCGGCCAAGAGGATTGTAGCGCAACACATCGTAATTGGCAACAAAAGTATCGATCCGGCCGGCCATCAGCTTTCGAATATTCGGCTCAATCCCCTCCACCTCTTCAACGATGAATTTTCTCTCCCGGGCGGCCTGGTCAAAGACTTCCGAGATGGTAAAGCCCCGGTTCAGCCCGATGATTTTTCCACTGAGATCAGAGATATGGACAAAGGGAAATTCCTCCCCCTTCCGGACAAAGAAGTAGAATGTACTCTCATGGATCGGCTGCGCATCCGCGAAGAGGGCAAATTCCTGCCGCTCCGGGGTTTGGAAAAGGGAGAAGGCCCCGTCGCAGAGGCCCGCACGGGTCATCTCGATGAGCCGTTTCCACGGAACAAGGGTGATTTCGATGCGGATACCCATCCGCCGGGCCATCTCCCGGATGATGTCACAGTCGATGCCCCGGATCTCTCCATCCGCTTCAAAGCTGAAGGGGATAAAGAGATCATCCCCGACAAAACGATAGACAGGATCTTCGGCCTGGGCCGCGCCGCAGAGCAGCCCTGCCCCCAGCAGAAGGCAGATCAGATACGTTTTCATCGAATGATTCTAACCGGCTTGTCCCGGATTCGTCAAGGGTTTCCCGCTGTAAAGACCTGCAATAAAGACCCGCGGTAAAGAGTGGATTGAGGGAGGAAGATTGAAGAAGGCGCAGGCGCGCGCCCTCTTCAGGAAGAATGCTTTTACTGCTGGTCCGTTGCTTCTGTCGGCGTTTTTTCGGAAAGCGCCTGATCCAGGTCAAGCTGGTACCGCACCGGCCCCCGGTACTGCTTGTTCTCTCCAAAACGGGTATGGAGCGCATATTCCGATCTCGGATCGGACCAGGAGGTGGCCATGGCCACATGCCCCTTGGGAAAGGGCGCGATCTCCGCATCGATGTAGTCGAGGGGCGCAAGCGCGGTCTCCTTCTCGACAAGGTCGTCCCGCTCGCCGTAGCAGATGAGCCACGGGATCTTCTTCTCCGCGATCCTATGGAAGTTGAGCTTTCTGCCGAAGAGGGTGATGGGCAGGGTTCCGTCATCGGTGATCGGGATATTGAAGGAATCGAAGCTCATCTTGGTGATGGAAAGGGGCAGATCCATCCGCTCGTTCTGGAGCCAGTAGTTGAGAGCGGCTGCGGTCTTGCTGATCTTGGTCTTTCCGTTTCGCGGTTTGAGCATCATCATGTCCCGGTAGAAGGCGACCAGAGGGGCTTCGCTTTCGATGCTCTTGAGCTTGTAAACCCAGCCCATGAGCTTTCCGTCCGCGACCTTGTTGCCGTTCTCGAGGGTCTTCGTGCCGTAGTCGAGATGGTTGAAGCGCTGGGGCAGATTGCTCAAAAAGCCGGAAAGCCCTTTGCTCCGCGTGCCGTCCATGGGCGAGACGCAGGTCAGAAGCGCATCCACCACGCCGTCCAGCTCTCCGGAGAGATAGTTGCAGATGGCAACGAATCCGCCCTGGCAGTAACCGTTCAACGTCACAGGCTTTCCGTGGCGCTCCATGATCTTCTCACAGAAAGACTTCGTATCCAGGGCATCCTCTTCGATCGTCATCTGCTGCAGGGCCGGGGTCTTGTCGATCGGCTTGAGCACCCGGATGTAGGTGGGGATTCCCTGGTTGGCGAAACAGTGGGTGTAGCTCCGGTTGTCGCCGGGCAGGAAGGCCAGAATATTGGCCCCCAGCACATAGGGCGGCAGGATCAGAATCGGCTTGGCGTCGTTTCGGATTTTGACACTCTTGTCCGTCGGCATCACCTGATATACGAGAAACCGGTCCGTCTCGGCCGCAAGCGGATTGATCCCCTGCTCGAAATGGAACCCGAACTCGGGAGCGATGTCCGCGATGGCCTGGGGATAGACCGTCGTCACCTGCTCCAGCATCTTCGACTGCCGCTCCACAAACCCTTCGATATCCTCCCCCTCGTTGAGGAAGATGGTGTTGATAACGGCCTCGAGGGCATTCTGCATCTCCCTGCTGCTGTAGTCGTTGATGACCCGGATGCTGGCCATCAGGTTCTTTGCGGTGAGGTCCCAGTTGAACTCCATCATATCCATATAGGACTGGAGCAGTTCCAACATGTCGGAGTCGGGCAGACGGCCCTTTTCAGCCTCGGCAAAATAGTTGGTGGCGAGCGTATAGGGAACTATAAATTCATTGGCATATTTGCTAAGCCCCACAATGCTGTTCTGTGTGGCAATGAACTGGGTGACGGCAATCCGGAACGGGGCGAGACACCTGTCGGAAAAACTCTCCATCATGCTCTCGTACAACCCTTGGTTTGCTTCATATGCGGCATTCATGATCGTCTCCTCAAGACTTGCGATACGTTTATGGGCATTCATCTACTCCTGCCTCTAATATTCCTTTTATCGAAACCGGAAGGGAAAATCAATGGGGAAAGGGCAGTATTCGAGCGGCGGGAAAGATGCATTCCAAATCAAAGCCCGCAGTCATGCGGCTGCGGGCTCATGTTCTGTCAGAGGCTACTCGGAATCAGAAGATTTGGATTCAAAATCGGAGAAGTATTTTTCGACTTTGACAAAATTGGTGTCAACGGTCTTTTTGTAATTCTCCCGGCCGCTCTTGTAGGCGTTGATCCATTCCCCTACCACCTTCTTCCCCTCGGGCGGAAGCCAGGGAGACTGTTCTATAAAGGTGTTGACCATCTTCTCCCCCTGCTCCTGGAGGGCGGTCATCGCGCTGAAGGAGTTGTCGAAAGTCGTCTTCTGAAAGTCTATCATCTGCTTGAACATCCGCTTCTGATCCATCATCCTTCTCTCTTTCTCCGCATTACTTCGCGGTAAACATGGTCTCCATCTTGGAAAAGCTGTCATCCACGGCCCGCTTGAAATCCTCCCGGGCCTTCTTGTAGAATCCGAAGGTCTCTTCCAGGGTCTTTCTCCCCTCTTCCGGGACCCAGGGGACCTGCTTGACAAAGTTTCTGGTCATCTGCTCGGACTGGTCCAGCACCATGTTCATGGCATTGAAGCTGCTCTCGAAAAGGGTCTTTTGAAAATAAACCATCTGTTGCGCCATTTTTGCGGGTTCCATTCTGCACCTCCTGAAAATTAAATAGGTTGAAAAAAGCATTTTTAAGCCATCATGATCCATCCGAAGAAGAGATCTGTTTTAAAATCTCCTCGTCTGAATTCTGATCCTATGGGAAAAAAGAGGGGATGTCAAGAATTATTTTGTGCAATGCACAATATTTCTCGGCCGCCCCGAAGAATGGGGAAATCCTTTGACATCCATACAAATAGATGGGATAAATAGAAGAGCTTCCCCTATAGGGCGGCGTTTCATATTGCAATGTGTCATTTTCAGGAGAATGCCGATGAACACCGAGCCTGTCACCATTAAAAAATATACGAACCGGAGATTGTACAATACCGAAACCAGCAGCTACGTCACCTTGAAAGATGTGGAGGAGATGATCCGGGAGGGGCGTCAGGTCTCGGTCACAGACGCAAAGACGGACGAGGATGTAACGGCCTTTATCCTGACCCAGATCGTCATGGAGCGGGCCAAGCAACAGCGCAGCATTCTGCCGGTCTCCCTTCTCCACCTGCTGATCCGGTTCGGCGAGGACACTTTGAACGAATTTTTCGAAAACTATCTGGAACAGGCCCTTCAATCCTATCTCAATTACAAGAAGAGCCTCGATGAGCAGTTCCGCATCTGTCTTGAACTGGGCATCGATCTATCCAGCATAGCGGAGCGCTTCTTCATGGAGAAGGGTGGGATCTCCATGCTTTCTCCGCAGAACATCGATGCCGGCAGAGAGACCGGCAGAAAAAAGGTATATGAGCAGAAAAAGGGGCCGGAAAAAAGATAGGGCTCTCAAAAAATCTCCTTGAAAAGAGAAGATGACCTGCGATATAAAGAAAAATCACACGCAATATCTGCAACACCCGATTAATTCTAAAAGGGAGCCGGCAAAAATGGGAGATCAGAGTCAAAACAGCAAGACGAGCCCCGAAGACCTGTTCGCCGACTGGATGAAAACCGCCATGAGCTTCTGGGGGGGAATGAACCGCTGGCCGGCCAATAGCGCCTCTGCTGGTAATGATGACAAAGCGGAAAAAAAAGGAAACTATCGCTTCGCGAAATCCTTTGAATCGAGCCAGCGGATCTTGACCGCCCTGATGGCCGCGCTGGCCGAACCGGAAAACGTCAACGCATCGTTCAAGAGCCTCGAGACCCTGCCCCAGTTCATGATGAACCTGGGCCAGCAGATGATGGACAACTATCTCATGGTCCAGCAGAAGATGACCGAGCGAATCCAGCGGACCGGCGAAAATGTCAACCCGTACAACTTCGACGACATGGACCGGGATCTCTTCAAAAAATTCCGGGAGATGTATCAAACCGAGATCCAGAAGTATTTCAATGTCCCCTCACTTGGCCTCAACCGGCTGTATCAGGAGCGGTACAACCACTTTCTAGACAAGTTCAATCTATACCAGACCGCGATCAACGAATTCCTCTATATGTTCTACATCCCCATGGAGAAATCCTTTTCGGTGATGCAGGAGCAGATGGAGACCCTGGCCGAGAAGGGGGAGTTCCACGACGATTTCAAGGCCTACTACAACATCTGGATCAAGATCCTCGAGGGGCATTACATGACACTGCTCAAGTCCCCGGAGTACACCGAGGTGATGGCCCAGACCATCGATTCGCTGGCACAGTACAAGCAGGCCAAGGAGGATTTTCTTGCCGATCTGCTCCAGGAGTTTCCGGTTCCGACCTTGAAGGAGATGGATGCGCTCTACAAAGATATCTATGTCCTGAAGAAGAGGGTCAACGCTCTCTCCAAAAAGGTCGAAGAGAAGGCCTAACCGATTTTTTCAAGGAGAAATTCCCATGACGCAGCCGAAAATCGCCGTCGATCTCATCATGAAAAAGATGGCCGACAGCACCGAACAGAGCCATGTCAAAGCCAAACGCGCGTCGGAGATCATGCTCGGCCCGCTGGATACGGAAATCTCCCCTACCCCCTACGAGGTGGTCTATGAGGAGGACCGGGTCAAGCTGAAGCACTACATGCCGAAAGAGGTGAAATACAATCGCCCCCTGCTGGTGGTCTATGCGCTGATCAACCGGGAGACCATGCTCGATCTCCAGGAGGGGAGAAGTGTGGTGCAGACCTTTCTGGAGAACGGCCTCGAGGTTTACATGATCGACTGGGGCTATCCCACGAGAAAAGATCAGTACCTGACCATCGACGATCATGTGAACGGCTACATGGACAATGTGGTGGACTTCATCCGGAAGCGCCACGAACTGGAACAGATCCATCTGATGGGGATCTGCATGGGCGGAGCCTTCTGCGTGATGTATTCCTCGCTCCACTCCGAAAAGATCAAAAACCTCGTCACCACCGTCACCCCCACCAATTTCGACACAGACAAGGGGCTGCTGCACATCTGGATGCGCAACACCAATGCGGACAAGATGGCCGACTGCTATAAGAACATGCCCGGCGATCTGATGAACCTGGGCTTTCTGCTGCTCAATCCGGCCCGGCTGATCATCGACAAGTACATCAGTTTTTTCGAGAATATGGACAACAAGGGCTTTGTGGAGAACTTTATCCGGATGGAGAAGTGGATCTTCGACAGCCCCGATGTCCCGGGCGAGACCTTCCGGCAGTTCATCACCGACTGTTATCGGGAGAACCGGCTGATCCGGAGCAAGCTGGAGCTGGGCGGAAAGCGGGTCGATCTGAAGAAGCTCACCATGCCGCTTTTGAACATCTACGGCAAGTTCGACCATCTCGTTCCGCCGGAGGCCTGCGACAAGCTCACAAAGCAGGTGGGGAGCAAGGATACCGAAGACATGTGCCTCGATACGGGCCACATCGGGATCTATGTCAGCTCCAAATGCCAGAAGATTTTCGGGCCCAAGATCCTCTCCTGGCTGAAGGAGCGGGACCAGGACAGAATCAGGAGCAGAAAGCAAAACAGCCGCCGGCAAAGGAGAAGGCAGAAGCGGAGAAGAAGCCTGCAGAGACCGCAACTGAACCGGACGCGGCCTCCGAAGAGACCAAGAAGAGCGAACCGAAAAAAGCGGCAAAAAAGAGTAGCGCTTCGAAAAAGGCCGCGGAACCTGCCGACAAAGAGACAAAGGAGACAGAGACCAAGGCGGCTGCGACATCCAGGAAACCGAAGCCTCAGACAGCTTCATCTTCGGCCCCGAAATCGACATTGCGCAGCAAAACCGGAAAGAAGAGCGCCAAAAAATCATAAGCCACCGGAAACAAAAAGGGCCAAGGAGACCCCACAGATGACCAAGAACACCGACTACTTCAAGACCTTTTGCAGAATCAGCAATGCCTTTGGGACCACCCTCCGGAAGGAGGAACTGCTCGATCTGATTGTCGAGAGCGCGATTTCGACAATGGGCGCAAAGGCCGCATGTCTTTTCATGGCCGATGAGGAACAGGGGATATCCGTGCCGGTGGCTCAAAAAGGGCTGTCGGAAAATTACCTGCACGCGGAGCCGATGAGGATCGAGGAGGCGATCAAGGAACTGATGGAGGCCGGCGGCTATCTATCATTCAAAGAGGCCACAGAAGATCCCCGTCTCGACCATCACGGGGCCAAACGGGCCGAAGGTATCGCATCCATTCTTGCGGTTCCGGTGATGGTGGAGAGCAAGAGCATCGGGGTCCTCTCCCTCTATACCGCAGAGCCGAGGGATTTTTCCGAAGAGGATATCGAATTTCTGACGGCCTTAGCAGAACAGGGGGGCGTAGCCATCCAGCATGCCCGCCTTTTCGAGCGGATCAACAAGAACGCGGATCTCTTCTTCAATCTGGCCTACAACATCAACACCAGCCGGGATATGAAGAAGGTCTTCCACATTCTGTCGGCCGAAATCGGCGAGGCATTCGGCATGAAAGGGGTCTCGATCCGCCTGTACAATCCCGAGACGAAAATGATGGATATGGTCGCCAGCTACGGCCTGAGCGAAGCCTTCATCAACAAAGGTTCCGTCTCTGCGGAGAAGAGCGAGGTGGTAGCCCAGGTACTTCGAGCTGAAACGGTGATCATCGAGGATGTGAGCAACGATCCCCGCCTTCAGTACCCGCAGGAATCCCAGCGGGAGGGGATCGTCTCGGTCCTCTGCGTTCCCGTCGAGTCCCGGGAGAATGTGATCGGAGAACTGCGTCTCTACAGCGGCATCAAACGCAGCTTTCAGGACCATCTCGTCAAGATGATCAAGGGGCTTGCCCACCAGGGTGGGATCGCAATCGAACGGGAGCATCTCATCAAGCGGATCCGGATGAATACGGAGATCTTCCACGACTTCGCGGTGAGCATGAACGAAACCCTGGACATCAAGAAGATCCTCCACATCCTCTCGGCCGACGTCGCGGAGGTCTTCGGGGTCAAGGCCGTCTCGATCCGGCTGCTGGACGAGGAGAAGAAGACTCTGGAGCTGGTCGCGAGCTACGGCCTGAGCGACGAATATCTGGACAAGGGTCCCATCTCTTCGGAGGAGAGCATCAACCGGGCATTGAAGATGCGGCCCAATGTGGTCAGAGACATCGAAGAGGAGGAGGGGGTGCAGTACCGGGAGGAGAAGCGGAAAGAGGGAATCGGCGCCATTCTAACGGTTCCGGTCCACGCGCGGGAGAATGTAGTGGGGGTGATGCGGCTCTACAACGACACAAAGCGGGAGTTCACCGATGACGAGATCATCCTTGCGGTCGCGCTGGCCCACCAGGGGGGGCTTGCCATCCAGAACGCCTCCATGTACCTGACCCTTCAGCAGGACAAGCAGGATCTGGAGCAGGATATCTGGAGCCACCGGACATGGTTCTAAAGCGATTTGCCGGGATCTTCATTTCCAAAATTCACCTAAGCATGTTTTTTCCGGAAATGAACCGGGGGGACGCGGATTTTTTCATGCAGGTTTTTGTATCAGATTTTTGTATATGTATAAATGGGTTCTGACAAAAGGAGGAGAAGATGGCGGGAAAGACTTACGATCAGCTCAAAGTGGGCGATACGGCACAGTTTTCAAAGACAGTGACGGAGACGGACATCTACCTCTTTGCCGGGGTCAGCGGTGATCTCAACCCCGCACATATCGATGAAGCCTACGCCAAAGAGACCTTCTTCAAGGGGCGGATCGCCCACGGGATGCTCTCTGCCGGCTTTATCTCGGCCGTGATCGGGATGCAGCTTCCAGGCCCGGGAAGCATCTATATGAAGCAGAGTCTGAGTTTTCTCGCGCCGGTCCGGATCGGGGATACCATAACCGCTGTGGCCGAGGTGGCGGAGCTGCTGGAGGAGAAGAAACGGGTCCGGCTCCGGACCACCTGCACCAATCAGGACGGAACCGTGGTCATCGACGGAGAGGCCCTGGTCAGCCCGCCCAAAAAGCCGAAGGCGTAGTTTTAAAAGCGAAAACAGAACTCAGGCTGTTTCTTACCTGCCGAATTGGGGGCTCACCCGCATGGGACCGGAACATGGAAGACCGGGATGAGCCCCTTTTCTATAGAACATTCCCCTGAAGATAATCTTCGATCGATTTTCTAAGATCTCCCTCCGGGAGGCTGTCGAGCTTTCTGGTGCAGTCCGGGCAGAGGTGCAGATGATCCCGGGTCCGGTTGATCTGGTCATAAGGAATGGTATCCTCGCATTCGGAGCAGGTATTGATCAGGAACCGGACCCCCACGCCGTAGATATCGGCATCTTCCCGAACGATCTTTTTGCACCACATCACGTGGCAGCGATAGAGATCCTCCTTTTCGTGGACTTGGGCCGAGCCATTGATTACACGGATATAGATATCCGCACCCGGAGGCAGCAGCTTGTCGGTCTCGAAATAGATGCCACCCGTTCCCCGATTGAACATCATCCCATCGACAAAGGCTCCGGGACTGTCGTAGCGCGAATAGCGGATGGGAACTGCGCTGCAACCCTTTCGGCCAAATGCCCGATAGTTGCAAAAAAGGTCCGTTTTCCCTTCATTTTCTCCCATGTTTCCGGCCTCCTGCCATCCAAGTTCTCTACTTCTTCTCATCATTCTCCGGAATCAGGGTTGTGCCTTGATAAAACTGCCCCATATCCTGCATCAGCTCCTGAAACCGCTCACTCTGGTCCTGCACCAGAGACTGGAACTTCTCCACCACCTCCCCCTGGCTTCCGCCCTTCTCATTCAGCAGCATCCTGAGATGCTCGATAGTCTCCTCGCAGGCCGCAACCTTCTTCTTCAGGTCCTCATACTTCCGGACCAGCTTCAGGTGTTCCTCCTTGGGGATCATTCCGATGGTGTCGAGATACTCCCGATAGGATTTCCAGAAGGTGTCGATGGAGGAGCGCCAGGCTTCGGAAACATCGGCCTTCTGCTTTGAGGCATCTGCTTTGGGGGAATCGAGGCCGTAGAATTTTCGGAAAGCCGAAGAGAATTCCGAAAAGCCGGTCGGTTCTTTCCCCATCCACCGGGATATGTCCTCCATCTGGCGCTGCCCTTTGGCCAGATTGATCAGATAATTCCCCCACATCTCCAGAAAATTTTTGTCCATGAGACCTCTCTTTTTTTTCAGACGCGGGTCAATGTTTCTGTTTCGTGTTATCTTCAGGGATATGCATATAACACATGTTCGGTCATTTCATTGGAAAGGAAAAGGGCTGCGCTTACGCGGGTAGAAAACGGCAGGACCGCGGATAGCGGAGGCGATTTAAAGATAGTAAAAGCTTATATCACAGATAAGGAGATCTTCAAAGAAAAAAAGAAGGAAAAAATCCGTAAGGATTTCAGGTGCTGAGAAGTTGCATGAGCAGAGAAACCCCGTAGAAAAGGGTAAAGATGGCTGATGCGGCAAAGACAAGCCCCAAAAAAATATAGACTTCTCTGATGATCCTGTTTAACATGGCTGACCTTTGAGCCGTTTTTCGGATATTCTCCGCTGATGTTCGGACCGTATCCACGTTTATTGAACGGTTATTTATCTCTCTTATCATGCAGGGGCTGAAAGCATCAATGGGGAAAAAGATGTAATGCAGGGGTAGGAATTTTTTACCGGGAGCCTTTTTTATGCTGTTCAACAGATCGATCTTCTGGCCTATCGCGGCAGTCTATCTCATTGTCGCCCTTCTCCTCGACGGAGTGGAGGGGCTTGCTCTCATGGGGTTATTTCTGGCCTCTGTTTTCATCCTGATCTTCTTCGCGGATGAGATCGGAAGCTTTACCGGCTATACCAGCCGGGGGAAATATATCGACAAGGAGACCCCGGGCTGTTTATTATCCGGCATCGGCTGGGCTCTCATTATTGGCGCGGCCGTTGTGGGAGTTATCAAAGGGCTGGCCTGGCTGCTGAAATCGTAAAGGAGCAGAACCGATGGGTCTCCTTTTCCGGCCAACCGCTGCAAAGTTGTACTTGATTTGAAAGATAAATCTGGTATAGGGTCTTTTATTACTTCGGCTTTTTCGCTCTTTCCAATTCCGATGGACGAGGTTTTCAACCCTATTAGTATTCATGCACCCAAAGACTTTATAAGGAGGACCAAAAGATGCAGATCAACATCAAAAAGGCGGAGCATTTGAAACAGAAGCCCGATGACGACAAGCTCGGCTTCGGCTCTATTTTTACGGACCACATGTTAAACATGGACTACAACCCGGACAAGGGGTGGCACAATCCCAGGATCGAGCCCTACGGCCCTATTACGATGGACCCCTCCACAATGGTCCTCCACTACGGACAGGCCATCTTCGAGGGCTTGAAAGGATACCGGACAAAAGAGGGAAAGATCCAGCTCTTCCGGCCCCAGGAGAACTTTGCCCGGTTCAACCGCTCTGCAAGGGGGCTCTGCATTCCGGAGCTGGATGAAGCCTTTCTGCTGGAGGCATTGAAAGAGCTGCTCCGGGTGGAGAAGGAGTGGATTCCCAGCGCAGAGGAGACATCCCTCTACATCCGGCCCACTCTCATTGCGATGGACCCCTTTCTCGGGGTTCGGGCCTCCCACACCTACCGGTATTTCGTGATCCTCTCGCCGGTGGGGGCATATTACGCGGAAGGCTTCAATCCGATCAAGATCTGGGTCTCCCGGAACCATGTCCGCGCGGTTCGGGGCGGACTCGGGGAGTACAAGACCCCGGGCAACTATGCGGCAAGCCTTGCGGCCGGCGATGCGGCCCACAAGAAGGGCTACACCCAGGTGCTCTGGCTCGACGGCGTGGAGCAGAAGTATGTGGAGGAGGTCGGCTCCATGAACATCTTCTTTGTCATCGACGGCGAGCTGATCACCCCGATCCTCAACGGCTCTATCCTGCCGGGAGTCACCCGGGATTCGGTGCTGCAGATGGGCCGGAAATGGGGGATGAAGGTGACGGAACGGCTCATCAGCATCGACGAGGTTATGGAAGCCCATGACAGCGGCAAACTCCAGGAGATATTCGGCTCCGGAACGGCCGCGGTCATCTCTCCGGTGGGCGAGCTGAAATACGGAGACCGGGTGATCACCATCGGCCGCGGCGCGGTCGGACCTGTGGCCCGAAAGCTCTTCGACGAGATCAAGGCCATCCAGTACGGCCAAGCCGAAGACCCCTTTGGCTGGATCGTGCCGGTGGACTAGGCCGGACAGGATTTTTCGAAAAAAACGATTTGCATCGAAGCCGTACAGGACACCTTTACAGGATGGAGAGATGCGTTTCATATCCCTCCATCCTGTGGTATAATGTAGCCGTTACCGACAAAACAGCAAAAAGGGAGGTTACAGTCTCTATGGCAAAACCGAACAGCAGCGGAAAAGCGAACAGCAGCGGAAAATCGGACGCGAAAGGTCATCTTCCGGCATTTATCGAGAAGATGGAGGGGGCCGGGCTCCCCCGGGTGGTCATCGACACCTTTGCCCACTATTATGGAAAAGTCCTCACCGGCGAGACCGGGCTGATTTCCGACAGCGACATCGAGCCGATCGGGCCCGAAAGGGTCGAGAGCGCGGAAAACCTGGGGCCCTATACAGAATCGGGGAAGGAGGCATTTCAAAAGGCGGTGATGATCGTCCTGAACGGGGGTCTGGGCACGAGTATGGGCCTCACGGGCCCTAAATCCCTGCTGGAGGTGAAGGAGGGAAAACGGTTCATCGACATCATCGTGGAGATGGCCCGGCAGCGGCGCGTCACCCTTGCGCTGATGAACAGCTTCAGCACCCACCAGGAGACCGAAGATGTCCTCTCCCGGATGGACCTTCCCCAGAAGCCGATCACCTTTCTCCAGCACAAATTTCCCAAAATCCTGCAGTCGGATCTCTCCCCGGCTGAATGGCCCGATGATCCGGATCTGGAGTGGAACCCGCCGGGACACGGCGACATCTACACCGCGCTGCTGACATCCGGAATGCTGGACC
>JAABSZ010000069.1:0-18251 GCA_011390135.1 Desulfobacteraceae bacterium | reverse complement strand
CTCCCGGTTGAGCTTCCGGTTCATCAGTGCCATCTGAAATTCGTATTCGAAATCAGAGACCGCGCGCATCCCCCGGAGAATGGCATCGGCCTTCCGCTTGGCCGCGTAATCGACCAGCAGGCCGTCATAGTGGTCGATCTCCACCTGCCCTTCAAACCCCTTCAGCCCGTCTGCGAGCATCTCCATCCGTTCTTCCAGGTTGAAGAGGTAATTCTTTACCGGATTGGTCAGGATGGTGACGATGATCCTGTCAAAGATCTTCAATCCTCTTTCGATGATATCCACATGCCCCATGGTGACGGGGTCGAAAGAGCCGGGACAGATTGCGGTTCGCTGCATGAATGTGATCACTCCTTTCTCTGATGCATGATGAAGTTCATGATATTGTATTGGAAAAACGAGACCATTGTCTTTCCGTAGGTTCGCTGGTCATAAACGCGAAAAGAGGAGACGTCCTTTATCGGCTCGTCCGCGCGGTGTTCGACCACGGCAATGGCTTCGAGCCTCAATGAATGGGTCTTGGGCAGCGCGGCCAGTGTCGGTTCGATCAAACCCTTGCCATAGGGCGGGTCCATGAAGATGAGGTCGAACTCCGATGTCCCTTGCAGATCGTTGAGATTCCGGCCGATGTCCCGGCAGAGGATGACGGCATCCATATCCATTCGGATGCCCAGGGTCTCGATGTTATGCTGAATCGTCTTTATGGCCGCGGGTGAATTGTCGATAAAGAGCGCAAAGTCCGCGCCCCGGCTCATGGCCTCGATTCCCATCGCGCCTGTGCCTGCGAAGAGATCGAGCACCCGGGCCCCGGAGATTTTGTCCCCGATGATATTGAAGATCGATTCCCGGACCCGGTCCGCGGTGGGGCGGGTGGCCATTCCCTTCACAGATGTCAGCCGCCTTCCCCGGTATTCTCCTCCGATGACCCGGATGCCGCCCTTTCTGCCCGATGACTTGGATTTGAATTGGATTACCTTGGCCAAATTTTTCTCCTCCTTATGCCGATCCCTTTGCAACCGAAATTGAAAGACCGAGTTTTGAGATCCGATCCCCAAGCACTTCCGGTTCCATTCCGATCGCGGCCGCGGTTTTGTCGATGTCGTTGCCGAACTGCTCCAGCTTTTTTCGGAAAAAAGCCTGCTCGAACATCTCCCGGGCCGTCTCGAATCGCTCCTGGGAGAGGATACCCTCTTCGATTCTCCACCCATTCCCGCCGGCATCCGGATTGTATGGAGCCGGCAGATCCCTGGCTCGAATCACCTCCTGGTCCGTCAGGATCACCATGCGGCCCACCAGGTTCTTCAGCTCCCGGACATTGCCGGGCCACGGATAGTCTGAAAGGATCTTCAATGCATCCAAATCCATCCGCTTCGAATTTCTCTCTCCGCGCGATTCCTTTAAAAAGGCGTTCACCAGCACCGGGATATCCTCTTTTCTCTCCCGAAGCGACGGCACCCGGATGGGAACCACATTGAGCCGGTAGTAGAGATCCTCCCGGAATCGGCCCGCTTCGATCTCTTTCTCCAGATCCTTGTTGGTGGCCGCGATCACCCGCACATCGACCTGGATCACCCGATCCCCGCCCACCCGCTGGAACCTCTGCTCCTGGAGCACACGCAGAATCCGGGCCTGGGCCGTCAGGTTCATATCTCCGATCTCGTCGAAAAAGAGGGTTCCGCCGCCGGCCAGCTCGAACTTTCCTCTTCTGCGGGGGCTGTTCTCGGTCAGGGCATCCTTTTCCCGGCCAAAGAGTTCCTCCTCCATCAGGGCATCGGGGATGGCCGCGCAGTTGAGATCGACCAGCGGTGACTCGGCCCGGGGGCTCAACTGGTGCAGGGTTCGGGCCACCAGCTCCTTTCCGGTTCCGTTCTCCCCCTTGATCAGCACCCAGGAATCGGTTGGCGCGACCGCCATGATCTGCTTTCTGAGATCATTTGCAGCCGGGCTCCCCCCATCTATGGAGTTCTTCTCCAGCGTCTTCTTCCGCAGATACTGGTTCTCCTCCTCCAGACGCCGGAAATTGAGCGCATTGTTGATGGTCACGATCACCCGGTCGATGGAGAGGGGCTTTTCAATGAGATCGAATGCCCCGAGTTTGGTGGCCTTGACCGCGGTCTCGATGGTCCCGTGCCCCGTGATGATCACCACCTGGACAATCGGGCTGCTCTTCTTGATCTCCTGGAGGGTCTCGATGCCATCGATTCCGGGCATCCAGATATCCAGCAGCACCAGATCCGGGGATTCGGCCTCGACGATCTTCAATGCCTCGTATCCGTTGGACGCGGTCAGGACCGAAAACCCCTCGTCTCCCAGGAGTCCGCTTAGAGACTGGAGAATCGAGGGCTCGTCATCTACGATCAGAATTGTGGGAAACATCAGATGTCCTTACACTTTTCATTCTTCATTCTTGATTCTTCTTGGCTTCTTGGCTTCATGGCTTCCATTTCTTCACGCTCTCCATTCTACGCTATACCGGCAGCTCGATAATGAATTTCGCGCCCTGGGGCTGGTTGTCCAGTACCAGAATGTTGCCGTGGTGATCCGATATGATCGAGCTGACAATGGTCAGCCCCAGCCCCATGCCCGCCCTTTTGGTGGAGAAATAGGGCTCGAAGAGTCGCGCCTTGACCTCGTCTGAAAGCCCGGGCCCGTCGTCTGCCACCTCCAGCACCACCTGGCTCAGATCCGGATCATGAAAGGTCGCGATGGAGACAGTCCCCGCGGCCTTGACCGCACCGATAGCATTGGTGACCAGGTTGATCATGGCCTGTTTGATCTGCTGCCGGTCCAGGTTGAGGATAGGAAGATTTGGATCGATGCGGATATCGAAGAGCACATCCGGATGCCCCTCCCGGAAGAGGGCCACGGTCTCGTCGATGATCTCTGATAGATCGCACGGCTTTGGATTTGCGGCCGGAAACTTGGCAAACTCGGAAAACTCGTTGACCAGGTTCCGGATCAGGTCCACATGGTCGATGATCATCCGGGTGCATTCCTCGAAGACCGGCTCCTCCAGCCTTCGGGAATAGCGCCGGTGGAGCCGCTCCGCGGATAACTTGATCGGGGTGAGGGGATTTTTCACCTCGTGCGCGATCCGCCTTGCCACCTCCCGCCAGGCCGCCATCCGCTGGGCTCTTTCAAGCTCCGTGAGATCGTCGAAGACCATGACGATGCCCAGATGTCTCCTACGGTCATCTCTTAAAGAGTTGACATTGACCCGAAAGCTTCGCGGCGCGCCCTCGATGGAGAGGCGCAGGGGAAATTCCACACTGCTGTTCCCCTGTAGAATCTCCTCCATCACCGTCTTCGCGAGATCGAGATGCTGCCCCCGAAGCAGACTTCTGTGGCTTTTCCCCATCACCTCTTCGGCCTCGATGTCGAGCATCTCCTCGGCCGAGGTGTTCATGGTGGCGATATGCCCCTCAGCATCCAGGGTGATCACGCCGGTGGAGATGTTCTTCAAGACGATCTCCATGTAGCGGCGCCGCTCTTCGATCTCCGTGTTCTGCTCCCGCAGCATCGACGCGGAAAGCTCCAACTGCTCCCGGCTGGCCCGAAGATCTGTAGTCATCTTGTTGAAGGAATCGACCAGACTCCCCAGTTCATCATCCCCCACGCGGCCGATGGTGAAGGTCAGATCCCCCTCGGCCACCCGCCGGGTTCCCTCGGCCAGCCCCTTGATGGGAATGCTGATCGATTTGGCAAGATAGAGGCCGAAGAAGATCGCGCAGAAGAGGACCATCAGCGCGACAATGGAGATGATGACATAATATGTGAGGCGGATCGGCTCTTTGAGCATCTTGGTCTGCCGGTACTCATCCACCCCCCGGGCAATGGAGTCGAGATCCTCGGAAAATCCGGGCGGAATGAGAAAAGAGAGTACCACAAAGCCCCGGGCATCCTCCAAGGACGCACCAAAAGGGATCCGGGCAAGGCTTCGGGCCAGTTCGCCTCTGGGGATCATCTCGGAGTAGGAGTAGACCCCGTCCGCGTCCGGCTCCCCACGGAGATCCTGGGGAGAGACGCCCCGAAGGGCCTGCTCCCCGAATTTGGGGGCCAGGGAGAGGGCCAGCCGGTTCGTCTTCCGTTCACTGAGATCCTGGGTCGCGTAGAACTCGACAGCCTCCAGATTGAATGACCGCTGAACCACCTGGGCATAATTGCGAAGCGCATCCCGCTGGCCCGGCTCCAGCAGATCCCGGCTCCGGACCTCCCGGGCGATCCTCTCCAGAAAGAAGCGGTTGTGATCCTCGAAATACTGATAGAGGCGCCTGCCCACCCCCAGAGAGTTCTCAAGGGCCTGCTCCACCGGCACATTGAACCAGAACTCGATGCTGCTGGAGATGAAATTGACCGAAAAGAAGAAGAGCACCCCCGTGGGAAAGAGGGTGAGAAAGACAAATGCCACCACCAGCCGGGTTCGCAGGCGCGAGCCCATGACCCGGTGCTTCCGGTCGTATAGGAGCTTGGCAAGGTTTCTGAAGACGAGAAAGATGAGCAGGATCAACAGCAGCAGATTGATATTGATGAGGATGAACATCAGTATCGTATTGGAGATCGGAAACTCGGTGCCGAAGCGGATGACACGGGTCTCGGTCCAGGTCAGCAGGATGATCATCCCCAGCAGCAGGAGAATGAGGATCACCTCCCGGATTCTGCGCCGCCGTTCCGCATCCGGAGGGCGCGGCGCATTCCGTTTCAAAGATCGCCTTTTTTTGAAGGAGGAGCCCAAAAACATCTTTCCAAGTGCATCAATAGGTGAAGTCGATGGTGTACCAGTCGGTCTCGAAATCCCACAAAGAGACGAAGAAGAGCAGATAGTGGAGATAGAGCGGCAGGGTGATCTTCCCCAGCTCGGCCTTGGCCCTGAGCTGATACTGGCCCTCCCGGTCGAGCATGCTGAGGGGGATCAGCGGGATATTGTCGATCTCGGTCATGAGGCGCCGGGCATCTTCAAAAGAACTCACCAGGATGGGACGGTTCTCCTCCCAGGAGCGCCGGACAACAAAGGCATTTCTCAGGGTCTGGTATTCCACGGTATGGGTGAGAACGATGTCCGCGACCGTCCTGTCCAGCCAGAAGCGGCGCACCTGGTTCAAGATGACATAAAAGGAGAAGGTGGCCGGAACCCCGCTCATGACCGCGTTTTTCATCTCTTCGGTAAAGGCCCCCTCCACCTTGAGATAGAGGACGAAATCCTTCCCCCGATTGCTGATCCGAAGATCCTGCAGCCGGGCCTCCTGTGCCCACAGAAGCTCAGGGCAGGGAAGGGAAGCAAAAAGAAAGAGAAGCAGCACACCGATGGAAATAAACGGCCTGGGCATCCGTCTCATGGTTTCAGCCTGCGAAGGGTCTGATCCGTCTGGTCCGCCGAATCTGCCGATATTGTCTCATCCGCCAAATCATAGGGGGCGCTTTTCAGACCGCTACAGCGCTGTTGCCGGCCCAGGCTCCCCTGAACCCTTGACTGTCAAAGCAGGTGAGGGTCTCCCATGCCCGCTTTTCGGAAAAGAACTTTTCCAGGAAGAGATGATTGAACTGATGGCCCGATTTGTGAGCGATTACATGCCCCATGATCGGCATCCCCAGAAGGGAGAAGTCGCCGATGCAGTCCAGGATCTTGTGCCGGACAAACTCATCTTCGTACCGGAGCCCCTCTTCATTCATCACCCGGTCCTGCGTCAATACCACGGCATTTTCAAGCGCTCCTCCCCGGGCCAGACCCATGCGTTTCAGAAACTCCACCTCATGGAGGAATCCAAAGGTTCGGGCGTCGCAGATCTCCCGTTCAAAGATCTGGTCATCGAGATCGACTGTAAGGGACTGCTGACCCACCAGGGGATGCTTGAAATCGATGGTGCAGGTGATCTTCGGAGTCTGGGACGGGAGAATGGCCACATACCGGTCCCCCTCCCGCAGCTCGATGGGATCGTTGACCATAAAGACGCACCGGGACCCGGCCTGCTCCTTCACCCCGGCCTCGCGGATCAGCCGGGTAAAAGGGCCTGCGCTGCCGTCCATGATGGGAACCTCATACCCGTCCAGCTCCACGATCGCGTTGTCGATGGAAAGGCCGGAAAACGCGGCCATGAGATGCTCGATGGTGGAGACGATGGCCCCCTCTCCGCCGATCACCGTGGCCAGACTGGTATCGACCACCCGGTTGAATAGACCCGGGATCTCGGGCCGCCCCGGAAGATCGGTCCGGACAAAGCGAATCCCGAAACTGACCGGCGCCGGCCCAAGTGTCAGCCGAACCCTGCGGCCCGAATGAACCCCGACTCCGCAGCAGGAAACCGTTTTTGCCAACGTCTTCTGCCGTGGGCGTATATCCATTTAAAAGCGCTCCTTAATTAAAATAACAAAATTTAAATAATAAAATTTAAATAATAAATTTTTATAATGCTTCTTCATCGATGACACCATATGGAAAAGCTGTTGTTTTAAAAGTACTTTTTCTGTAAAAAGGGGTGCAAACCGCTCCCCGTGGAAAAAAAGATCCGGGGAAAAAAGTCAAATCGGCCTCTTTCCACATAACCCTAAGATTGAAACTCTTTCATAAAAACGCAAATAAATCAATAGTCCAAGTCGATAATTTTGTCCCCAACCGCCTGTAATACCCGTGGTTCGGGAAAATGTTTTGGGAATTTTCAGGAGATTGCGGTATAATTAAATTTATGAAAAATTTTTGCAGAACAGAGAAGAGATGCTGGCCAAAATCCTGAGCAGCGCGCTCATCGGCATCGACGCCTACCTTGTTGAGGTAGAGGTGGACATAGCTCCGGGCCTCCCCTTCTTCCGGATCGTGGGGCTGCCCGAAGCGGCTGTCCGGGAGAGCCGGGAGCGGGTCAAGGCCGCCATCACCAACGCGGGATACCCCTTTCCGGACGACCGGATCACGGTCAATCTGGCCCCGGGCCATATCAAAAAAGAGGGAACCGGCTTTGATCTGCCCATTGCCCTGGGAATCCTTGGGGCCACCGGGGTCATTCCCCCGGAATCCGCGGCCGGATATCTCATCATGGGGGAACTCTCCCTGGATGCGCTGATCAAGCCGGTGCGGGGGTCCCTGCCCATGGCCATCGCGGCAAAGGAGGCAGGACATACCGGGATCATCGTTCCCGAGGAGAACAGCGGGGAGGCCGCAGTTGTCGAGGGGATCTCGGTGCTGCCGGGGGCCAGACTGCCGGCCGTGGTCGATTTCCTGCGGGGATTTTCCGATATCGAGCCGGTGAAAACCGATCTCTCCCGCCTCTTTGACGTGGTTGATCCCGATGGCATCGATTTTGCCGAGGTGATGGGCCAGGAGCATGTAAAGCGGGCCATCGAGGTGGCTGCGGCCGGCGGGCACAATCTCATCATGGTGGGCCCTCCCGGCTCCGGAAAGACCATGCTGGCCAAGCGGATCCCTTCGATTCTGCCCCCCATGAACTTTGACGAGGCCATCGAGACCACCAAGATCTTCAGCGTCTCGGGAATGCTGGAGAAGAACCGCCCTCTGGTGACGGTTCGCCCCTTTCGCTCTCCGCACCATACCATATCGGACGCGGGACTTATCGGCGGCGGCCACATCCCGAGACCCGGGGAGGTGAGTCTGGCCCACAACGGCGTTCTCTTCTTAGACGAGTTCCCGGAATTCAAAAAGCATGTGCTGGAGGTGCTGCGCCAGCCTCTGGAGGATCTGAAAGTCACCATCTCCAGGGCCGCGACCGCGATCACCTACCCGGCAAGCTTCATGCTCATCGCGGCTATGAACCCTTGCTCCTGCGGCTATTTCGGAGATCCGATGCATGAATGCGTCTGCTCTTCCCAGCAGGTTCAGCGGTATCGCTCACGGATCTCGGGGCCTCTGATGGACCGGATCGACATCCATGTGGATGTGCCCGCGGTCCCCTACAACGATCTGGCCAAGTCGGCCCCAGCAGAGCCCTCCCGGGAGATCCGCTCCAGAGTGGCCGCGGCCCGCGCGATCCAGTCCTCCCGCTTCAAGCGGACCAAGATCTACTGCAACGCGCAGATGGGCAGCCGGCACATCCGGAAGCACTGCGAGATCGATGCTCCGTCTGCATCCCTGCTGGAGAAGGCCATTGACAAGCTCGGCCTTTCAGCAAGGGCATATAACCGCATCCTAAAGATCGGCCGCACCATTGCGGATCTGGCCGGTTCGGAACAAATCGAGGTCTCCCATATCTCAGAAGCCATCCAATACCGATCCCTGGATCGAAGCAGAGGCGGCCTTCAGCCGTAAATAATTGAAAACCCGAAACAAGAGGTGCATCGATGAAGCGACCCCCGATATTTCCCCTGTATCTTTTTTTGACCATTCTTCTGGCCATCCCCATATCTGCCTTTGGAAAGGAGAAGGCAAAAGAAGAGGAGGAGACCATCCAGGCGCCCGGCCCCCTGGTCGAGAGCATCTTCAAAGAGAATGGTGGGGAAAACCGCGGAAACGGAGACAAAGAAGCCCTTCACCGGCAGTACCGGATCTTCAGAGACCATCTGAAAGGGTCGGCCCTGCCCCAAGCTGAGAGGGCCGAGGCCGAAGAAGGGCTGACGGCCGGCGATCTCGATGGCCTGAAGCGTTTTCTGGAAAACCGAAATGAGGCATCGGTTGCGCGGATGAAGCAGGCCCAAAAGGAGGCGGCCCAAGATGCCTTTGCTCTAGGGCTCTTCTACGAGATGCTGCAAAAGGAGGAGATCGCCTCTTCACACTATGGCCGGGCAGTAAAACTCTTTCCGGAAAACAGCCAGTATCTTTACCATCTCGGCAATGCTCTCCACCAGAGCGGAGAGTATGAAAAAGCCATTGACGCGTATCGGAATGCCATTGCCATCGACAGCTCTGCCTACGGAAACGGCCATCAGTATATCGCGGCCCTGAAGAACAATCTGGGGCTGGCCCTCAATGAGCTGGGGGAGCATGAAAAGGCCCTGATCCTCTTCGGAGAGGTGATGGAGATCGACCGGAGAAGATTCGGGGAAGATCACTACAAGGTGGGAACGGATCTGCTCAATATTGGGGCGACCCTCTTTAAAATGGGGGAATACGAGAGCGCAATTCCACTGTTGGAGCGGGCATTGACCCTTCATCAGAACCGGTATGAGGGGCCCCACTCCCTGATCTCCGATGACCTCACGCTGCTGGGAAGAGCCCGGGTAAAAACCGGTGATCTCCAGGGGGCCCTGCCGCTTTTTGATCAGGCTCTCAGGATCGACCGGGCCATCTACGGCAAGAACCATCCCAGGATTGCCGACGGACTGACCCATCTGGCCATGGTCAACAACGAACTGAAAGGCTTTGACCGCTCCATCCCCCTGCTGGACAAGGCATTGGTGATCTTCGAAAACACATGGGGAGAAGCACATCCGAGGGTAGCGGCATGTCTCAACAACCTGGGGCTGGCCTGGCAGGGGCTGGGGGAGCATGAGAAGGCGATCCAGTGCTTTGACCGGGCTCTCCATATCGACCGGCAGCTCTACGGCGACAACCATCCGGACGTGGCGACCGATCTGAACAACATCGGCCTGGCCTGGTATGACCTGACCAACTACGATGAGGCCATCTCCTGTCTGGACCGGGCTGTAAAGTCGGGCAAGTCCTCATACGGGGAGAAGCATCCCAAGGTCGCGGCCTATCTCACCCATCTGGGGCTGGCCCTGCACGACTCCGGAGCGTATGAAAAGGCGATCCCCTATTTCGAGGAGGCTCTGGCCATCGATAGTGCTTCAGCCGCTCCCACTCCGGAGATGGCTTCGGATCTGATCCATCTGGGCAATACCTGGCGGGCACTGGGGGAATTCGAAAAGGCAGTCACTCACTATGAAAAGGCCCTGGCCATCCATCAAGGACTCTACGGGGACCTCCATCCGGATCTGGTCGCGGATCTGAGCAGCATCGGCATGATCCGGCATTTTCTGGAGGATTATGAGAAGGCCATCGCCAGCTTTGAAGCTGCCCTAAAGATCGCGGAACAGACCTTCGGCAAAAAGAGCCCGGAGACGGCCATGCTCAAGACCCGGATCGCTTCGGCCCTGGAGGATGCCGGCGCGTATGAAAAGGCGGTGTCCGGCTATGAGGCCGCAGAGGAGATCCTGCTGGCGCAGAAGGATGATAGGGATATCTATGTCAAACTGATCCGGGAGAATATAGAAAATGTCCGGGTGAAACTGTCGGCCCCGCCCGAAGAGGAGGGTAGCAGTATCGCGGAGGTGGTATCCGGGGTCCGGCAGGGGCTCGCCTCCTGGTACGGAGGGATCTTCATCGGCAGAAGGACCGCAAATGGCGAGATCTATACAGCCAGGGATCTGACCGCAGCCCACAAGACTCTGCCCTTCGACACCCGGGTGCGGGTGACGAACCTGGAGAACGGAATGTCGGTGATCGTCCGGATCAACGATCGGGGGCCCTATGTGGGCAACCGGGTCATCGATCTCTCCAGAAGGGCGGCAAAGGAGATCGACATGATCCATTCCGGTGTAGTTCGGATCAAGATGGAGATTTTGGCAGAGCCCCATGATGAACTGGCGCAGAAGGATGGATAGCCGAAAAGATCGGGAAAAGAGAAAGGAAGTTCCGGATTATCGATCTCTCCGGAATGACCCAAAGGAGAGATCGACCGGATACATTCCGGTGGGATTCGGATCAGGAGGGAGATTTCCGGGCCCCCCGATGATAAGCCGGCCCAAAAAGCGGCGCGATCTGAAACGGCTTTTGGGATAGGCGCTCTCCTGCCGGCACATTTTTGTCCTGGACCCATAGAGCAGGAGATTCGGCAACATCATTGACATACAAGGCTTTTACAAAAGTGTCGGCCCACACAAAGATATCCTCTTTTCGGATCTGTCTGCGAAGATCCTGCATTCTCCTCTGCCGTTCCGGCAGCTCCATTTCATAAGCCTGGTGAAGGGCCCCGGCAACGCTTGCCACATCATAGGGGTTGACCAGCAGCGCACCCTTTTTCAACTGCTGAGCTGCACCGGCAAACTCGCTTAAAATAAGAACCCCGGTCTCGGAAAGGTTTACCGCGCAATACTCCTTTGCAACAAGGTTCATGCCATCCTTGAGAGGCGTGATCAGCGCGATATCCGCGGCCTGATAATAGGCCAGCAGTTCCTCTCTCTCCAGGCTCCGGAACATGTAGTGGATCGGAACCCATCCGGGCTGGGTATATCGGCCGTTCACCTCGCTGACCAGCCGCTCGATCTCCTTTTTCAGTTGCCGGTATTTAGGGATATGCTCCCGGCTGGGAACCACCACCTGCACCAGCGACATCTTTCCCCGAAGCTCCGGATACCGTTCCAGCGCGATTTTGAATGCAGCCAGCCTCTGGGGAATCCCTTTTGTGTAGTCGAGACGATCCACGCCGAGAACGATCCGTTCCGTATTCATGGACTTTTGGATTTCCGCGGTTCTTTCCTGCACATGCGCCTTTTCCGCGGCCCCGGCAAACTCGTCAAAATCGATGCTTATGGGAAATGCTCCGATCCGCACCTTTCGTCCATCCACCAGAGCCGTCTGAACCGCTCCGTTCTTTTGGACCTTCACATCATCCAGGATCGAACGAACAGAGTGGAGGAAATTGTCCCTGTCCCTTTTGGTCTGGAAACCGATAAGATCATAGGAGAGGAGCCCGTGAAGGATCTCCATCCGCCACGGCAGCTTTAAAAAGAGATCCAGGGGCGGAAAGGGGATGTGCAGAAAAAATGCGATCTCCTGATCCAGACCCATATCCCGCAGTTGCCGGCCCGCCATCATCAGTTGGTAATCCTGTATCCAGAGCATGTCATCTTCTTCGATGTTTTCCTGGATCGTATCGGCAAACTTCTGGTTTGCCGACAGATACGCCTGCCAGTAATCTGGATTGAAATTGCACTGGGTCTGCAGATCATGAAAAAGGGGCCAGAGGACCTCATTGGAAAAGCCGTGATAATATAAAGACAGCTCCTCCGCGGTCAGGGCCACCGATTTATAGCTGAACCCGTCCTCGGTGCGGGCCAGGACCGGATCGATCTCCGCTGCGGACTGATCCGCCACCCCGGGCCATCCGATCCATAGACCGTCCCGGTTTCGCAGAATCGGGGCCAGCGCGGTCACCAGTCCCCCGGAACCGGACGATGCTTTCCAGCCTTTTCCTTTTTTTTGTAAAACGACCGGCAGGCGATTTGAAACAATTACCAGTCTGCTCTCTGCTGTATCCATTTCCTCCTCCTGATTCTCATTTGAATTCAATATCTTTATTTTCATCTTTTATGGGAACCCTTCATCGGATCAGGGCTTGCCGGCAGTGGCTCCGGAACCGAATAAAATGGCCCCGCCAGGATAAAGGGTGAAAATATCACCGGCTTCAATGGAATCCTTTCCCTTCACGGGCTCCTGGGTAATGGCATTCTCCCATTCCCCGGGGGCCCCTTTCGGCAGTTCGATTGCCGTATCCCCCCATACCGATTCTCCGAGAAAACCTTCTCCGTCCGCGGACAACCCCGTCGGCAGCATGGGAACGGCCGTCAGGCTCCAGCGGTTTTCATAAGTTCGGGCAAAGGCGATAAGATGATCCTGCTTCTCCCCTTTGATCTCAAGAGGCCGATAATCGCCCTTTGCAAAGATATCCCCGTTGTTTTTCCGCGCCCAAAGCGCCCTGTAGAGGGTAAAAAGCTTGATTTTGCCGTCTTGGGGAGAAGCGATCAATCTTCGGATCAGCCCCGGAAGATCTGCCTCGATCCCCTTTTGGATCTCCGCCAGAAAATCCTTTCGCTGCCCGTAATCGACCTCCCGCCGGTTGTCCGGGTCCACCAGGCTCAGGTCCCAGAGTTCGGCCCCCTGGTACTGATCCGGAACCCCCGGAGATGTCACCTTCAGAATCACCTGTGCAAGGGAGTTGATCACTCCGTAGCGGGCGATCTTCTCCTGAAACGGGAGAAAGGAATTCAGAAAGGGGTTGCCGCGGCTCTGCTGATCCAGAATCTTTTCGACAAATCCGGTACAGGCCTTTTCATATTCGCTGTGGGGATCGATCCAGTCCGTATGGATTTCAGCCTCTCTAAGCGCCTTGACCATATACTCGCTCAGTCTTTGGACCAGCTCATCCTGTTCCGCATCTTCAAAGGGATAGACTCCGACAATGGCCTGGTAGAGAAAATACTCCTCGTTGGAGTCCGGCGCATCCTGGCCGTCGATCTTTTTCTTCTGATCCTTGTTGATCTCCCGCCAATGGTTCACCTGACGGGCCCATTCCCCGGGGATCTCCGAGAGAACGCAGATCCGGACCCCGGCGTCGGCCCCCCGCTTGGTGTCATGGGTCGCGGTGCTGTTTAAGGTGTGGGGCCATTTCTCAGCCCGTTTCCGGTTGAATTCGTGGAAGGCTTCAGGGCTCCATCCGAAGTCAAAGGGCTCTCCGCCCACCTTGTTCAAGGCGATAAGCCGGTTGTAAACATAGAGGGTCGTATCCTCGAAGCCCTTTGCCGCGAGGGGTGCTGTGAGCTGTTGAAAGCGGACAGCGATCTCTTTTTGTGCTGCCCGATCTTCATTGTTCCGATCTTCATTGTTCCGATCTTCATTGTTCCGGTCTTCATTGTTCCGATCTTCATGGTTCCGGCCGGCATCGCTCCATTCCCCCAGCAGGATTCCGGTGATGGCCTCCAGCTCGGCCCTGAGTTTCGGATGATCGGCCAGGGCCTTTTCCGCGGCCCCTTGGATGATCTTTCGATCCGAATCGGCCACTGTGCCCCGGTCCAGATATGTCCGATAGAACGGAAAGCGTACCATCAGGGCCACCAGCGCCGCGTTCAGCGACGATCGGGTCAGATCCCGCCCCTGAATATATCGGTTGGCCGTATGCTTCAACCGGCGGGTCAGGTTCTCCACATCTCCGGCCAGATGCTCTGTCAGCACCCACATCCGGTGCGACAGTGCCAGTTTTTCCGGTTCAGGATCATGGCCGATGAAATCGCTGTAGATCCGGTCGAATGCCGCCTCGTTCTTTGTCTGGCAGAAAAGGCTGCAGAGCGCATTCATGAACTCATAGCCGGTAGTTCCCTGGATGGGCCAATCCTCCCGGAGCTCCTCTTTGGCCCCCAGAATCTTCTCCGCGATGATATACGCGGCCGGCGCATGTTTCCGCAGGCGCTTCAGATAGGCTTTCGGGTCCGCCATCCCGTCCAGATGATCGATCCGAATCCCCGTGATCATCCCCTTTTTCACCAGTTCCAGCAGCAGTTCATGGGTCGCTTCAAAGACCTCTTTTATCTCGGCGCGGACGCAGATCAGGTCATTGATCTGGAAAAACCGCCGGTAATCGATCTCCTGATTCGCGGTCCGCCAGTAGGCGAGCCGGTAGTGCTGTTCCGAAAGAAGCCGGTCCAACCGAAGCCGATCCCTGTTGAAGATTTCAAGGATCTCATCCAGCACCTTTTTTGCCGCGGCATCATTGTTGTAGACCTCCCAGAGCATTTCCTTGAGTTCTTCGAACCGCCGGCCATAACCTTGTGCCGATTCGATATCAAAGAGAAACTTCAGATCGTTTGCCGCCCACAGGATTTCATCCAGGGGCGCGTCGGTCGCATCATCCGCGGGCCCGGCCGTAAGCAGCTCATCATAGGTCTCCGGATTGATGGGAAATCGCCAGTCATAGTACCGGATCGAAAACCCCGCTTCGTCAAATGCCAGACGAAGTTCTGAGTTCTTCAAGGCTTCGCCGTAAAATGACCCTAAAAAGGGCGTCAAAACCTTTCCGTTGAGGTTCGGGTCCGGATGGTCCCAGTCGATATCGAAGAATTCATGGAACGCGGATTTGGGCCCCTTCTCCAGCACATCCATCAGCATCCGGTTTTCCGAAGAAAAGGCCATATGGTTCGGCACGATGTCCTGCAGCCAGCCCATATCCATCTCTTCCATCGCATTCCGCAGCGCGGTGAAACCGGCCTCCCCCCCCAGTTCCGGATTGATACAGTTGTAATCTATGCCGTCGTAGCCGTGGAGGCTTCCGCTTCTGGCGCTGAAAATGGGAGCCGCGTAGATATCCGAAATCCCGAGATCCCTCAGATAATCGAGGATCTTTTGGGCCGCACTGAATCCGAAAGCCGGGGTGAACTGAAGCCGATAGGTGGCCAGGGGCGGATGCATGGTATCTCCTTCTTTTGCTTTTCCACTCATTTTTTTTATACGGGCTACTCGATGCGAAGGATCAAGAGTTCGCAGAGGGCTCTGAACCGATCCAGCCACTCCTTTGCATCGGATTTCCCCAGTTTGGCCTTCTCCTTCATCGGGTCGAAAATCTGGTTTCGGATCTCGCTGCAGATATCCTGCATTTTTCTCAACTCCACGGAAATGGGAAGGGGTTTTGCAATTCCGACAGCCGATTCGAGCCGCGCCAGAATCTCGATATCCTCCGGATTTTCCAGCAACTGAAAGGCCAGCCGCTCCAAGGTCTTTCGCAGGGTATATTCCAGGGTCTGCCGATCCAGCTCGATGCCCGCGTGCTGGGCCCGGTTCAGCAGCAGATCGATCTCCTCTCCGTTGATCTCCTCTGCTTCGAATGCCCTCCGGAGGTCCGCATTCAGCACCACCTCGCCGGAGTGGTAGAGGGCTTTGGGAACCGGATTGTGGGAGGCTCTCAGAAAATGGGCCAGGGGCGCGTGCGCATCGTAGATATGGCGGTAGCTCGCCACGATGTTTTCCAGTGTGGAGCCTAGGATCAGATCAAGGATATTCCGCTGCTCGTCCTGGAAAAGGGTGGTCAGAGAGGAGCGGTACTCGGGAAAATGGTGATCCAGGACCCGGAGCGCGTTGGGAAAATCCGCGGTCTCGAACGGGGCAAAGAGTTTTTTGACCATTTCATCATACTTTTTCCGGTCCTGATGCGAACGTACCCCGCAACTGATGCTGTGATCCCCCAGATGTAACACCCCGAACTCGAATACTGCCGATTCCAGCAGAATCCTCGAGGTGACGGAGACGATGCCGGTGGTGAGGCGGGCTCTGCCGGCTTCGGAATATCCGGTCTCCTCCCGGCCGGCCTCATAGCAGTAGATATCCGTGACCTCGTCATACTCCTCGAACATGGAGCTGATGGCATAGTGGGCCGCCACCTTCTGCAGATCGACCATCGCGGGCTTGACGAAATTTTCAAATATCTGCCTGCCGTCGCCGTGTTCGGGGATGTTGCTGTGGGCTTTCTGCAGCACCTCGAGAAATCCCGGCTCCAGGACCTCTCCGCAGAAATGTTGGGCCAGTTGAATGGCTCTTCCTGCATACTGGATCACCTGCACCGTTTCGATGCCCGAGAGTTCGTCAAAGAACCAGCCGCAGCTCGTATACATCAAAAGCGCATGGCGCTGGATCTCCAGCAGCTTCAGGGCATCGATCCGCTCCTGGTCCGTCAGCCGCTTTGCTGCATGTCGATCGAAGAATCGGTCCAGGCTTTCCGGGGAGCGGTCCCGGAGCACTTCGATGTAGTTGTTTCGCGCGGCCCAGGGGTCTGCCAGCAGGGGAGCGGAGTTCTTTTCATAGGCCGGGATCAGGATGTCCCGAAGCCAGTCCAGGGATTCCCGAAGCGGTGCGCGCCAGCCCTGGTTCCAGCCCGGATGCCCCCCGGAATGGCACCCGCAGTCGGACTGCCACCGTTCGATACCGTGGGCACAGCTCCAGGAGGTGTTCTCGTATATCTCCACCTCATAAGTCGGCGGGTGGCGCTCCAGATATGCCGCGTAATTGATCAGCTCGGCCAGATCGTTGCTTTCGATGTACTGGAGGGCATAGGCAAGGGCCATGTCGCCGTGGGTATGGTGGTGTCCGTAGCTCTCGCCGTCGGTCGCGATGTGCGCGAGCTGGGGCCCTTCCCGGTCTTCGATGAAGCCCTGCATCACCCGCGCGGCAAACTCCTCTCCGCTGTTCAGGATGCCCTCGAAGGCCACAGCCCGGGAGATGGGGCCGTCGTAGAAGAAGATCGCGATCTCCCGTCCCGATGGAAGCCGCTGGAGATAGGGCATGGTGATATCCACCGATGAATTCTCCACATTCTGCCATTCTCCGCCGGACAGGGGGCGAACCCGGCCGGCCTGGTGCGGGGCCAGAATCGTGAACCGGATATCATGCGCGGCCAGGGCCTCGAGGGATGGGATATCGACCGCTGTCTCCGGAAGCCACATCCCCTCGGGCTTTCTCCCGAACCGGTACTCGAAATCCCAGATTCCCCAGATCACCTGGGTCTTTTTGTCCTGTTCATTGCAAAGGGGCATGATCAGGTGATTGTAGGCCTGGGCCATGGCCGATCCGTGACCGTCAAACCGGTTTATGCTCTCCCGATCCGCCTCGAGTATGGCCTCATAGACATCCGGGGATTTGGCCGCCATCCATGCCAGCAGTGTGGGGCCGAAATTGAAGCTTATTCTGGAATAATTGTTTACGATCTGCTCGATCCAGCCCTCGTCGTCGAGAATCCGGGAGGCCGCGTTTCTCGCGTAGCACTCTGCCGTGATCCGCTCGTTCCAGTCGTGGTAGGGGTAGGCTGAATCCTGCAGCTCGATGGCCTCCAGCCATGCGTTTTCCCGGGGGGGCTGGTAGAAGTGGCCGTGAATACAGATGTATCTGTCCATAGTGATCTCTCTGAATTGGCGGTGCAGACGATCGCATCCGCCTTATTTTAAGGGTTTACGCCTTCAACATTTCATCCATCAAGTTCTGTCATTCGATTTTGAAGACCTTATGCAACCATTGTATCAGTCCTTGCATTTCTTTCGAGTTAAAATCAATCAAATCTCCGTTGACGGTGATATCCAGCGTCTGTCCGGGCCTTTTCTGCCACGCCGGCCAGGAGTAGATCACCGCTTTTGTATGATGATAGGTAGAGAAGAGTTGAACCGGCAGTTTGCCGACGCATGTTTCCGCTGTTTTTAAAAGCTCTTGCTGCTCATCCTCTCTTTTGACCGTTCGGTGAACCATATCTTCCAGCATACCATCATTTTTGTGATTGGGCATCAACCACAAGCCGATGGCCGGAAGGTCGGAATGGCCGAAAACGCTCCCAAGACAGGGCAGTTTTGGCGGGTTTTCGGGAATACGGTAATCATGCTTCTTCAAACAGCCTGTCAACTGTTTCCAGCGGTTTCCAAAGCCGCCGCCGCTGACATAGTCTGCATCGGCAACAATGCCCAGATGATGAATCTGGCCGGTGTTCATTCTTTTGATGAGAAGGTCGATGAGCCGGGGAAAATGGCTCACGGTATCGGTCCGCATGCCGAAACTCTTCGGGGGCCGA
>JAABSZ010000068.1:0-18603 GCA_011390135.1 Desulfobacteraceae bacterium | reverse complement strand
TGACGGTTATGTGCGCCCTTTTTACGAGGCGTTGAAAATCGGGGCCGAAAGTGTTGTGGATCGGATCTTCATAACAGGCGTCCTGCCGGTTCTGCTCGATTCCCTGACCAGCGGGTTCAACATCGGCACGAATCTCTCCACCGATTTCTATTTCAATGAAATCTTCGGCTTTACCCAGGCGGAGATCGAGCCGATTCTTGAACATCTCGGGGAAGGGGTGAGCCGGGAGGATATCCGCACCTATTATGACGGCTACCGGTTCAGCCCCCATGCGGAAAAGACGGTTTACAACAGCGATATGGTTCTCTATTACGGCACAAGATATGATCCCGTGCATCAGCGGATCGATTCGATGATCGACACGAATGTGGTCAGCGATTATCGAAAGATTCGGGCGGTGCTTTCCATCGGGGAGAGCGCTGTCGAAGAGGAGATTCTGACCCGGATCGTTAATCGGGAGGAGATTGGCGTACATGGCATCGCTCCTCTCTTTATGTTCGCTCAGGAGACGGAATTCGGTTTTGACGCCAAAGCACTCGTCAGCATTCTCTTCTATCTGGGATATCTTACTATTGTTGAGCAGCGAAGATCTATGATCTATCTCAAAATGCCGAACCATGTTTTGAAGAGCCTCTACTTGGACTATAGACAGCATCTGCAGATGCGGAGGGGGCAGAACCGAATCGAAGATTTTAGACATGATGAGCTGATCAATGCATATCGAAACCCCTCATTTACGGATTTTTTGCTCCAGTGCCCAAAACTTGACGACACTGAGAATCCGTTTGAACGGGATAAAGAATATCCTCGGAAGCTTCAATAACGAAGGTATTGTGTGGGGTTAATCAAAATGTGCGGAAGATTCGGCCAATACACACCCATTGAGGAACTCCGCAGGTTCTTCCGGATCGACACCGTCACCTGCGAAGCCGAGCCCCGGTACAATATCCCGCCGGGAACCGAAATTCTGGCGATCGTCCGCAAAGGGGAGGATCATCGGCTGGGAAAGCTCCGCTGGGGGCTGATTCCCCGATGGGCCGAGGAGCCCTCCATCGGAAACCGGCTTATCAATGCCCGCGTCGAAACCGTCTCGGAAAAGCCTGCCTTCAAAGATGCATTCCGATCCGGAAGATGTCTGATCCCCGCAGACGGCTTCTATGAATGGGAGCCGCGGAAGAGCGGAACCAAACAGCCCTGGTATTTCACCCTTCCTTCAAAAGAGCCCTTTGGATTTGCCGGTCTCTGGGAGACATGGCGGGACAGGGAGGGAAACCGGCTCAACACCTGCGTGATCCTCACCGCTGATGCAAGCCCTTCGGTCGCAAATGTCCATGATCGGATGCCCATTCTGCTGGAGCCGCAATACCATGCAGCGTGGCTGGCTCCGGAAGAGAAAGATCCGGATCTGCTGACGGATCTGCTCCGAAATGGCCGCATCCGGGAGCTGCGGGGATATCCGGTTTCCGATAGGGTCAATTCCCCTCGGAAGGACTCCCCGCAGCTTATCGAACCGCTGTAGCGGATTATTTCTTCTCATCGTATCCTTTTTTGAAGGCATCCATCTGCTTCCGGAAAAAGGCCTCTGCATTTTTGCCCACGGTCGCGGCCTTCTTCACGGTTCCCTGCGCGTCCAGAAAGAGGTTGAGCAGACGCACCGGATCATACCCCAGATCCCGGATCTTTCTTCCCGCATCCAGCAACTGCTTCTCCTCCGGTGAGATTTCATTGATATAGACGATCTCTTCTTTTTCCATTGTTCTGTCCGCCTTTGTTTTTCGGGTTCAAGTGAAGGATCTGCATCTCGTTTTTCCATACTATTCAACCGATACCGGAAAAATCAAGGGGAATAGCGGGAATTTTTCTTTTCCAGGTAGATGCAGATATGGTAAAGAGAAGATCCGATCCGTTGGAAAATAATTTAACAATCCCAAGTTGACGGGAGGCGGAACCGGAGAAGGAGAGAAGCGATGAAACTGATGTTCGGAGACCGGATCGGAGATGGGTTCGGAAACGGGATCGGAAACGGGATCGGAAACGGGAAGTGGCAGATCCGGAATTTCCGGGAGGATGATCTTCCCGCGCTGGTCAAATATGCGAACAACCGGAAGGTCTCCATCAATCTGCGGGATATCTTTCCCTATCCCTACACCGAGGCCGACGGCCGGAAATGGCTCGAATACGTCCTGAATCAGGAGCGGAAGACGAATTTTGCCATCGCGTCCGATACGGAGCTGATCGGCGGCATCGGCGTCACCTTTCAAGACGATGTCCACCGCCTATGGGGAAGGCTCGGCTACTGGATCGGGGAGCCCTTCTGGGGGCAGGGGATCGTGCCGGCCGCAGTCGGAGTCTTTGTGCCCTATGCCTTCGACACCTTCGGATTCGCCCGGATTTCAGCCGATGTCTATGCCAGAAACCGGGGGTCGGCCCGGGTGCTGGAGAAGAACGGCTTCACCTTCGAGGGGCGGATGCGGAAGGCCGTGGTCAAGGAGGGGGAGATCTGCGATATTCTGATCTATTCGGTTCTGGCTGAGGAGATATAGGCCGTTGCCCGTCGAACCGACTCAAAACCGCATGAAGATCGAGGATTTCAAAGCCGGGGTCTATCGGCAGCAGTTCCGGTACAAAAGCTTTCTGCCGGCGCGGGTCAACCTGGAATGGATCTGGGAGGACCCGAGGATCAATGTGCTGCTGGAAAACGCGATCCGGGGTCTGGGGGAGTTGAACGCGTTTTCGCTGATCGTTCCGGATGTGGATCTTTTCATACGAATGCACATCATCAAGGAGGCCAATACCTCCAGCCGCATCGAAGGAACCAAGACCGAACTGGACGAGGCGGTTCTTTCAGAAGAGGAGATCTCGCCGGAGCGGCGGGATGACTGGCGGGAGGTGCAGAACTATGTCCGGGCAATGAACATGGCCATCGAGGAGCTGTCCCGGCTGCCCCTCTCCCTGCGTCTGTTGAAGATGACTCATGGGGTTCTGATGTCCGGGGTGCGCGGGGAGGGAAAGACGCCCGGGGAATTCCGGCGGAGCCAGAACTGGATCGGCGGCGCGTCGATAGCGGATGCCGCGTTCATTCCGCCCCATCATTCGGATCTGCCGGATCTGCTGTCGGATCTCGAGGTCTTCTGGCACAACGAAAAGATCCAGGTTCCCCATCTCATCCGGATCGCGATCAGCCATTACCAGTTCGAGACGCTCCACCCTTTTTTAGACGGCAACGGCCGGATCGGAAGGCTGCTGATCACGCTGTACCTGGTGAGCCACGGTCTGTTGAACCGGCCATCTCTCTATCTGTCCGCGCATCTGGAGAAGTACCGGGGGGAGTATTACGATGCCCTGACCCGGGTGCGGGTATCGGATGATATGGGGCACTGGATAAGGTTTTTTCTACAGGCGGTGGTGTCCACGGCAGAGAGCGGGAAAGAGACCTTTCAGGGGATTCTGGCGCTGCGCCGGGAGATGGATCGGAAGATGGTGACATTGGGCCGGCGCGCGGAGAATGGAAGAAAGCTGATCTCGCACCTTTACCGGAATCCCGCAATTACCGCAAAAGAGGCTTCGGATCTGCTAGGGGTGCGATATGATGCTGCCAATCAACTGATCGGGGCGCTTGCGGAGATGGGGATTCTGGTGGAGAGCACCGGCTATCGGCGGAACCGAATCTTTGTTTTCCGCCGGTATCTTCATCTTTTCGGCGGCCAAGACCGCATTTGATTTGCCATATTCTGTTTTCAAGCCTTTAAAAGTGAATATGGGTTTCCATATGTTGTTTTCATCCCTTGAAAACAACATATGGAAATTCGGTATCGAGGGCCTTCATTTGAATTTCGCTTTCATTCGTTCTTTGATGGCTGCATTCATCTCGTCCACGGAGACGGGTTTTCTGCCTTTTTTATGGAGGATGCCAAAGAGATCATCTACGCTTTTTGTAACCGGCCGCAGGAGAAGTTCCCCTTTCTCCGTGATGATGAATTCGAGCTTAGTGCCTGAGTGGAGCTGCAGTGCATTGCGCACGGCTTGGGGGATTGTTACCTGTCCTTTTCGGGTCAATCTTGCAACTGCCATGATGACATACCTCTTGAGTATGTTCGTTACCTTGATTCCCTCCGGATGATTCAAGCATCCTCAAGATCCTCAAAAAGATCGTGGATGCCTCCCCTTTTTACCGAACCCGATTTTAAATTCTGCCTGGCCTATTCCGCTCTTTTGCAAGACAGAGCAATATCCTTATGGTATAGATGAAATTTCCTGCCGCTGTCAACCGCTTAGAATTGCCTGGGATTGAAATTCCAGGCTGAACCCAGAAAACCGGCTGAAAGCCGGTTACGGCGATCGGAGCTTAGATGGAAGTTGGAAATCTGAACCGGCTTTCAGCCGGTTTTGAATGATTTGAGCCTGGGGTTTCAACCCAAGGCGATCTTACAGATCCTCCAGCCGCTTCCAGACCCAGATCGCCCTCCCGAGACAGAGATCCCGCCAGTCCAGCCGGGTCAGCTCCGGCGGATAGTCGGGATTGCTGCTGATGAGAACGAACCCTTCATCCCAGGTCTGCACCCGTTTGACGGCCGCGATGTTCTCCCCCTCCGAAGGATAGTTGACCGCATAGACCCGGTTGTTGATCATCTCCTGGTCATCCATGTCAACTATCACGATGGAGCCCTGGGGGATCAAAGGGCTCATACTGAGGCCCCCCACCTTCAGCCCTACCAGATGGTGGTTTCGCCTCCCTGTCAGCTCCTGCTCGCTGAGCATCAGGGAGGAGGCCGGCTCCTCAAACGGGTCGAAGATCATTCCTTTGGCCCCGGCTGCAAGCTTTCCCGATGCATAGACCGCAATTCCCTTGTACGCGGTCTCATCATCCGGAGTCGGCAGCATATTTGCGGAAGAATGGCTGATATCTGCGGCAAAGCGGACCGACGACGGCTCCCCCGCCTCCAGAAGCCGCCTTCCCAATGCCAGAAATTCGAAGATATCCAGATCAAAGGCCATCGCGATCTTCGCCTGAGTCTTGGGGCCATAGGACTTCTTCTTCAAGATCTCGCTCAACACGCTCGGGCTCACGCCGGCCGCCTTTGCAACTGCCCGCTGATTCGGGTATTCCGAATTATCAAGACAGTGCCGGAGCGCTGTTCGGAACATTTCGATTGTCTCCATGTCTCATCTCCTCTTCTATCATTTCGATCTTGCAAGAGATTTGCACACTCTATCCGAAAAGGCAAGGTAAATTCGATATAGTCGAATATTTTTGTTGACATGGTCACGACTATTCGATATAAACGAATCAACACGGAACAGGAGGAGGGAAGGCCGAAAACGCTTCGGATGACCCGGCAGAGGAAAACTTTGGCACGCGCAGAGGTAAGCATGACAGGCATTGTGATTGTCACCCACGGCCCCTTGGGGGAGGCGCTGATCCGGACCGCGGAATTTGTTCTGGAAAGGCCCATCGAGCAGATTGCTGCGGTACGCATCGACGCCCATCCCGATTCCGAGACGACCCGGGCCGAGATCGCCAGAGCCGTCCTCCGGGTCAACCGGGGAAAGGGGGTGATCCTGCTGACCGACATGTTCGGCGGCGCGCCTATGGATATCAGTTGCGCGTTTCTGGAGAAGCGGCGGGTGGAGGTGATCTCGGCCGTCAACCTGCCGATTCTGCTCAAGGCCGTGGGGATGCGGGGCAGGCTCTCGTTCGACGATCTTGTCCGGTGCATTGAAATCCACGGGAAGAAGAGCATCGCCGCGGCCGGGGGAATCCTTGCAGGAAGGCCGAGAAGAGCCGGGGCCTCATCCTGCCCCTTTGAAACCGGTTGCCGGTTTTTCGACAAACAAAAATTCGAAAATATCGAAATGGAGGAGGTACACAGATGCAGAAGAGAAGATGTTGTCGCTGCGGCCAGTTCTTTTTAGAGACGGAGATGCTCGACTTGCGGGCAATGGCACTGGATGCGGAATCCAGTTATGCGTGCGAGGGGTGTCTGCTCTCCTTTGAGCAGGATCTTTTCTACGGGCAGTGGATGCCCATCACCCGGCCCCGGCGAACCGGGGGCGGCAGGAACGGCAGGGGAGGGGAGCCTCTATCGATCGGCCAGATACTGACCGAATTTCCGGTCGGTTTCCATGATGTGCCTGGCCAGCCAGTTCTTTAAAAAGTTGCTGATCTGAACCGGAGCTGAAATCACCCCGTCGTCGAACTGGGTCTTCAGCTCCAGCACCTTTTGGGTCATCTTGTCATGCTTTTCCTTGTGAAGCGCGTATTCCGGATAATTGTGGCGCTGCATCAGCCGCTCTTCGGTGGCAAAATGGTATCCGGCATATTTAACCAGCCCCTGGAGAACCTTGCCGAGGGCCTCCCGGCCTTTGCCGGCATGCATGGCCGTGAAAAGCTCGTTCAGCAGCGCGACCAGCTCCTTGTGCTGCTCGTCGATCTGAGGAATCCCGACGCTGTAGAGGCGGTCGTTCCATTCAAAGAAATTTCGCGGTTTTTGATTCTCTTGCAAATGAACCTCCTGAAACTCTTTGGGCTGAAACTCTTTGGGGCATCGTCTTTTCCCCTTTTGCGCAGCAGTTCAGCATTATCGAATAAAAAAAGGGGTTAGCCATTTCATCTATTGACTAACCCCATATGATCGCTGTGTCAACCGTTTATAAGCGTCTTTGCGGCGGCGGCACTTTTTTTGATGGCGGGGACGACGAGACTTGAACTCGCGACCTCCGGCTTGACAGGCCGGCGCTCTAACCAATCTGAGCTACGCCCCCGCAGGCGTTATTTACTTCACTTGCGCTACCCTTTAAAAAAAAGTGGTAGGCGGAACAGGGCTTGAACCTGTGACCCTCGGCTTGTAAGGCCGATGCTCTCCCAACTGAGCTACCCGCCCTTCTCCGCAACCGAAGAAAAATATTTATAACAGGGCTATGTGCTCCCGTCAAGATATTTTTTCGACGGGATGCTCTTTTTTTCAGTTGATGGAGGTCGGCGGCTGTCCCGGCTCTCCGCCGGTCTTCTCCCGCGGGATCATCTCAAAGGCCAGATCATCCTTTTGAAAGAGGCTCGTCTCGTTCTCCCCCAGCAGGATCGCGTGGGATAGCACCTCGTCCATGTGCTCCACCACCACCAGCTCCAACTGCTTGGAGATGCTGGCCGGGATCTCCTTGAGGTCGTTTTCGTTCTCCTTGGGCAGCAGCACCTTCCTGATCCCGCCCCGGTGGGCCGCCAGCACCTTCTCCTTGAGGCCCCCGATGGGCAGCACCCGGCCCCGGAGGGTGATCTCGCCGGTCATGGCCAAATCCCGGCGCACGGAGCGATGGGTCAGCGCGGATACGATGGATGTACACATCGCGATCCCGGCAGAAGGGCCGTCTTTTGGGGTGGCCCCTTCCGGCACATGGATGTGGAGGTCGAAGTCCTTGTAGAAATCGGTTTCGATCATCAACTGCTTTGACCGGGAGCGGACATAGCTGACCGCGGCCTGGGCCGATTCCTTCATCACGTCTCCCAGTTTTCCGGTGATGATCTGGTTCCCCTTGCCCGGCATCACCACGGTCTCGATGTTGAGCAGCTCCCCGCCGAACTGAGTCCAGGCCAGGCCAGTGGAGAGGCCCACCTGATCCTTCTTCTCGGCCATCCCGTACCTGAAGCGCGGAGGGCCCAGATATTTTGCCACCGATTTGGCAGTGATCCGCACCGATGACTCTTCACCTTTGTTTCTGAGGATCTCCTTGGCCACCTTCCGGCAGATGGAGGCGATCTCCCGCTCCAGGTTCCTCACACCGGCCTCCCGGGTATACTCCCGGATGATCGAGAAGATCGCGCTCTTGGAAAAGCCGATATCCCGGCCCGCAAGGCCGTTGGCCTCCATCTGCTTTTCGATGAGAAACTCCTTGGCGATCCGGTATTTTTCATACTCGGTATAGCCGGGCAGGCGGATGATCTCCATCCGGTCCTGCAGGGGCAGGGGGATGTCCGGCAGTGTGTTGGCCGTGGTGATGAAGAGGATCTCGGAAAGATCGTAGTCAAGGTCGAGATAATGGTCGTTGAAGGAATAGTTCTGCTCCGGGTCCAGAACCTCCAGCAGCGCGGCAGAAGGATCTCCCCGGAAGTCCATGCTCATCTTGTCCACCTCATCCAGGCAGAAGACCGGGTTGGTCGCGCCCACCTTCTTCAGTGACTGGATCACCTTTCCGGGCATCGCACCGATGTAGGTGCGCCGATGGCCCCGGATCTCGGCCTCGTCCCGCACCCCGCCCAGGGAGAGGCGCACGAACTTCCGGCTCGTGGCCCGGGCCACCGATTTCGCGATGGAGGTCTTGCCCACGCCCGGCGGCCCCACCAGGCAGAGGATGGGCCCCCGGATCTTCTTCACCAGCGCCTGGACCGCAAGGTACTCTAAAATCCGCTCCTTGGGCTTCTCCAGCCCGTAGTGGTCTTCGTTCAAGATCTTTTCGGCCTCGTCGATATCGGTCTGCACCCTGGAGCGGTCGTTCCAGGGAAGGCCGATGATCCACTCGATGTAGTTGCGCACCACCGTGGCCTCGGCCGACATCGGGGTCATCATCTTGAGCTTTTTCAGCTCGGCCTGGGCCTTGGATTTGGCCTCTTTGGACATCTTCTTGCGCCGGATCCGCTTCTCCAGCTCGTTGATCTCGTCCGCGCCGTCGTCTTCGCCCATCTCCTTTTTGATGGCCCGCATCTGCTCGTTGAGATAGTAGTTCTTCTGGGTCTTCTCCATCTGATCTTTGACCCGGACCTTGATCTTCTTGTCCATCTGGAAGACCTCGATCTCCATCCGCACCAGCTTCAGCAGTAGGCTGAGCCGATCTTTCATCGCGGGGTTTTCCAGAAGCTTCTGTTTTTCTTCGATCTTGAAGGAGAAGTGCGCGGCCACCGTATCCACCAGCCGGGAGGGGTCCGTGATGTTGGCGATATTGCCTACCAGATCCCTGGAGATGTTCTGGTTGATCTTCGCGTATTCGGCAAAGCTTTCGATGATGCCTCTGGATAGCGCAACCTCTTCGGGGCCGGTCCTGTGATCCTCGGGAAGGAGCCCCACCTCCACCTCATGAAAATGATCGTTACCTGTGAAGGAGAAAATCCGTCCCCGGGCCTTTCCCTCCACCAGAGCCTTGACGGTTCCGTCCGGGAGACGAAGGAGTTGGAGGACCGTGCCGATGGTTCCCACCTGGCTGATGTCTTTGGGCCGGGGCGCGTCGATGTTTGCCTTTTTCTGGGTGGATAAAAAGACGGTCTTGTCCTTGTTCATGGCCTCGGACAGGGCATTGACCGACTTGGATCGGCCCACGAAGAGCGGCGCGACCATATGGGGGAAGATCACGATATCCCGAAGAGGCAGCAGCGGAAGCACCCGTTTCGGCGTATCGGAACCATCCTGTTTGAAAAACTTGGGAAGATTGATCATAATATATATCTTGTCCGGTTTTATGGGTTTTCGATCTTCATAAGGGAAGGCGCGGTCCATTTGGAATAGACCGCCCATGCTCCTTACATACACGGTTTTCGGATCGTTGTCTACCGGTTCTTTTTGTCGGATTCGGAATATACGAGGGGGGAAAGGCGGGATTTCGTTGAAAATCCCGCCCGGCTACAGCGACTTTCGAAAAGCGGTTCCGGCTGATTCAGGCCTGCTTCTTGCTCTGCTCGAACAGAAGGATCGGCTCCTCCTTGTTGAGGACCACATCCTCTCCGATCACACACTCTTTGACATTGGGAACCGACGGGATATCATACATGATGTCGAGCATGCAGTTCTCCATGATCGCTCGCAGTCCACGCGCGCCGGATTTGCGTTTCAGCGCCTCCTTGGCAATGGCCAGCAGTGCGCTGTCGGTCAGGCGCAGGTTGACGCCTTCCATCTCGAAGAGCTTCTGAAACTGCTTGGTGAGAGCGTTCTTGGGCTCTTTCAGGATGCGCATCAGCGACTCTTCGTTCAGCTCATGCAGGGTTGCCACCACCGGCAGCCGGCCGATGAATTCGGGGATCAGACCGAACTTGATCAGATCCTCGGGCTGCACCAGCTTGAGCATCTCGCCGATGCTCCTCTCTTCAGGCTTGGGCAGCTTCGCGCCAAAGCCCATGGTCTTGGTCGCGATCCGGCGCTGAACCACCTTCTCCAGGCCGTTGAAGGTTCCGCCGCAGATGAAGAGGATGTTGGAGGTATCGACCTTCACGAAATCCTGCTGGGGATGCTTTCTTCCCCCCTTGGGCGGAACGCTTGCCGTGGTCCCCTCGATGATCTTCAGCAGGGCCTGCTGCACCCCTTCGCCCGAGACATCCCGGGTGATGGAGGGGTTGTCCGACTTGCCCGCGATCTTGTCGATCTCGTCGATGTAAACGATGCCCCGTTTGGCCCGCTCCACATCGTAATCAGCGTTCTGCAGCAGGGCCAGGATGATGTTCTCCACATCTTCGCCCACATATCCGGCCTCGGTCAGGCTGGTCGCGTCCGCGATAGTGAAGGGGACGTTCAGAAACCGCGCCAGGGTCTGGGCCAGCAGGGTCTTTCCGGAACCGGTGGGGCCGATGAGCAGGATGTTGCTCTTCTGCAGCTCCACATCCCCTGCCTTCAGGCCCGTGTTGAGGCGCTTGTAATGGTTATATACCGCAACCGAAAGGACTTTTTTGGCTCCTTCCTGCTCGATCACGTAATCATCCAGCATGGCCTTGATCTCTTTGGGGATGAGAGATATCTCCGAATCCCGCAGATCCTTCTCGTTCTCCTCCTCGATGATCTCGCTGCAGAGCTGGATGCACTCGTCGCATATGTAGACCGCAGGACCTGCGATCAGCTTCTTCACCTCTTTCTGATTCTTTCCGCAGAAGGAGCAGAAGAGGTTCTCCGTATCGTTTCGCTTTTTGGTCATGTCTGGCTTCCTCCGTCTGTGCTCAACTCGTCCAACCGGTCCAGGTCCTCACGATTGGTGATCACATGATCCAGTATACCATATTTTTTAGCTTCCATACCGGACATGAAGAAGTCTCGGTCCGTATCTTTTTGAACTTGTTTAATATCTTTTCCGGTATGAAACGATATAATCTTGTTAAGGGCATCCCGCATCCGCAGGATCTCTTTGGCCTGGATCGCGATGTCCGAGGCCTGGCCCTGGGACCCGCCCATGGGCTGGTGAATCATGATCCGGGCGTTGGGCAGGGCATACCGTTTTTCCTTTGCACCGGCCGCCAGCAGCAGTGCGCCCATGCTCGCGGCCTGACCGATGCAGACCGTCGCGATATCGGGTTTGATATACTGCATGGTGTCATATACTGCAAGGCCCGCGGTCACGATGCCGCCCGGGGAGTTGATGTAGAAGTTGATATCCTTTTCCGGGTCCTCGGATTCCAGGAAGAGCAACTGTGCGATGAGCAGGTTGGCTACCTCGTCGTTTATCGGGGTCCCTAAAAAGATGATCCGATCCTTCAGAAGACGGGAGTAGATGTCATATGCCCGCTCGCCCCTGCTGCTCTGTTCGATGACCATGGGAATCAGCACAAGGAATCTCCTTTTATATTATATAAATTGAAAAAGTGGTTTAATTCGTCTCTTCTTCGGTTTCAGGAGCCGTTTCCGGCTGCGCCTCGACCTCTTCGATGTCGCTGTTTTCAATGATAAGACGCATCGCCTCTTTTTCAAGCAGTCCGTGTTTCAAGTGATCGATCGCGTTGGGGGTTTCCTTGTAGTACGTCTGAAGCTCTTCAAGGGTCTGGCCGATGGAGGCCGACATCCTGGCCAACTCCTGATTCACCTTCTCCTCGGGAAGGTCGAGCTTCTCCTGGTCGATGATCTTGGCCAGGATCATCTGGCGCTTTACCTGGTTGACCGCGGTCTCTCTCCGGTCCTCGGCGATCTTTTCAGGGGTCAGCCCCATATCCTCCATCGAGGTGTTGTGGTAGGCAAAGGAGCGCTGGATATCATCGACGATCCGGTTGAGTTCCCCTTCCACCAGGACTTCGGGAACTTCGAACTCGACCTGTTCCAGCAGTTTGGAAAATGCCTGTTCGTTGAGTTCCTGTTGGGATCGATTCTCGTACCCCTGCTGCAGGCTGACGCGGATCGCATCCTTGAGGGCATCCATCGATTCATAGGGGCCGAATTGACTGGCGAATTCAGCATCCAGCTCCGGCAGGGTCTCCTCCCTGATCTCCTTTACGGTCAGGTCGAAGGTGAGCGCCTGGCCCGCCATCTCCGGGTTCATGTAATCCTCGGGAAAGGTGACGGTGATGGCTCTGGATTCGCCGGCCTTCATCTCTTTGATGTTCTCGTCCAGATCCTTGTGGATGGAATTCTTTCCCACCTCCAGCATGACGTTTTCGTTTCTGCCGATATCGGCCAGGACCTCGCCATCCTTTTTGGCCTCATAATCCACCAGCACGAAATCTCGATCACGGGCCGGCCGATCCTCTTCGATCTTTTTCCGATCCGCGCCCCGCTTCCGGAGCATTGCGAGCTGGGCATCCATCTCCCCGTCCGTGACCCGGTAGACCGGCTTTTTCAGTTCCAGCCCTTTGAAGGCGAGGTCCGAAATCTCCGGCATAATATCGACTGTCACCTTGCAGCGAAACGGCTCCTTTCCCAGGGTTTCGGGCGGTTCCACCAGGGGGGAGCCGATTACCTTCAACTGCAGTTCCTGCAGGACTTCGGAAAAGGACTCCTGGACAAACTGCTGGGTGAGATCGGCCTGGACCTGTTTGCCGTAGATCCGTTCCAACTGGGACCGGGGGACCTTTCCGGGCCGAAACCCCTTGATCTTCGAGTTCTTCTTCAACTCCTTGTAGGCATCATCGAGCCTTTCCCTGACCGTCTCCTCGGGAACCTCGATATGGATGACCTTCTTTACGCTGCTGACATCTTCGACGTTGAACTGCATATCCTGTTTTTACCTTTCTATAAACCAAATGCCTGAAGGGTATCTCTCCAGGCACTCTTTGAGATTATCGGCTGCGGCGAAATGTTCCCACAAGGACTGGTGCGAGAGGGGAGACTCGAACTCCCATTCCGTTGCCGGAGCTGGATCCTAAGTCCAGTGCGTCTACCAGTTCCGCCACTCTCGCCGACCCGATTTTTGACGGTTTTCCGTCGGAAGGTCTTTTGCGAATCCCGCAAAAAACGTCACTAAGTGTCCGAAACCAATTTCATTTCAAAATAGTATTAAAACAAAGTAGTGTCAAGAGAATATTGACATCATTAGGGCTTGCACAGAGGGAAAAAGCATGGTAAAAGTGTTTTTAAAACGTCGGGGCGTGGCGCAGTCTGGCAGCGCGCCTGCTTTGGGAGCAGGAGGTCGGAGGTTCAAATCCTCTCGCCCCGACCAATCCGAGCCATCTTTTTCCCCCTCTGTCCATCCTTTCCAGATGACCTTTTCATCCGGAAAACCATCTCGTTTAAATGCTTTTTCCCCCTCTATCCATCCTTTCCAGATGGCCTTTTCATCCGGAAAACTATCTCGTTTAAATGCTTTTCCCGACCCTGCCCCTTTCCGGCCCTCTATTAAAAAGCCTTTCAGGGACATTGCCGTTATCCCTCGGTTTCAACCATAAACCCGGTGCTGCTGAAAAGCCCGGGAACCGGAAGGATCGGGCTTCCGTCCGCGTCGGTCCCGACTCCTTGGGGCCATGCGAAATGGGGGGCCATCTCCCGGTAATAGTCGAGGGAGAAGGGAACGAGCCGCACCCGAAGTCCTTCCTCTCCCTCAGATCCCTTTTTCGAAGCCCTCAGAACCCCAGAGATCCCGAAATCGACCTCCCCCAGTTCTGTCCGGATGATATAGCGGGGGATCTCCCTGCCGCTGCCGTCCCTCCGAACCTTTGTCGCGATGTCGATGACATCCTCGGTATCGACCGGATGCTTTCGGGCCCATTCCCGCTGCATGGGAAGTCCACCTATATAAAGGTGGTGGAATTCGATCCCCGACTCCCGGAGCCGGTAGGCCAGCCTCTGGATCGTCTCGGGATGGTCGTTGATCCCGGAAAACAGCGGAACGTCGGCATAGACGGTGATCCCGCGAAATCCCAGAGCCCGGGCGATCTCCCGGTGTTCCGGCAGCACCTCGTCCGGATGGAGGAACCAGGTCTCGATCTCCAGCCGCTGGGGCCGCGAGACCGTCAATTTGTTGAGCCCGCCGAGCCGGTCGATCAGGGCTTCGGAATACCGCTCCGGATGGGCTGCGTAATCGTGGCTCCGGATGCGGATCGCGTTGATGTGTGGGATCTCCCGGAGCCGTTCGATGATCCGCTCGATCCGGTAGAGGCCGCGGATCGCATCGGTCTCTCCCGCGAGGACCACATCGGTGATCTCGTCGTTCTTCTCCAGATATTCGAAGACCTCAGCCCCGGCCTCGATATCCATCTCCGCACGGGTCTTGTGAATCCGGAAGATCCCGTCATATCCGGTGGGGACAATGCTCTGTTCTTCCCGGCCATCCCCTTCCATCTTCTCCCGGACCCCCGCGATCCGCTGGCGCACCTGATCCGGGTCCGGCGGCTCCTGGGCAGTGTTTTGCCGGGGAATCCGTTTTCCGAAGAAATGGCCATTCTCTCCCATGTCGGCCATATACCGGACATCGAATGTCCCCTCCTCATTCTTCCGAAGCATCTCCAAAGAGCTGGTGAGGGGGGCAAAGGACTCGAAATATGCCGCGTCATAGGGGCTTCTCAGCCAGACGAACTGATCGTTTTCGCTGTCCGGCTCCACGGCCCAGCCGCTGGTGTGCCAGTCGAGCTTGCCGATCGGGGTGGCGGTGCAGATTCTGGGGATGACCCTGTCAGACAGGTGTGCCCGCAGATACCGCCCCACCGCAAGCCCCCGGTCGATGGATGTCCAGTAGATGCTGTTGCCGTGGATGGGGCTGCAGGGGATGTAGATGTAGTGGAGTTCCGCGCCCGCGCCCCGCAGCAGGCTGTAGAGGCGGACAAGTTCGGGCCCCTCGTCGTTGCAGTCCTTTAAAAATGGGGTCTGGACATAGACCGCGATCCCGCTTTTTACCAGCTCGGTGATGATGGCAAGGCTCTGGACCGAGATTTCTGCCGGATGGATGAAGTGGGTGGCCACCTCCATCCGTTTGCCCCGGCGCTTCAGCTCGATATTCTTCCGCTTCAGCTCGTCGATCAGCTCCCGGTCATCCCCCAGAAAAAGATGCGGATAATAGGCGATGGAACGGGTGGCCAGCCGCAGGGTCTGGACATGGGGGACCTCCTTGAGGCCGTCGATCGCGGCCGCGATGTTCGCGCGGTTCAAAAAAGGGTCCCCGCCGGTGATGACGATCTCCTTGATCTCCGGCGAGGCCGCGACATGCGCGACCGCGTCATTTACATCTTTTACCGTCGGGTTTTGCTGGTTCCGGGACTCCTTGTGCTTTCGGAAGCAGAAGCGGCAGTAGACCGGGCAGCTCATGTTCAAAAGAAAGATCACCCGGTTCCGGTACATCTGCTCCAGCAGCCCCTGGTGGAACTGGCCGATCCAGGTGTTGGAGTGGCCCACCGGGTCCAGCTCCTCCACAAAGGGGAGGTACTGGTAGGCCACGTTTTTGGAGACCCGCATCTGGCGGATGATGTGCATGGAGAGGCGCACCGGGTAGGTATCGATCACCCGCTGCATATCGTCTCGATCCCCTTCCGGCACCGAGATGTTGGTGAGCTGCTCCAGTTGATCCACGTTTCTGACCGTGATGAAGCGGCTTCCCGGAACCAGCACCTCCAGAACCGCGGTCACCAGGAGGTGGGGCAGGGCAACATTATTGATCCGGACCGGCTCCGGGTCCGCGCTGTCGGCCTCCTCGATCCCCTTGAGCAGCGCGGCATAGAATCCTTCCGGATCACCGGGATAGCCCGCGGCTTCGATCAGCCGCGTCAGCCGCATCTCCCCGTTCCCCGTGCCGATGATCCCGTAGAAGGGCTTTCCCACCAGCGCCGGTTCTCCGTAATGGTCCAGAAAGTCGATCAATGCCCGTTCCAGCTCGGGACGGGCCACCTGGGTCTCCTCTCCGGACTGGCGGAATTCTGCGGTATAGACCGTGTCGTCTTCGAAATACATTTCCTGCTGTTCCCCTGAGTTTTAAAATATCCTTGATTGCACCGGACCCGGCTGTTTACATAATCATCTCCGAGTTCTTGGAATACTCCGGTCTTCTCTGAGGGTCATTGACATTTAACGCCCCCTTTGTCAACACCGATCTGAAAAATATGTGAAAGATTGGGTTTCTTGCAACTGATCCCCGCTTTCAATCTTCAACATTCTGTACGCCAGATCGTTCCCTGGATTTTCGAACCGCCGCGAGGATGTCTTCTGTAGTCGCTTGGGTACGGATTCCCGGAACATCAAAGGGAGAATTCCCGCTTTTTTTCAATGTTACCGAAAATGTTTCACCGCCTCTTCTTTTGATAAAGACCTCTTCTGTCCGCGCGATGTTGAGAACATCCGCAAAACGCTTCCTGGCTTCGGAATATGTATAAACTTTCATGATAGATTACTCCAGCTTTGACAAATTTTCGATCTTCCGGGAATTTGCTGCAGCAATGAGCGGCCGAACCCCTCTGCATTGGAAATTCATTCCCGCCAGTGTTCGGGCCGGTTCAATTTCTCCGCACAGATCACCGTCCCCTTATAGGAGATGCATTTTCCCGGCTGCAGCGCCTGAACCATCCACGCGTCCGCATCCTTTTCCGGGATGGGATAGGGCGCGTTGAAGCCGAGCCATCCGGCCGTCCGGAATCCGTGGCGGGGATAGTATGCGGGATGTCCCAGCACAAAGACCAGATCGATGCCCGATTCCCTCAGCATCCGCAGGCCATGTTCGATGAGCTTTCGGCCGATCCCCTGCTTCTGGCGGTCGGGAACCACCGCCAGGGGCGCGAGAATGGAGATGGAAAGGGGGGCTTCCGGCTCCAGGCGGGCGCTGGTGAAAAGGATGTGGCCCACGGCCCGATCGCCTTCAAAGGCTAGCAGGGAGAGGGTCGGATTTGCGGTGGGATCGGACAGCAGATCCCTGACCAGATCCGGCACTTCGTCTGATCCAAACGCGGAACGGGCCACGGACAGGATGGTGTCCAGCTCCGAATGGCGGGTTTCCCGAATCTGCATCTTGTTCTCCGTTTTCTTTGGGTTCATCCGATCAACTGATGGCCGACCATGCCGACCGCAAATCCCAGCACCGCGCCGATGGGCGGCTTCCAGTGGCGCTGCATTTTCGCCTGGGGCGCGATGTCCTGGAAGACCAGGTAGAGGATGCCGCCCCCGGCAAAGCTCATGATGGCTGCGGTCCAGATCTTCTGATCCTGCAGAAACCGGTATCCGCAATAGGCCGCGACGGGGCCCAGCAGGCTGATCAGGAAGAGCGCGGTCAGCGCGCTTTTGGATGTGGCGCCCGATGCCCGGATCTCCCGAAAGGAGTTGAAGCCTTCGGGGAGGTTCTGGGCTGCGATGAAAATGGCCAGCAGATATCCGAGGCTCCGGTCCCGGCCAAAGACCGCGCCCAGGGAGATGGCCTCGGGAACGAAGTCGAGCAGCATGGCCATGAACTGCGCAAGGCTGCCCCCGCGACCCGCGATCCAGGCATCGACGCCGCAGAAGAGAATCCCCCCGGCGCAGAAGGTCAGGGCGAGCAGCCAGGGGCTCAGGACTTCGATGGCCTCGGGCGCGAGCGCGAACGCGACCGCAGCGGCCAGAATGCCACCGCCGAACGCGACGATGCCGTGGATGCATTCGCTTTTGACTGTGGACTCGGGAATGGTTTCCCATCTTGCGCCGAGGCTGCCGATGAATGCGGTGAGGCCGGCGAGCCAGGAGAGGGTGATGATGATGAGGAGCGGGGTCATTGACGATATCTTACCGGAGCCAGCGGCAGCTCATTTTTCGGTAAGTTCATACAATGCATTCCGATACTTTTCCATGCCGCGGCGGGCGGCTCCCATCTGTTCTTCGAATTCCGGGTCATAGGGTGTGATGATATATCCATCGGGGGGTTCCGTGAGAAAGAGGCTGTCGCCCTTCTTCACCTTGAGACGGGCAGCGACCTCCCTGGGCAGGATAACGCCGGTCGAATTTCCGATTTGCGTTACGGTTGCACGCATCCGCTACGACTTTCATGGGCTAAGACAAATCCTTCCTGTACTCCTCCCATGCGGCATTTCTGATCTCTTCCATTTCATTGTAATACTCTTTTTCATCCGTCGTTTTCAACGCTTCCGAAATTCTTCTGAAGGAAGTCTTGAGCTTCATCCATCGAAGCGTGTTATTCATTTCCTGATAAATCGATTCTCTTCCGAATTCGATCAGATCCTTTTCCGGTATATCAATAGTCATTTTCATAAAATTTCAACCTCATATCCCGGCGGCTTCCGACCCCTTCCGATTTCTTTCCAAAGCCCTGTATGCCGCCGATGGGATTGCTGATTTGTTTTGCTGCTGCATGGCTTGGTTCATGTCTCTTTTCAACCATATGTTGTAACTTGTTTTCCGTCAAGAATAAAGCTTGACAAGTTACAGATCGGTTGAACCCGATCCCCTACATTTCCGGGGCTCTCACCTGACACGGGACTTGTCCCTGATGCGACGGCTATCCTGGTCTCGATCCCCTACATTTCCGGGGCTCTCA
>JAABSZ010000067.1:0-18624 GCA_011390135.1 Desulfobacteraceae bacterium | reverse complement strand
CGCGAATCAGGGTGCGGTTGATCTCCACATCATCTGCGATCAGGATCGCTGCCTTTTCAAAGCGGAGGCCCCGGACATCGATGCGATACTTTTCCGGGTCCGGCTGTGATGGAAAGGAGGGGACTCGAACCCCCCGGATGAGAACGGTAAAAAGAGCCCCCTCCCCTTTGCGGCTGGAGACCGTCACCTCTCCGCCCATGATCCGGGCAAGGCGCCGGGTGATGGAGAGCCCCAATCCGGTGCCGCCGTACACCGCATGTTCCTGCCCTTTTCTCTGGTTGAAGGCCCCGAAGATGTTCTCCAGCTCCGCTTCGGGAATGCCGATGCCTGTATCCGCAACAACGATCTCCAGATCGAATTCTTTGGCATCCGGTGCGTCGAAGTTGACCGGGCGGACCCTCAACCGAACTTCCCCCTCGTGGGTGAACTTGACCGCATTGCCCAATAGATTGAAGAGGATCTGGCGCAGCCGGGCCTCATCCAGCTCAAATGCTTGGGGCAATAGATCATCCAGTTCGATGATGAAATCGAGCCCCTTCTCCTGAATCTGCTGGGAGAAGATCTGCTCGGTCTCCCGAAAGAAGGGCCGGGTCCGGATGGTCGTATATTCGAGGATGAGCTTTCCGGCCTCCACCTTGGAAAGATCGAGGATGTCGTTGATCAGCGTCAGCAGAGACTTTCCGCTGGCCTGAATGGTGGCCAGGTACTTTTTCTGCTTCTCATCCCGGATCTGGCGCTCCAGGACAGTGCTGAAGCCGAAGATGGCATTGAGGGGGGTGCGGATCTCATGGCTCATGTTCGCGAGAAACTCGCTCTTTGCCCGGTTGGCCGATTCAGCCATCTCCTTTGCGGCCTCCAGATCCCTTGTCCGTTCCCGCACCTCTTTTTCCAGCTCCCGGCTGTACCGCTTCATGCTTCTGATCCGGAGGAAAAAGATGCCGAAAAGGAGGCCTGCCATCAACAGCGCCAGCATAATCTTGAACCAGGGCTTTTCCCACCAGGGGGGAAGGATCGTGATCCCAAGGGAAGCTATTTGATCGTTCCAGATGCCGTCGGAATTGGCGCCCAGAAGTTCAAAATTGTAGCTGTCCGGCGGCAGGTTGGTGTATGAAGCATATCGCTGATCGCTTCCCACCTCGTTCCATCGGGCCTCAAATCCTTTCAGCCGGTATCGATACCGGTTCCGCTCCGGCGCATTGAAGCTCAACGCGGCAAATTTCAGTGAAAAGATCTTTTGCTGATGGTTCAGGGTCAGAGAAAGGGTTTCGGTGATGGTCCGCTGCAGCGGAGAATCACCGCCGATCTCCACCGGCTGATTGTAGATACGAAAATCGGTGAAGACCAACGGAGGGAGAAAAGGATTGTCGATGATCTCATCGGGATCGAACGCGGTCAGTCCGGCGATCCCGCCAAAGAGAAGTTGCCCCGCTTCGGTTTTGTGCGAGGCGTTGGCCGAGAACTCATTTCCGGCAAGACCGTCTTTCATGTCATAGTTGCGAAAAATACCCGTTTCCGGATCGAACTCGGAGATCCCCCCGTGGGTACTAAGCCAGAGGCGGCCGTTTCGATCCTCCAGGATTCCCGTCACCCGATTGTCGGCAAGGCCGTCCGCTTCGCTATAGCGGATCAGGCGGCCATTATCGATATCGATCCGGCCGAATCCGCCGGCCGTTCCGATCCAGAGCCGGCCCGACCGGTCTTCGGTGATGGAGAAGACATAGTTGAGGCCCATCTCGGCTGGCCCCTCCCCCAAATCGGCATATCGGGTAAAGCGGCCCGTCTCCCGATCGAGCCGGTTGAGCCCCCCGCCAAAGGTGCCGATCCAGAGATCGCGGTTTTGGTCCTCATGGATGGCAAAGACCACATCGTGGCTCAGACTGTCCGGATAATCCCCCTGGCGGGTGAAGCGGGTAAATAGGCCGGTCTTAGGATCGAGCCGGTTCAGTCCGCCGCCCCAGGTGCCGGCCCAGATAAAGCCCTGTCGGTCCTGATACAGGGAGAAGACATCATCGCTGCTGATTGTCCCTGTATCATCCGGGTCATGTCGGTATCGGAGCGTCTTGCCGGTTTTCGGATTCAGGCGGCCCAATCCCCCCGGAGAAGCGCCGATCCATATCCCTCCGTCTCTGGCGGTCAGCACCGCATGGATCGTGTTGCCGGGAATGCTCTGATCATCTCCCGGAAGGTGAAGAAACTGCCGGCGGAGCCCCGTATTTGGGTCGAGGTGGACAAGACCTGCGCCGTCGGTTCCCAGCCAGAGATCCTTTGTCCGGCACTGGCAGACCGCATTGACCCGATTGCCTGAAGTGTTTTCATCGATCCGGGAAAAGAGGGGCCGATAGTTGTAAAAGGCCTTGGTGTTTCGATAGAAGAGATTGACGCCGCCTTTGTCGGTTCCGAAGAAGAGCCCTCCGGCCCGATCCTCATAGATGGATCGGATATAGCTGTCGCTCAGGCTGTCGGCCCTGCAGGCATCTGCGGAATACCTTTGAAAGGTTTCGCTTTTGGGATCGAAGCGGTTGAGCCCCTCCGCGGTCCCCACCCAGAGAACGCCTGCGCTGTCCTGATGGATGGCTCTGACCTTGTTGTCGCTCAGGCTCGTGGGGTCTTCGGCGCGGTGGAGAAAAGAGGCAAACGCGCCTGTCTCGGGATCGAATCGGAAAAGGCCGCTGTCCAGGGTTCCGATCCAGAGCCGGCCCCTGCTGTCCTCGTAAAGAGTATCGACATAGCTGTAATCTGGCCCGGGAATCGAAGATTGAATCGAACGGAAGGGTTCCCATTCAAACCGGTCATTCTCCCGGTCATACCGGTTGATGCCGTCCATGGTTCCCACCCAGAGTGTTCCGTGATGATCCTCAACAAGGGCGCGGACATTGTCATTGCTCAGGCTGGTTTGATCATTGGGCTGATGCCGGTATCGGGTGAATCTCTTTTGCGCAGGGTCGAAGCGGTTGAGCCCTCCCCCCTTGGTTCCCACCCAGAGATCCCCGGCCCTCTCCTGCAGGATCGCCTGGATCTCATCATGGCTCAAGGAGTCGGCATCAAAGGGGTCATGTCGGAAATGGTCAAAGCGGTCAAGTTTAGGATCATACCGGTTGAGCCCTCCGCCATAGGTCCCTGCCCATAGGGTTCCGCTCCGGTCCGTGTAGAGAACCGTAACACTATTGTGGCTCAAGCTGTGGGGATCTTTGGGATCATTGCGATACGCGATGACCTCGTAGCCGTCATACCGGTGCAGACCGTTCCAGGTTCCGAACCAGAGAAATCCGTTTTTGTCCTGTGCAATGGAGAGAACCGTCTCATGGAGCAGCCCCTGATCTGCTGTGATATGCCGAAACGCGGGAACTTCTGGCCCCTGCGCAGTTGCGACGCGCCAAGGGAGGAAAAGGAGGAGAAAGATTGCCGGCAGGATTCGGATCAGTTGCGGCAGAGAGAATCGATCGATTTCAGGAGAGACGGTTTCTGTAATCTTCATAGCCGAAGGTCCGCACCAAGCGCACCTCTCCATCGGCCCCGGCGATGGCGATCGAGGGAAGACGGATCCCGTTGAAGGTGTTGTTTTTGACCATTGTATAGTGGGCCATGTCCGTGAAGACCAGCCGATCCCCCACAGCAAGCGGTTCCGGAAACGAATAATCACCGATCACGTCCCCGGCAAGACAGGTCATTCCCCCCAGCCGACAGGCATATGGATAGACCCCGGGCCTGCCCGCGCCAATGATTTCGGGCCGGTAGGGCATCTCCAGCACATCGGGCATATGGGCAGCGGCCGAGGTATCCAGAATCGCGATATCCATCTCATTATGGTGGATATCAAGCACAGTCGCCACCAGAAAGCCGGTGTTGAGCGCGATGGCCTCGCCCGGCTCCATATAGACCGTTATCCCCCCGTGCCGGGATCGAAAATCCGATAACAGGCGGCAGAGCAGATCCAGATCATAATCGGGCCGGGTGATGTGATGCCCCCCGCCGAAGTTGATCCAGGACATATTCGGAATGAACTCGCCGAACTTCTCCTCGAAGACCGGCAGGGTCCGGGCCAGGGAATCAGCGTTCAATTCGCACAGGGTATGGAAATGGAGCCCCTCGATGCCGTCCAGGAGATCGGGTCGGAAGTTCTTCGTCGTAGTTCCCAGCCGGGAGCAGGGGCCGCAGGGATCGTAGATCGCGGTCTTCACCTCTGAATGCTCAGGGTTGACCCGGATGCCGCAGGAGACCTTTGAATCAGTTGCACGGTTTCGGAATCTCTCCCACTGGGAAAAGGAGTTGAAGACCAAATGATCGCTGTATTCAAGCAGCTCATGGAAGACCTTCTCGGGAAAGGCCGGCGCGCAGGAATGCACCTCTCTTCCGAATTCCTCGTATCCGAGCCTTGCTTCGTCAACGGAGCTGGCCGCAATCCCGTGCAGGTATTCCCGGATGAGCGGGAAAAGGCTGAACATGGCAAATCCTTTGAGGGCCAGCAGGATCTTGCACCCGGTCCGCCGCTGCACATCATCCAAGACCTTCAGATTTTTTTCAACCAGGATCTCATCACAGACATAGCAGGGGGAAGGGACGGCCCCCGGATCAAAACGAAGCTCGGGTGTCAGCTTCAATCGTAGAAGATCTCCTTCCAGGGCAGGCCGTACCGGTTGAGATCGGCCATAAAGGGGTCCGGATCGAACTCCTCCACATTGAAAACCCCCTCCCCTTTCCAGACATCGGTCAGCATCATTTTGGCCCCGATCATGGCCGGAACCCCGGTGGTGTAGGAGATGGCCTGGGCATTCACCTCTTTATATGCTTCGGCATGGTCGCAGACATTGTAAACATAATACTTCTTCCGCTTTCCGTCCTTGATGCCTTGGATCATGCAGCCGATGTTGGTCTTGCCCGTATAGTTTGCCCCAAGCGATGAGGGCTCCGGCAGCAGCGCCTTCAAAAACTTCAGGGGAATCACCCCGCACCCCTCGTAAAGAACAGGATCGATCCGCGTCATCCCGACATTCTCCAGCACCCGCAGATGAGTCAGGTACTCCTGGGAGAAGGTCATCCAGAACCGGATCCGCTTGATGGTCGGGATGTTCTTTACCAGGGATTCCAGCTCCTCATGGTACATCAGATACATCTCTTTTTCCCCGATCTCGGGAAAATCAAAGGGCTTATGCACTGATAAAGGATCGGTCTCAATCCATTTCCGGTTTTCATAATACCGGCCCTTCGCGCTCACCTCCCGGATGTTGATCTCGGGGTTGAAGTTTGTGGCAAAGGGATGGCCGTGGCTGCCCGCGTTGCAGTCCATGATATCGACCATATGGATCTCGTCGAAATAGTGCTTGTCTGCATACGCGCAGAAGATGTTGGTGACGCCCGGGTCGAATCCGCACCCCAAAAGCGCCATAATGCCCCGGTCTTTAAAGCGATCCTGATAGTCCCACTGCCATTTATAGCAGAAGCGGGCCTCGTCCGGGGGCTCGTAATTGGCCGTGTCCAGATAATCGACCCCGGTCGAAAGGCACGCATCCATGATGGAAAGATCCTGATACGGAAGGGCAACATTCAAAACAAGATCCGGCTTTACCCGCTCGATCAGCTCAACGGTCTCTGCCACATTGTCGGCATCCACCTGCGCGATCTCGATGGGCCGGTCGATCTGGTCCCGGATATTTTTACATTTTTCAAGGGTTCGGCTGGCCAGAACGATCTCGGAGAAGACCTCCGGGACCTGGGCACACTTATGGGTTACGACGCCTCCGACGCCCCCCGCGCCGATGATCAATACCTTTTTCATCGTCGAATCCTCTTTCCGTTTCAGGGCCTGTTACAATCAAAAAAACCGCTTTTCAAAACAGCATTGCCGTCGGATATGGGACCATTTCGATTTGCAAAAATGATCCGAAGATTTCAGTATAATTAAAAAATGAAGAAATTGCAATTCCCCTGTTTCTTTCCGGTTGCAGATCTTCTGCCCGGTCTTGATTTCCCTCGGGTTTCCGCTTATGTTTTTCCCGGGACTTCACGCGCATTACAGGAGAAAAGCCATGGAAACATACGGACGAAAAAACATGTTGTCGGATGCAAATCGGGCAGAAGCCCTGCCGGAGCGGTATGATCCGGGCCGGCGGAATTTTTTGAAACAGATCCTTCTGGCCGGAGCCGCATGGGGCGCTTTTGCCCACCTGCCTGGGGGCCGAAGAATATTTGCAGCGGAGGGAGAAAAGATGGTGGAATGCAAGGAGAACATCGAGAAGATCGAAAGAACCGAGGCCGAATGGCAGGAGATGCTGACGCCGGAAGAGTTCCATATCCTGCGGGAGAAGGGAACTGAGCGGGCATTTTCCGGGAAGTATGCCGATTACAAGAAGGAGGGGATCTACAACTGCGCGGGGTGTGATCTGCCCCTGTTCAGCTCCAAGGCAAAGTATGATTCAGGAACCGGGTGGCCCAGCTTCTGGGAGCCGATCTGCCCGAACCATGTGAAGACCCGGCCGGACCGGAGCCTCTTTTCGGCGAGAACCGAGGTGATCTGCAACCGGTGCGAATCTCACCTGGGGCATCTGTTCGAGGATGGGCCCCAGCCGACGGGGCTGCGGTACTGTATGAATTCGGCTTCCTTTAAATTTGAAGAAAAATCCGGATGATCCGATTGGATGGTCCGATTGGATGGTCCGGTGGGATGATTCGGAAGGATAATTCGGAAGCAAAGGCCGAAGGGAGAATCTTTCGGCCTTTTTTTCCGCTACACAAAGTCAAAGATCATCAAACAAACCCCCGCGACCGCACATATCACCGCACCGACCGTCATCCACTTCATCGCGGACCGGGCGCTCCCCATGAGTTCCTCTTCCGACTTGCTGCTGATGATGAACCGGCCTTCTCCCGAGGGATGCCGTATGGAAATCTCTCCGCCGGCATCGGAGACTTCTCCGAGCACATAGACATCCCGTCCCGGCTGAATGGCCGTTTCCTCGAAGAGATAGCCGAGTGTCCGGCGGTCATGGTCACCATCGAATCCGGAGGGGACATCAAAGGAGAAGTGGCCGATCTCGATTCTGCCGCCGGGATCGGAATGGGATTCGAATCGGGAGAGAATCTTTGCCGGGATGAATTCCGCCCTTCCGGGCTCCACTTTGATCTGTCCGGTTCCGTCATCCACATAAAAGGGGACATATTGGGAGTTGCTGGAAAGGGTTTCGGTGGATGTCCGGGTCTTGCGGACCTCGTTGTCATCATTGTCCCTTTCATAGTAGGTCTCTTCATATTTGCGCTTTACGGTCGCGGAGTAGTAGACGCACTCAACCTCGGCGATCTCGGAACGGAGCGGAGCGCTGCATACGGCTTTCCCCTTGACCTCTGCCGCGTACTGGAGATGCCCTTCTCCGACCCCTTCCTCCATTGAATTGGCCAGGGATTCGAGAAATTCCACCTTTGCCGTCTCGGTGGAGACCATATCTTCCATCTTCTTTTTCTGGGACCGGGAGCCGTAAAGCAGCCCTCCTGCAATCACAATCAGTATGATGCCGACAATCCACATGGCGAACCCTCCTGTAATGTAAACTTTTAGAATTTCAATTCAATCCGTCAAAACAGCTACTGTTTCCTCCTTTCCGGTGTGATTGTTTCCTTTTTTCCTTTTGAAAGGTATGTTGCGATCGATTCACCGCATCGCCTTCAGCCATACCGCCAGAGAAAGTATCAAAGCCAAAGGAGTAAGAGCTTTCTCCAAGCGTTTTTCCTGGGTTTTGAAAAAAGGCTTTCCCTCCGCTTCCTTAATACCAGCGGCGATGACGAGCCAATCTCCATCTTTCAATTTTACCACTTCAGACTCAATAATATTTTTTTTATCTCTATTGAAAACACCGGTCTCTCGAAGGCAATCTTCAAATATGGATTGGATTCGCTTTAGTTTCATGGCTTAGACAGATGTCTCCCGGCCGGTCGGAGCATAGGCTTCAATCCATTCCAGAATGCCCTCTTTACCCGGCTGCTCACCAGGTAAATGACGCAAAATCGCAGGAAGAGGATCGAAAAGATCAACATCCATATTTTGATAAGTTTTGTCAGAAAAAATGGACAACATATTGGATGCCGAATATATTCTCGGTCCGACAAATGAGACAAGATCCGGCGCATGACGCTGGAATGTGTCAAAATCGGCATGGCGAATCAGCAGAAGAGAGCCGGGAGCCTCGGCCAATGGCTTGCGCCAACCATTCATCCGGGGGCCGATCTCCCTGCTGTTCGCCTGCTGTATGAAAAGCATCCAGAAAGTATCCCCCCTGTTATCATGCTGCTCCTTTGGAAAAGCTGTGGAGATTCGGCTTTCCATCAACGTTTTAAGCCTCCTCAAATCCTGATTTCCGGAAGAAACGAGAAGCGGAGTCACTCTTTTTTTCAAAGACGCATAAAGAATGATCAGCGCATGAACCAAATCTTCCTGATCATCCCAGAGCAGGATATGGATGCCGCGGCCTTCCTCCGAAATCGAGAAAGCCAGATCCTCGGCTGTTGACATATCTCCTTTATCCTTTCCGTTTTTCGAACCGATAGTTATCAAGAATGATGTCGATCAACGGATGGGGTCTGAAGTTCTGTTTACCATCCGTGGGCCTTTTGATAATAAGACCGATGGGAGATCGCAGCAATTCTGAGGCTTTGCCCAACCCGGTGCCCTCTGATACAATCGTATGCAGCAGGCGCATGGCTTCCGGACTGTAATCGTAATAGGCTCTTTTTGCCATCTGAACCACAAATCGGGCATCCCCGGCTTCGATCCGATCATGTCCGGAAATGTGCGCCTCCTTGGAAGCCTGGATCAGAAACTGGACAAACATCCGCAGAATCCCGCCGCAGTAATGGCTGAGCAGCCAGAGGCTCTCCTCCTGGATCAACCGCGTCAGTTGAGCATTCTTCACAATCCCGCGGAAAATATCGTCCACAGGATCGCTCTCTTCCTCCGGAAAATCGACCGGATAGACCATCAGGGGCGGCCCCCAGTTAGATTCGACCGAATGGCGAAGCTCACCAATGGTGTTTTCAAAAGGGGCCGTCATGATGATGGAGGCATTCAGCCGGTTCCAGTGATGGATCGCCTTTACAAGCACATCCTCTGCAGCTTCCTGGCTGCGGATCTTGTCCACATGATCGATAAAAATGACGGGCGCATGGCCTTTCCGCTCATCTGCAGCCCATTTGAGCAGTTTATTCAACAAATTGATCAGACTGTCCGGGGCCGAACCGATCTTTTGCGCCGGCCGAGATACCGCCTCATGGTGGGCCGCTTTGCCGAGAATCAGAGATAGCCCTGTATCTTTCCCCTCCTCCTGTAAAAAAACCGGATACGTTATCCCGCCGAAAGAAAAAAGAACCTTTTCCTGATCCTTTATATATTCCCCCTTCAGCCAGTCAATCAGCCGGCTCAGAATCTCATCCCGGATCTGAATCAATTCTTTTGATTTTTTATTCTGATATAGATAATGAATCGTACTCCATAAATCCCGGAAGATTGTCAAAAAAACGCCTGTAGCCCTGCAATTCTCCGGATTCTCCTCTTTTTCAAGGTCGCTGTGAATCCATAGCGGTCTATTTTCACTTCTGTTTTTATAATAATAATGAGATATTTCCGAAGATTTACCAACGCCGATCTGTCCCGTGACCAGAATTCTGGCCTTCTCCTTTCGGCTCATGATCTCCAGATCGAGCCGCTTCATAAAATCATCTCTCCGCTCCACATAGAGGGTTCGTCCCTCCTGCTCTTTTCCTGCCGCGGGACGTTCGGCATCCAGTTGCCCGAGCACGGTGCGAAGCACCTGTATATCCTTTAAAGACTGATTCATTTCTTCACGATTCCACAGAGTCGTTTTCGGGTTCAATTGGCATATGGACGATCATTTCACTTCTACATCTCTCCATCCAGCACCCGCCGCACCACCTCGGCAAACTCTTTTCTGGAGACCGGCTTCATCAGATAGCCGATACCGAGGCCGGCGGCCTTCTGCTCATCCATCCGGTCGCTGTAGCCGGTGCAGAGGAGGATCTTCATGTCGGGCCGGATCTCCCGGACCTGTTGGGCAAGAATGTCTCCGGTCATCTGCGGCATGGTCATATCTGTAATCAGCAGGTCGAATGTATCCGGGGCATCGGCAAAGGCCCGGAAGGCTTTTACGGGGTCTGTAAAGGCGGTCACTTCATAGCCGAGGGATTTCAGCCGGTAATGGCCGATTTCGACGATGGAAGATTCATCATCCACAAAAAGGACATGCTCATTTCCCCGGGGAAGTTCATCGGCCGCGGTGAGTTCTACGGCCGGCTTTTCAGAGGATGCCGGCAGAAAGACCCGAAAGATCGTTCGGCGGCCCGGGGTACTCTTTACGCTGATCCCACCGCCGTGTCCCTTCACGATCCCATGCACTACTGCAAGCCCCATGCCGGAGCCGGTTCCCACCTCTTTCGTGGTGAAGTAGGGGTCGAAGATCCGGCCCAAGTGCTCCGGGGAGATCCCGCAGCCGGTATCCGCGATGGTCAGCCGGACATAATCTTCGGCCGAAAGGTCTGCTGGAAAATCCGCCGGGCCATCGTCGCCCGCTTCTTTCCCGCCCTTCGATCCCATCTTCACCGCATCCAGGGAAATGGTCAATCTGCCGCCACCCGTCTGCATGGCATGGATGGCATTGGTCCCCATATTGATGATCAGTTGCTGAAGCTGCGCGGCCTCTCCGGTAATGGGCGGGCACTTTTCCGGGATCTCTTCGCGGACATCGATGTTGGCCGGTATCAGAGGCCGGAGCAGCTTCATAGCACCCGACATAACCGTGCGCATATCGAGAATTGTCCGTTCTCCCTCCCCTGCCCTGAGTTCTCTTTTCAGTTGTTCGTTCTCTGCCTTCAGCGCCTCACGGGTCGGATCTTTTTTCATGGGGTGACTTCCGGTTTTTCCATTGGACGGATCTATTTTGAAATTGCCCTTTTCCGGGGAAACAGGGCATTATGGATCTAAAGGAGAAAGGTAGCATAATTCCCGGCGGATTGGGAGGAAAAAAGGATCTTTGGGTTGCATAATCCCCGGTTCACCGTTATGATCGCATCAGAAGTCAATATGTCTCACAGCTTCTCGACTACGACTCCCGGGAGATCCGCAGCTCCCGGTTCGGGATGAAACTCTGGATGCTCATCACATTTATATTATGGCACGAAAAAATGATCGAAGGAAAATAGGCTGCGGCGTAAAGGCCCTGATTGCAGGAGTTCTCCTTCTGCTGATCTTCATCGGCTCGGGGGTCTGGCTCTATTACCATTCCCGGGAGCTGAGCGATGTGGTAAAGACGAAATTTGCCGGGAAGAAATGGGAGCTGCCCGCGCGGATCTACGCGCGGCCTCTGGAACTCTATCCGGACATGGAGATCACCCGGGAGGGTCTGATCCGGGAACTGGACCTGATGCGGTACCGGCAGGTGGATGCTGTTGATGGCGCGGGTAGCTATTCGATTGAAGCCAATCAGATGATCCTCTTCTCCCGCTCCTTTACCTTTGAAGATGGGCAAGAGCCGGCCAAAAAGCTCCGGCTCAGCATTGAAAATGGCCGAGTGCAGGAACTTACCGACATAGAGACCGGACACCCCTCTGACGGGGTCCGGCTGGACCCGGCCCGGATCGCGAGCATCTATCCCACCCATCAGGAGGATCGGATTCTGGTGAAGCTCAAAGAAGCCTCTCCGCTGGTGATCCAGACCCTGATCGCGGTTGAGGACCGAAGCTTCTACAGACACCACGGCATCGCGCCCCTGTCGATCCTGCGCGCCCTGATTGCCAATATCAGAAGCCTGCGCAAGGCCCAGGGGGGAAGCACCCTGACCCAGCAGCTCGTGAAGAACTTCTTCCTCACCCGTGATCGGACATTCAAGCGGAAATTCGACGAGATGATCATGGCCATGATCCTGGAGTCCCGGTACGACAAGGACGAGATTTTAGAAGCCTATCTCAACGAGGTCTATCTGGGCCAGCAGGGCAACCGGGCCATCCACGGCTTCGGCCTCGCCAGCCATTTCTATTTCGGAAGGCCCCTGGAGGACCTGCGGCCAAGAGAAGTCGCGCTGCTGGTGGCCATGCTCAAGGGCCCCTCCTTTTACGACCCGCGCCGCAATCCGGAGCGGGCCAGGGAGCGGCGGGACATGGTGCTCGACATCATGGCCGAACTCAAGCTTATCCACGGAGATGAGGCGGCCGCGGAAAAGGAGAAGCCCCTTTCGGTGATCGAGATCGAGGCCGGGGGAACCGAGATCTTTCCCGCTTTCACCGATCTGGTCAAGCGGCAGCTCCTGAAGGAGTACCGCGAGGAGGATCTGCGCACTGAGGGGTTACGGATCTTCACCAGCTTCGATCCCCAAACCCAGTTTGCGGTGGAGGCGGCCGTGACCGAAGGGATGGCCGCGCTGGAAGAGCGGCGCAACCTGCCCGATGCAACCCCGGAGGAGAGGCTGGAGACCGGAGTGATCGTGACGGATACGGCCGCAAACGAGGTGCTGGCCCTGATGGGGGGCCGGACCCCGAGATTTCCGGGCTTCAACCGGGCACTGGATGCAAAGCGGCCCATCGGCTCTCTGATCAAGCCCGCGATCTATCTGACGGCTCTCTCCCAGCCCGAACAATACACCCTGATCACCCCGATCGACGACAGCCGGATGGAGATTGTTGACAAGCATCAGGGGCCCTGGATTCCCAAGAACTACGACCGGCAGTACCACGGCTATGTTCCCCTTTATGAGGCCCTGGTTCACTCCTACAACTCGGCCACGGTGCGGCTGGGGATGGAGATGGGTCTGGAAAAAGTCTTTGAAACGCTCGAGAAACTGGGGGTGGAGGGAAAGATCCTCCCCTACCCCTCGACTCTGCTGGGGACTTTGGAACTCTCTCCGCTGGAAGTGGCCCATATGTATCAGACCCTGGCGGCCGGGGGCTTCTTCTCCCCGGTCCGCTCGATCCGTTCCGTCTATACGCCGGATCACAAGCCCCTGCAGCGGTATCCGTTGACCGTGCGGCAGAGCTTCGATCCGGGCCCGGTATTTCTCATCAACACCTCGCTCCAGGCCGTGGCCGTGGAGGGGACAGCCCGACGGCTGGTGGACATTCTGACGAGAAACCTCTCCCCCGCGGGCAAGACCGGAACCACAAACGATCTAAAGGATAGCTGGTTTGCCGGGTTCACCGGCAACCGCCTTGGGGCCGTCTGGGTGGGCCGGGACGACAACGGCCCGGCCGGGCTCACCGGCGCGTCCGGGGCACTGCGGGTATGGGGGGAGATCATGAACCGGATCCCGACCCAACCCCTCTCCCTTCCCAGGCCCCAATCGGTGGAATGGGTGGTGGTGGAGCCCTTTATGGAGGCCAGAACCGAAGCCTTCTGCGCAGGAGCCGTCTCGGTTCCCTTTATCGCGGGCTCCGCACCCGAGGCCTTCTACTCCTGCCGGCTACAGCCTGAAACGCCTCCGGCTCCGGATACCGAGCCGGAAAGAGAGGAACGTCCAAGCTCAAAGCCGGGAATATTCAACTGGTTAAAGGAGGTTTTTGAATGATGATTTATCGCAAGACGTTCCCCTTTTTGCTGGTGCTGTCCCTGACATTCGGCTTTTTCTCCTGCACCAAGGTCTATATCGACCGGGAGGGCAGAGCCATTCATGGGCCCGTGTCAGAGACCGAAACCCGGGAGACACCCCGGACCGTGCGCACCTCTCTTCCCGAGCGGGAGACGGAAAGGGAGATGCCCTTCCCTTCGACCGCGCAGACCCCAGAGCCCCTGATCGAAGAGGAGACTCTGGAGCGGACCCCACCGCCCCGGCAGCTCGGGGCCAGAGCCGATATCCGGACCGAACACCAGAACCCCTACGAGTTCAACAATCTCACGGCACGGCTCATAAAAAAGGCCCAGGTGCTGATGGAGAACCAGAAGCTGGATCAGGCCTTCGCGACCATGGAACGGGCACTGCGGATCGACGGCGACAATCCCAAGCTATGGAGCCTGATGGCCGAGATCCAGCTCCGGCGGGAGAATCCGGGTCAGGCCGTTCATCTGGCCAACAAGTCCAACCTGCTGGCCCAAGGGGATAATGTGCTTGAACTCCGAAACTGGCGCATCATCTACGAGGCCCGAAAGAGCATGGAGGATCTCCCCGGCGTAAAAGAGGCCGAACTCCGGGTGCTGGAACTGGAGCAGAAGTAAGATTTCTCTTCCAAATGTAGAAGTAATTCTTGAATTTTTTCGATGGATGAACTACTTTGAGACCAAAGGAACAGGAACAAATGGTCTCCCTTATTCCAAAAAAGGATAACCCTGTAAACAAAAGATGTCATTACTAATTTTTTACGTTCTGGTCGCGCTTCTCTTTTCGTTCTTCTGCTCCATTGCCGAAGCCGTTCTGCTGAGCATTACCCCCCCATTCATCGCTACGCTGGAAAAAAGGGGGAAAGGGGTGGGAAAAACCCTTAAAAAGCTCAAGGACAACATCAACCGGCCCCTGGCCGCAATTTTGACCCTCAACACCGTGGCCCATACCGCTGGCGCGGCCGGGGCCGGGGCAGAGGCTGCCAAAATCTACGGCAGCCAGTATGTGGGCATCATTTCCGCAATTCTGACGCTGCTGATCCTGGTCTTTTCCGAGATCATCCCCAAAACCCTGGGGGCCCGCTACTGGAGAGGCCTTGCAGTCCCCATCGCACCGATGATCCGTATCCTGGTCATCATCCTCTATCCCTTTGTACTCCTCTCTGAATTGCTGACCAAAGGGATGTCCGGCACATCTCCTCTGGGCGGATTCAGCCGGGAGGAGTTTGCCGCGATGGCCGATCTGGGAGCCCAGCAGGGGCACCTGCAGGCCAAGGAGTCCCGGATTCTCAAAAACCTCTTCCGGTTCCGCTCCTCCAAGGTGCGCAACATCATGACCCCCCGGACAGTGGTCTTCGCGCTTCAGGAGAAGATGACGGTGGAGAATTTCATGAATCTCCATCACCAGACCCCCTTCTCCCGCATCCCGATCTACAGCAATGACCGGGATGATATCACCGGCTTCGTGCTCAAAGACGAGATCCTGCTGGCCCAGGCCCGGGATCAGAACAACCGGAAGCTGGAGGAGTTCAAGCGCGAGATCAAGGCCGTCTCCGGGGATGATTTTCTCTCTCAGCTCTTCGAGTTCCTCCTGGACAACAAGGAGCACATCGCGCTGGTGGTGGACGAGTACGGCGGCATGGAGGGGATAGTCTCCCTGGAGGATGTGGTCGAGACGCTCTTCGGCCTGGAGATCGTGGACGAGGCCGACAAGACCGTGGACATGCAGGCATTGGCCCGAACACTCTGGGAGAAGAGAGCCCGCCGGGTGGGGCTGCTCAAGGAGAACAACCACAAGATCGAAGCCCTTCCGGCACCAGAAGAGCCCGAGGATGCCCCGGTCGAGGAAAATGGACAAGACGCAGCAAACAATTGAAAATGGCGGCCCCATGAAAGACGGAATCCGGCAGGCGCCGGCCATCATCTCTGAGAAATCTTTCTTGACAAAAAGCCTTTGATTCAATACCCTTCAACCGCGAGGTGCTTTTTAAGCGCTTAATAGGGAATCCCGTTGGAGTCGGGAGCGGTCCCGCCGCTGTGACCGGGGACGAAAGCCGCATTTCATGTCACTGCCCGGAGAGAAACCGGGTGGGAAGGCGCGGTCTTTAGGATGATCCGGAAGCCAGAAGACCTGCCTCGAAAGATGTGATTGTTTTCCTCTTGAATGGCAAAAGAGAGGAACTCCGTTTCCGCGGATCAAATCTAATACAAGGGTCAAGAAGCTGGGTGCAGCCCTTCAGGCGAATGGAAAAGCTTGAAGGGCTTTTTTTATGGATTCGATTTGAGTGCTTTCAAATCATAGGGAAAAGATGGAGGGAAGGGGCATGAGAAGAGGTATCCGGGCAGTTGCCGCAGGTCTTGTATTTTTTTTTCTGGCCGCTCCGATGGTGTGGGCCCAGGCCGAAAACGCCAATCCCCAGAAAAAGACGGGAATTCTGCTGGTGGCCTTTGGAACCAGTGTTCCGGAGGCTCAGAAGGCACTGGACAACATCGACGAGAAGATGCGGGCCGCGTTTCCGGAGATCCCGGTCCGCTGGGCCTATACTTCTTCGATGATCCGCAAAAAACTGACAAAGGAAGGCAAGACACTCGACTCGCCGGAGACGGCTCTATCCCAAATGATGGAGGAGGGGTTCACCCATGTGGCGGTTCAATCCCTGCACATCATCGCAGGCGAGGAGTACCACGAGCTGGTCCGGAATGCCGAACTCTTCGGCCGGATGGCCGGGGGATTCGAGAGGATCGAAGTCGGGCTTCCCCTCTTGGGAGACCATTATGATATGGAAGCGGTTGCAGGGGTTATTCTCGGCCGAATCCCCGGGGATCGAACCGCGTCGGAATCGGTCATTCTCATGGGCCACGGAACGGAACATCCGGCAAATGCAGCCTATCCTGCGCTGATGCACTATCTGCAGCAGAAGGATTTCAATGTCTTTGTGGGAACAGTCGAAAGCTATCCGACTATCCAGGACATCATGAAGATGCTGGCGCCCAAAGGGGTTCAAAAGGTATATCTCATGCCCCTGATGGCCGTTGCCGGGGATCATGCCCGAAACGACATGGCCGGTGATGGGCCCGACTCCTGGAAATCGGTTCTTGCCGGAGCCCGGATCGATGCGGTTCCGATATTGAAGGGGCTGGGAGAGTATGACGAGATCGTGAATATCTGGATCGACCATCTCCGGGAAGTGGTGAAGCGGTTATAGGAGATGGCCGGGATCTTTCGGATACTGCGGGAAAGAACCGCTCTGGAACTGATCCTTCTCGCCTTTCTGCTGGCGGGGCTGATCGTTCTGTCTGCCGGAATGGGCTATATCAAAATCCCCTTTTCCGACACCGCGAGGATCATCGCGGGAAAGGCCGCGGGCGCAGATGGCCAAATCTCCGGCGTCGATCCGCTCCATCAGGTGGTGGTGACGGATGTGCGGCTGCCGAGGATTCTGACTGCGGCTGCCGTTGGCGCGGGGCTGTCGATATCGGGAGCGGTCTTCCAGGGGCTTCTGCTGAATCCCCTGGCTGATCCCTACACACTGGGCGTCTCGGCCGGGGCTGCGTTCGGGGCCGCGGTCGCGCTTCTCTTTGACACGGGCCTGCCCCAGACAGTTGCCGTGCCGCTGTTCGCTTTTATCGGCGGCATCGGAACCCTTGCATTCGTGATCTATCTCTCGTCATCGGCCGGCGGCTTCTCCTCCAACAACCTGATCCTGTCCGGGATCATCGTGGCCGCGATATTGGCGGCCGGCATCAGCTTCTTGAAATATCTGGCCGACGAGCAGGTCTCGGTGATCATCTTCTGGCTCATGGGCAGCTTCACCTCCCGGACCTGGGCCGATGCGGGGCTGACCGGAGTCGCGCTTTTTTTTGGCCTCGGGGTCTTTCTCTTCTTTTCCAGGGATCTCAATCTGATGGCGCTTGGAACCAAGAGCGCGGCATCCCTTGGGGTGGAGACGGGAAAGGTGATGCTGATTCTGCTGCTGACCGCATCCCTGTTGACCGCGGTCTGCGTCTCCGTATCCGGCATCATCGGATTCGTGGGGCTTCTGATTCCGCACATGATGCGGGGGATCACGGGGCCCGACAACCGGCGACTGCTGCCGGTCTGTCTCTTTGCCGGCGCGATCCTGCTCTTGACAGCAGATACCTTGGTGCGGGCCGTCCTTCCGGGGGAGATTCCCATCGGGGTGCTGACCGCGCTGATCGGCGGCCCATTTTTCTGCTATATCTTCAGAAGACGCCAGATGGCGCGCACCGGATTTTAGATGCATGCCCTTTACCGTCGAAAACCTCATGTTCAGCTATGGGGAAAGCCCTGTGATCCGGGATCTCAGCCTGTCGCTTTCTCCGGGCCGCTTCTACGGAATCCTGGGGCCCAACGGCTGCGGAAAGAGCACGCTGCTCGATCTCCTCTGCGGCCATCTGAAATCAGAGTCGGGGGAGATCCGATATGGGGGAAAGCCGATCGGAAAATGGACCCGGCCGGAGATCGCACGGGAGATGGCCCTTGTGCCCCAGAACTACCACATCAACTTTCCGTTTACGGCAAAAGAGGTGGTGCTAATGGGTCGGTATCCCCACATTCCCCGGTTTTCAAGGCCGTCTGCTCAGGACATGGAAATTGTGGAATCGGTGATGGAAATGACTGAAACCGTCGAATTTTCGGACCGGTACATCTCCGAACTGAGCGGCGGGGAACGTCAGCGGGTGGTCTTTGCCCGGGCTCTGGCGCAGGATACGCCGGTGCTGATCCTGGACGAGGCAACGGCCAATCTCGACATCAACCATGTGTTGAGCCTGCTCGAGATTGCAGCACAAGGGGTGGGTAAACAGGGGAAGACGGTGATTTCGGTGATGCAGGAAATCAACTTCGCGGCTCTCTTCTGCGAGGAACTGATCTTTATGAAGGAAGGCACGGTTGCGGCCGCAGGCCCTACGCCGGCGGTTCTTACACCGGAGAATCTACAGCGGATCTATGGCGTGAAAGCCAAAGTTGCCGATGATGATTTTTCCGGGGCGAAACAGGTGACTTTCCGAAGGGGCCAAGGATGCTG
>JAABSZ010000066.1:0-18655 GCA_011390135.1 Desulfobacteraceae bacterium | reverse complement strand
GCCGGCATCGACGAAAAGACCCCGGACCCGGCCGAAGGGGTGATCGACCGGGACGAGAATGGCCGACCCACCGGCATCCTGCGGGAGAACGCCATCAGCATGGTGCGGGGGATCATCACGGACCCGCCGGACCACGAACTGGCCGGCCTCTTCGAGGAGGGGATAAAGGCCCTGCACGAACTCGGGATCACCGGGATCGAGGATGTAAAACTGAAAAAAGATGCCAACACTACCCGGGTCTTCTCCGCATGGCAGATGCTCAACGAGATGGGCCGCCTCGATCTCCGCTGCTGGGTCACCTTTCACGGGGACGGCCTGGATGAGATTATCGATCTGGGCCTGCGCACCGGCTTCGGCGACGACCGGCTCCGGATCGGCCATCTCAAGTATTTCTCGGACGGCGGCATGGGCGCGCGCACGGCCTGGATGATCGAGCCCTATCTCGATGCGGAATACGGAATGCCCATGTACGATATCGAAGAGCTGAAGAGCTATGTCTTCAAGGCGGACCGCGCGGGCCTTGCCGTGATGATCCATGCCATCGGAGACCGGGCCAACCGGGAGGTAATCGGCATCTACGAGGCCCTGGCAAAGGCCAACGCGCAGCTAAAAACCCCGGCCTTTGCCCGCCCCATTCTTCCCCACCACATAGAACATGCCCAGATGATCCACCCCGAAGACATGAAGCGCCTCTCCCATTTGAAGATCCCGGTATCGGTCCAGCCCTCCAACATGATCCTCGACATGAACATGATCGACGAATCTCTCGGGGAGCGGGGAAAGTGGGCCTATCCCTTCAAGGCCCTGATGGATGCGGGGGTCCCGACGATGTTCAGCTCCGACTGCCCCGTGACCGATCCAAACCCCATGGTGGGGATCTACGGCGCGGTGACCCGCAAACGGCCTGACGGAACCCCGGAAGAGGGCTGGTATCCGGAGCATCGGGTGACTGTGGAAGCGGCGGTACGGGCTTATACGGCGCTGCCGGCCCGGTTCTTAGGGATGGAGCATGAGCTGGGGAGCATATCCGCGGGAAAACGGGCAGATATGATCGTGCTGGACAAAAACATCTACGAGATCGATCCGGCCGGGATCATCGAGACAATAGTGGATATGACGATCTTTGACGGAAAAGTCGTCTTCCGACGATAATCAGCGCTCTTCACTTCTTGCGTACTTTTTCAATATGTGGAATCCGACGTTTCATTCTTCCTCGATGCCTGTCCACAATTGATCAATGGGCACTATTTCACCGGCCATCGCCTCTTCCCAGCCTTTTTGAAAACTGCTTTCAGAAGATTTCATTGTTACCCCTCTCGAAAATTAAGCACGATATTGAGCAAGGCCGGAAGATATTCATAGAGAATGAAGATTATTTTATAGGATCTACGCCAAGGTCTTTGCATATACTCTTCGCCAAGATGTCTTTTATTTCCGAATGTCTTGGTATTGCCGATCTTTTATTCAAAACAGGGTTATGCCACCATGAATGTTTAGCTCCTTCTCTCAGCAGCCTGCATCCTGTACTGCGAAGATACTTGATCAATTTACTTCTTTTCATACAGCAATATTTTCTTCCATATATCCTTTCCCAGCGGAAATCAAGGCTTCCTGGCGGTTAAATTCCAAAGCTTCTTTCAGAGTGATCTGCAAAGTTTCTTTCAATTCCGCCAAGGTTCTTTCCTGACAATTAATGCCGGGAACTTCCGCTATCCATCCGACCCACCAGTCATCTTCCTGTTTTACAATGGCAGTGTATTGATTTTTCATTGCCGGTTCACCGTTCTTTTTCTGTAATCCAAATCGTGTGTGAAAACCACAAAGTCATTGCGTCGAGCCCACTCATAATTTCGATGTCGGGGGCGCTGATCTCCCCAATTTCACTCCAATGTCTGACTTCATGTCCCCCGTCTTCAAGATATTGCGCCCATATCGGGGGGAGGTTCATATCCAACAGGATTTTCATGCAAAGGGGAGGGGCATCATGCTCCTCCCCTTTTGGATCTTTGAACGGGCTTCGGTTTAATACCGCATCATGCTCCTGCCGGAAACCCCCTCATCCAGAATAACGATCTCCACCCGCCGGTTCTGCTGCCGCCCCGGGTTGGTGTCGTTGCCGGCCACCGGGAAGGTTTCACCGTATCCCTTGGAGATGATCCGTCCCGGTGCGATGCCCCGGGAGACCAGCGCCATCTTCACAGCATCTGCCCGCTGCTGGGAGAGGGTGAGATTATAGGAATCATTGCCGACGCTGTCGGTATGACCCTCGATGAGAACGTTCCGGTTCGGATATTCCATGAGAAAGGCCGCGAGCTTATCGATGCCCCGCATCGCGCCGGCTTTGAGATCGGCCCTGCCCGAATCAAAGAGCACATCTCCCAAGGTAAGCACCAGCCCACGCTCTGTCTTTTCCGCTTCCAGATCATCGATCCGCTGGGCAAACTGCCGGGCCTGTTCCTGTGCCCTTTGAGCCTGCTGCCGCGCGATCTCGGCCTCTCTTGTCTGCTGCTCCGCCTCCTGTTTGAGCGCAAGCGCCTGCTGCCGGGTTCGCTCCACCTCTCTCGCGCTCTGCTCGGCCTCCTGCTTCAACTGCATGGCCTCCCGACGCGCCTGTTCCACTTCCCTGCCCTTTTCTTCGGCCTCCCGGCTCCGGGCCTCCAACAGCACTTTCTGATTCTCCCGGGAGAGACTTTCCATCTTCTCCTCGGCCATCTTCCGCTCGGCCTCGGCTCGGGCAAGCTCAACCTGGCGCTGGGCAAGATAGGCCAGCCGCTCTTTCTTCTCCATCTCCTCGGCCTTTTCAGCCTTTTCAATGGTCCGCTTGGCCTCATGCAGTTCCACCGGGGCCTTCTGCGCGATCTCCGGATCGGATTCGGCCTGCATATAGGCATCCCTTGCCCGCTCCAGGGCAGCACTCCGCTCGGGTCCACCGCACCCAAAGAGCATCAGCGCGGCGCCGACCGCCAGCAGAAAGAATCCGATCCCATATCCAAAGGAATGTCTCCGGTTCATGATATTACCTCCGTCCATCGTTGTGGGGTCAATTTTTAACCGTCGGTATTACGGCTTCCGCTTCAGCTCTTCCCGCAGGGTCTCTACACTCTCCTGCATATCCTGAGCGATCTTTTTCTGCTTTTCTGCCTTGGCCTTGGATTCCGCAAGCTGCGCGTCGATCAGCGCCTCGTCCGCAAGGCGCCGGGCCCGGTCATACTCCTCTTCCTCAACCGCATCTTTGGCCTTCTCATACTTTTCGACCGCAAGCTTCAGCTCTAAAGGGGCATACTTCTGTGCCTCGCTCTCCCGGGCCCGCTGAATCGCCATACCGACATTGGCAAGCTTGTCCGAAGGCGGCGGTGTGGATGCGCACGCAGCCAGAAAGAGAAGCCCCAATGCAGTCACCATTGCCAAAAACATCCGGATCAATTTCTGTTCTCCCATCATATGTCCTCTCAACAGGTGTAAAGATTAAAAAAATTGAGTGGTTCGCTTTCTCACTTTAAAAGATTAACCAAAGCTGCGGTTCCCTGTCAATCAAATCTTCCGCACAATCACAGGATCGAGAGGGTTCAGATCTCTTCCCCGTCTCTTTTTCGGATTCTGTCAAGATATGCGGTCCACTCCATTGGGAGGAGATTCTTTTTCCGGGTGTTGCAGGTCTTGCACGCGGGAACGATATTTCCTCTGGTGGACTTTCCTCCCCGCACCAAGGGGACAATATGATCCATGGTCAGCTCGTTGGGCGGCGTATTCTTCTCGCAGTAATGGCAGATCCCTTTTGCGCATCTGCGCTTCCACCACTGGGATGTGCGCAGCTCCCGGGCCTTTGCCCGTTCCCGCTTCAGTTCGGCTTCATCGATAAATGTGGCGTAGGGGTCCTGCTTCATCTATAATTTCAATCCGTTCCTTAATTTCAATAATTTCAATTCGTTCTTTTGGCCTGCTCCATTGGCCTGCCCATTTTAGTCCCCGCTCTCCAGCCATCTTCGGATCTCCTCCTCCAGAATCTCATAGTAGCGGTCCGATCCGCCGATCCCCTTCCGGCCAAAGTAGTAATTGATCTCCAGAAAGAGCGGAACCCCAGGCCCGGCTTCATCGAAAAGAAGATCGAAACCCGCGAGGTCTATCCTGGTCCGGCTGCAGAACTCCTGCACCGCGCTCGCGCCGATCTCAAGAAGCGCCGGCTCTGCCTCCCAATCGATCGCGGCTCCCCGGCTCAGCCCGGTGTGAAAGCGCTCTGATTCCTTTTGGACCCGCCAATAGGAAAGGAGGCGCTTTCCAATGACCACAACCCGCAGAGAGCGATCCCTGCATGGGATCAACGACTGGATCAGAAAACCGGCCTGACCGGTCTCCTCCCATTCAGATGCCTGTGCCACTATTTTCTCAAAATCTTCGGAAGTGTCAACCAAAAAGACGGTCTCACCCTCTCCGCCCCATGCGAACTTGAAGACAAAGGGGAGGCGCAGGGGGGGCTTTTGTAAGGGATAGCGGCTCTTGAGATCTTTGGTGGAGGAAAAGAGATGGCTTTGGGGATGGGGGACCCCGGTCTTTCGGAAGAGGCGGATCTGGCCGAGCTTGTCCGGATAGGCGAACCGGGCCTCATAATCGGGAAAGATCCGGGGGCAGTTGCCCTTTGCCATGAAATATAAGGATTCCCTGCATCCCTGGGGCAGGATCACCGCATCTGCGCTGCGGATTGCGGCCAGATCTTCTTCATCCGGCTCCCGGCCCGCACAGAGGCGGTTCTGGTCCCCGGTGAAGATCGGGTGGAACGACAGGATCACTTCAATAGCCGAATCACTTCAATAGCCGAAGCGGCGGAGGGCCTTGGTGTCCCGGCTCCAGTTCTTCTGTACCCGGACAAAGAGCTTCAAAAAGACCTGCACCCCGACCATCCGCTCGATCTCCAAGCGCGCGCTCTCGCCGATCTGCTTGAGTTTTGCCCCTTTCTTGCCGATCATAATTCCCTTCTGGGAATCCCGCTCCACATGGATTGTGGCATGGATGCGGATCAGACCGCCCTTGTCATTCGGCTCTTCCTTGAAGGACTCGACCGTCACCGCAACGGAATAGGGGATCTCCTCGCCTGTCAGCCGGAAGACCTTCTCCCGGATCATCTCGGCCGCAATAAAGCGTTCAGGCAGATCTGTGAGGGCATCTTCAGGATAAAATGGAGGGCCCTGGGGCAGAGCCTTTTCCATCTCCCGGATGAGTGCCGAAATCCCATCCCCGTTCATTGCCGAGACCGGTACCATGGCCGCAAAATCATGGATCTCCTTCCAGGTGTCGATGATCGTCAGGATCTTTGTGGGCTTGACCAGGTCGATCTTGTTGATGGCCAGCACCACGGGGATCTTTCGGCTCTTGATCCGCTTCACCGCAAGCTTTTCCGAATCCGGGTCCGGCCGCTCGGCATCGATGACCAGCAGAACCATCTCCACATCTCCGATGGCTGCGAGGGCCGCATCCACGATCCGGACGTTCAGGGTGCGGGTTGCATTGTGGATGCCGGGGGTGTCCATGAAGACGATCTGTGCATTGGGCCGATGGATCACCCCGATCACCCGGTTCCTAGTGGTCTGGGGTTTTGCCGAGGTGATGGAGATCTTCTGGCCGATCATCCGGTTGAGCAGGGTCGATTTCCCCACATTGGGCGGGCCTGCAATGGCCACGAAGCCGGATCGAAAAGATTTTCGATCTCCTGTCTCAAAAGAGCCGTTCTGGTCTGACATTCGCTATTCTCCGGATTCGAGCTTGCGGGAGAGGAGTTCCACCTGTTTGCAGAAGGAGGCGTCGGTTTTCATCCCCTTTTCCACCGCATTGATGGAGTGGATCGCGGTGGCATGATACCGGTTGAAGCTCTTGCCGATGGCCTGCAAGGGGTGGTCCGTGAACTTTCTGGCCAGATAGATGGCCACCTGGCGGGGCCGGACAATGGCCTGTTTCCTCGACTTGGAGACCAGGGCCTCGGTGGTGACGTTATACTCCCGGCAGACAAGGGTCTTGATCCAGTCGATGGTTATGGCCTTGCGCCGCTGTGTGATGTTCTCCACAACGCTCTCCGCCAGGCGCAGATCGATGGGCTGGCCCAACAGGGAGGACTTTGTGGTGACGCTGACCAGGCCGCTTTCAAGCTGGCGCACGTTGTCACAGAGTTCTGTGGCCAGGTATTCGAGCACGGTTTTCGGTATCCGGATGCCATGCTCCTTGAGCTTGATCTGCAGGATCTTCAATCGGGCGTTGAAGTCCGGAGGCTCTATATGGGAGATCAGGCCCGATGCGAGCCGGGATTTGAGCTGATCGCTCATTTTGGGGATGTCCCCGGGCAGATAGCAACTGGTGAAGATGATCTTTTTATGCGCGTCCAGGAGGTGATCCAGGGCAAAGGCCAGCTCCACCTGGGTCCGATCCTTGCCGGAGAGAAAGTGGATATCCTCCAGCAGCAGCACATCGCACTGATCCCGATACCGCCGTTTGAATTCTTCCAGATCGTTGTTCTTGAATGCCCGGATCATCTCGTTGGTGAAGTCCTCTGCCGTTACATAACAGACGCTCTCATTGGGAAAATGGGAGAGAATGTGGTGGCCGATGGCCTGAGAGAGATGGCTCTTGCCCAGCCCTGTCTCGGAGAGGAGAAAGAGGGAGTTCTGGTGGATGTTCTGCCGGGAGGCCACAGAGAGCGCGGCCGAATAGGCAAACTGGTTGTTCTGGCTCACCACGAACCGGTCAAAGGTGAACTCCTTCCGGAGGTGGCGTCCGGCCAGCCGCGGGACCGACTGCACCGGAAGGGCCAGTTGGATATCCGGGGGGCTGATCAGCCGGTTTCGGCGCTTGTTGCCGTTCTTATCCGGGGCCTCTACGTCAATGGCCACGGTGCATCGACGGCCCGTGAGCCGGCCCAGGGTGTCTGCGATCATCTTTGCATAATGATCCTGGACCCGCTTTTTAGAGAAGAGATTGGGGCAGTAGAGGATGGCCCGGTTTCCATCCCATTCCTTGAACCCGATCGGGTCGATCCACATCCGGTAGGTGTGTGCCGGCATCTCCCCCTTGATCAGCTCCTTCACCCTTCCCCAGATCTCCCCTTCCTGCTGCCGTTGGGCAGCAGAGGAGAGCAGGATTCCCGCGGCCGAATCTTCCTCGGGCCTCGTTCCCTGTTGGGATGGCATAGGATGCATGAACTCTTCCAGCGCACTTTTTATATCGTTCCAAATGGTTTCCATCAAGGGGCTTCTTTTTCGTCTCCAAATACAACAGCAGCGATCGATTGAACAGCAATCCGAAAGACGATAACAGAAATTGCGGGTTTTTAAGCACTATTCGGGATTGAACTAAGAATGACTATCGATACCTACAATGTCTGATGAATGTTGTATCCCATCTCTTCCCCTGCGTCAATCCTGATGAAAACGGTTTTCAAAGGGTCTGGGATTTCTCGATGGTCACTTTCTATATATTTGATAATATTGATATTTAAAAATCAAAAGCTCCTGAAGTCCTCGAAATCCAACCGTTTATGGGACATCGAATTTTCCCTAACATATTCGGGATGTCCGAGACTTTCGGGAGCAGGCCCTGATTTGGCAATCTTTCATTTTCTTACCTTTTCTTTCAATTTCTCTGTTTTTTAAAATTACCGAAAAGAGGCTGTAAAATCTGCGGAAAATGATTATTCTGGTATTCTATTTGCAAAACCGAATGCCACAAAAGAGGAATTGACGGTTGAGGAATTGACGGCTGCGGAAAAAGCTTTTATGCTGCACTCCGCAGATTTTTCATCTCTGCAATCTAAAAATAAAAATAATCGAGGAGCCCGGAACAGGGCCTGAAGAGATATCGATAGAGAAATATGGAATCTGAAAACATCATCATCCGAGGCGCAAGACAGCACAACCTGAAGAACATCGATGTTACGATCCCCCGAAACCGGCTGGTGGTGGTCACGGGCCTCTCCGGCTCCGGCAAATCGACCCTGGCCTTCGACACCTTGTATGCCGAGGGTCAGCGCCGGTATGTGGAATCCCTTTCGGCCTATGCGCGCCAGTTTCTGGAGAGGATGGACAAGCCGGACATGGACACCATCGAAGGGCTCTCTCCGGCCATCGCGATCGAGCAGAAGACCGCCGGCCACAACCCCCGTTCCACCGTGGGAACCGTCACCGAGATCTACGACTATCTCCGGCTGCTCTATGCCCGGATCGGCCTTCCCCACTGTTATGAGTGCGGCCGGCCCATAACCTCCCAGAGCCTTGACCAGATTTTAGACGGGGTGCTGGGGCTGGGGGAGGGGACCAAGCTGATCATCCTCTCGCCCCTGGTGACCGGGGGGAAGGGGACCCATGAGAAGCTCTTCAAGGGGCTGAAAAAAGACGGCTTTGCCCGGGTCCGGGTCGATGGGGAGATCATCGAGCTGGAGGGGAGCATCAAGCTGGAGAAGAACAAGAAGCATAACATCGACGTGGTGGTGGATCGGATCGTACTCAAGGATAAGATCCGGAACCGTCTGGCCGATTCTTTAGAGCTTGCCTTATCCCTGTCCGAGGGGCTGGTCAAGATCCTGGTGCCGGGGGAGGCGGAAAAGGAACTCCTCTTCAGCGAGAAGGCGGCCTGCGCGTTCTGCGGCATCAGCTATCCGGAGTTCACCCCGGCAAGCTTCTCCTTCAACTCCCCCCAGGGGGCCTGCCCCAAATGCGACGGGCTCGGTTCCTCCACCGAGTTCGATCCGGATCTGATCATTCCCGATGAAAATCTCTCCCTGCGGGATGGAGCGGTCGCGCCCTGGGCCAACCGCAGCTCGGTTTACTTCTCAGAGTTTCTCGATGCGCTCACCAGCCATTACAGCATCGACATTTATACGCCCTATCGGGATCTGCCGGAAGATTTCAAAAAGATCATTCTCCACGGATCGGGAACCGAAAAAATCTCTTATCATTTCGAGCGGAAGAGCCGGAAGTACACCTATAAAAAGCCCTTCGAGGGGGTCATTCCCAACCTCCGGCGGCGCTACATGGAGACCGACTCGGCCCCCATGCGAGACGAGATCGGCCTCTTCATGAACTTCAGGCCCTGCACCGAGTGCGGCGGGGCAAAGCTGAACCAAGCCTCCCGCTCCGTTACTGTAGGAGATCTTTCCATCTCCGAGGCCACTGCCAATTCCGTTTCAAAAGCCCTCGATTTTTTCAAAGGGCTGGGCAAAAAACTGGCCGGCAAAGATGCGGTGATCGCGGAACGGATTTTAAAGGAGATCATCGAGCGGCTCGGCTTTTTAGACAATGTGGGCCTCGATTATCTCACCCTGGACCGGGCGGCTCAGACCCTCTCCGGCGGCGAGAGCCAGCGGATCAGGCTGGCCACCCAGATCGGCTCCAAGCTGACCGGGGTACTCTATGTATTGGACGAGCCGAGCATCGGCCTCCACCAGAGAGACAACCGCAGGCTCCTTTCCACTCTGATGCAGATGCGGGATCTGGGCAACACGGTGCTGGTGGTGGAGCATGACGAGGAGACCATCCGGTCGGCCGACCATGTGGTGGACATGGGCCCCGGCGCGGGAGTCAACGGCGGAGAGGTGGTCTTTGCCGGCCATCCCAAAGATATCGAAAGTTCGGAGAAGTCCCTCACGGGCCAGTACTTTTCGGGAAAGAAGCGGATCGAGATCCCCACGGCCCGCAGAAAGGGGAACGGCAAGCGCCTGATAGTCAAAGGGGCGCAGGAGAACAACCTGAAGAACATCGACGTGGAATTCCCATTGGGTTGCTTCATCTGCGTGACGGGCGTCTCGGGATCGGGCAAATCCTCCCTGGTGCTGGAGACTTTATACAACGCGCTGAGCAGCCACATCTACAGAAGTCGGCTGCGGCCCGGAAAGCACAAGGAGATCACAGGGCTCGAGCAGATCGACAAGGTGATCCACATCGACCAGTCTCCCATCGGCAGAACCCCGAGATCCAACCCCGGAACCTACACCGGCGTCTTCACCCATATCCGGGATCTCTTTGCCAAGACCCCGGACTCAAGGATGCGTGGCTACAAGCCGGGCCGCTTCAGCTTCAACGTCAAAGGGGGAAGGTGCGAGGCCTGCGGCGGAGACGGGATCATCAAGATCGAGATGCACTTTCTGCCCGACATCTACGTCACCTGCGATGTCTGCAGCGGCAAGCGGTACAACCGGGAGACTCTGGAGGTGAAGTACCGGGAGAAGTCGATCGCGGACGTGCTCAACATGACGGTCAACCAGTCACTCGCCTTTTTCGAGAAGATCGAGGCGATCCGGACAAAGCTCTCCACCCTCTACGATGTGGGGCTGGGATACATCCGGCTGGGGCAGCCGGCGACCACCTTATCCGGGGGCGAGGCCCAGCGGGTGAAGCTCTCCAGAGAGCTGAGCAAGCGGGCCACGGGCAAGACGGTCTATATCTTGGACGAGCCGACCACGGGGCTGCACATCGACGACGTAAAGCGATTGTTGGAGGTGCTGAACCGGCTGGCCCACATGGGCAACACCGTGATCGTCATCGAGCACAACCTCGATGTGATCAAATGTGCGGATCATCTTATCGACCTGGGGCCTGAGGGTGGGGACCGGGGGGGAGAGGTGGTTGGTGTCGGAACCCCCGAGGAACTGGCGAAAATAAAGGCATCCCATACTGGCCGATTCCTTGGGGAGATGCTGGGAAGATGAGGCTCAACCTGCTGTTTCCTGCTCCGTCAATCGTACCAACCCAGGGATGAAATTGAAATGGTGATCCCGGGAGTAGAGCTTATAGCCATGCTGAAAGGCAACCGCCGCAATCCAGATATCATTGGTCGGAATCGGGGTTCCGGCTGCTCTCAGGTCGTTCAGTATCCATGCATAGAAGTCCGCTGTTCCTTCGTCGATAGGGTGTACGACGACTCTTGGGGAATCCAGAAAAAAATCGAGTTCTTTCCGGTTGCGAATTTCACGATTGCCGCCTTTGAACCCGGAAAGAAGTTCCCCGATGCTGATGGTTGAAAAGCCGATTCGATCGACTTTTCGAAGGGTGTTTACCACAACAGCATCTCCCTTCATGGCCAGAGAATAGATATTGGTATCGATCAACACCTTTTTCATTTCCAGAGTTCCGGATCGATACTGCGTTCATGACTGATTTTCTCACTGATTTCCCGGAACTCCGAATCGCTCCATTTTCCAAACAGGGAATCCAAGTCATCATATTCACGGGAGTATTTTCTTCCTTTTTTCAGGCCAAGCCCTTCCTTTATGATATCAAGAGTAAGCTGATTGATGCTTTTTCCTTGTTTTTCGGCAGTGGATTTGAGCTTCTCGGCAACTTCGGGCTCAACGCCCCTGATGGTAACTGCTTTCATATGGCTTCCCTTTCCAAAAACTATTGATGACATCATAATAACATTATATTATGTCATCAATAGGGCGATGTCAAATTCAAAATTTAGTATTCGGAACCCGAAGCGGCGAATTTGCGAAATAAGCTATTACCGCTACAAGAAAGAAGGAGATCATCTTTTACCGGGCATGGGCCACAATTTATGCTGATCGCAGAGACCAACTGGTCCCACGGCGGCGACAAGATCATCGTCAAAAAGGATGTACGGATTTCAGACATCCCCAAAAAGCCGGTCGGCATCTACTTGGAGGTTCCTTCGGTGATATTCTTCCTCGACCAGTATCTTCAGGATAACGGCCTGAAATACAAAGATGTCCGCGTCATTGAGATGGAGACTGACACCCTGAGCGAAAATTTCATCAAGGATCGGTTCAACGTCATCGTCAACTACGATCCCGAAGCCATCCGGGCCGAGAGAAAGGGCGGCGGCAGGGTCGTTGTGACCAGCGCGGATTACGAGGGCTGCATCCCAGAAGGATTGATCACTTTGAAAAGTATCCTCGAAACGATCCCCCCCGAGGATCACGTCAAGATCCACAATGGCTGGGCAAAGGCCGTGGCCTGGAGCAAGAAGCCGGATAACCGGGCCGAATACATGGATATCATGCGAAAGTACACCTACCGGTTCCGGGGGCCCTTTTCCGATGCGGACCTGCAGGAGATGCTGAACAACGTCAGCATCCACGATGCCCCGAGGCAATTGGAGAGAAACCAGGATGACGGGGGCCTCTACACCTACCTCCGGAATCTGCGGGATTTTCTGGCTGGAAACGATCTTCTGCGAAAGGAGTTCAAGCCCGAAGATATCTTCGACAACACCGCAGTGGTCACGGCACTGGAGCAGAAGATCGCATCCGACCCCCAGGAACCGGCTGCGACACAGGATACAAAATAGACCTGCCCCTTCCGGCAGACAGATCCGGAGCAGAGGTTTCCGTGGGATTTACTTCATTGCAGCGCAAACTGGTCTTTATCTTCGGCCTCTGTTTTCTGGCGGCCGTCGGGTCGTTCATTGCATACGGCGTGATCGCCGCCAAAGGAGCCCAGCACTTCATCAGCCGAACCTCCCTCGAATTTGCCGGGGAGGGGGCCAATGAACTGATCCTTGAAAAGGCCCGGAGGATCGCGGCCGACATCCGTGTGGAGTTGGAGGATGCCTTCTCCACTGCCCAGACCCTTGCCGATATCGCCGCCGGCATCATCGACCCGAATATCGCGCTGCGTATCGACCGGGAACGGCTTGATGCGATCCTCTACACCATTTTGGATAACAACCCCAATTTCATCGGCATCGGAAGCGCATGGGAGCCCAATGCACTGGATGGGCTCGATACGATCTACGCGGGAACCGAGGGGTATGACGCCACAGGCCGATATACCCCCTACTGGAGCCGAAATGGTGGGGGAAACATCTCGGTCGCCCCGATGAAGGGGTATGAGGAGAACGAGATCTTCGAAAACGGCGTCCGTAAGGGGGAGTATTATCTGCGCCCCAGGGAGACCCTCGCCCCTGCGGTGATCGATCCTTATCCCTATCCGGTTCAGGGGGAAAGCGTATGGATGATCACCATTTCGGTTCCTGTCATCCATGATGGAACTTTCTACGGCATCATGCGGGCCGATATCGCTCTGGATAGGATTCAGCGCCTCGCGGAAAAGACCGACAATGCCTTCTATGCCGGGGCCGGCAGGATCGGCGTGGTCACCCATAACGGAATTCTGGCCGGTGCCAGCGACCGCGCGGACCTGCCGGGGAAATCGATCGAACAGTGGATATCGGAGATGGCGGCCCAGGCAATGATGGTCATCCACGAAGGAAAGGATGCCCTCAACGCGGAAGGTGAAACCGTCAACGTCAGCGTTTCCTTCCGTTTCGGCGAGATTCCCGATCCGTGGGCTGTGGCTATCGAGGTGCCCAAAGAGGTCGCACTGGCGGCGGTTGCGCGGCAGATCCGGGGACTGGAGGAACGGGGAAGATCCGAAATCTTCCGGATAATCGTCGTTGGCGTCGGGATCATTCTGCTTGCGCTGGCCGTCATCTGGCTGACCTCCAAGAGTATCGTCAGGCCATTGAAAGAGATCGTCGCCTTTGCAAAGGCCGTCTCCCAGGGGGACATGGCGGCCGATATCCCCTTTGATCAGGCCGATGAGATCGGCGCCCTGGCCCTGGCCCTGCGGGACATGAACCAGCGGATCAAGGATGTGATGCAGGAGATCGGGGATCTGACCATGTCCGTGGAGAGAGGAGAGCTTTCCAGGCGGGGCAGGGAAGCGGCCTTTACCGGGGCATGGCAGGAACTGGTAGCCGGTATCAACAATGTCATCGACGCATTCATGAACCCCTTCCGCCTGACTGCCGGCTACATCGACAGGATCGCGAAAGGGGATATCCCAGAGCCCATCGAAGTGGAGTACAAGGGCGATTTCAACGAGATCACCAACAATCTCAACACCTTAATCGAAAACCTGGTCCGCTTCGCCGTCGATGTCCAGGCGGCCGCGGAGCAGACGGCCGCGGGCAGCGAGCAGTTGAGCACCAACTCGGACCAGGTGGCCAGGGGCACATCCCACCAGGCCTCCGGGGTCCAGGAGATCTCCAGCTCCATGGAGGAGATGAGCGCGATGGTCAACCAGAACGCGCAGAGCGCGAAAAAGACCTCGGCCATGTCCGCAGATGCCGCAAAGAAGGCCCGGGAGGGCAGCCGGGCGATTAAGGATACCATCGACGCCCTGAAAACCATCTCCGAAAAGATCCTGATCATTGAGGAGATCGCGGGGCAGACCAATATGCTGGCCCTGAATGCGGCCATTGAGGCCGCGCGGGCCGGGAGCCAGGGCAAAGGCTTTGCCGTGGTGGCGGCCGAGGTGCGGGAACTGGCAAAGAGCACTGCCAATGCGGCCGGGGAGATCAACGGGCTATCTGTTGCCAACCTCGAACTGGCCGAACGGACTGGCCTTCTGCTGGAGGAGATGGTGGGCGGCATTCAGAAGACCGCGGAACTGGTGCAGGAGATCAGCGCATCCGGGGAGGAGCAGGCCCAGGGGATCGGGGAGGTCAACAACGCCATCCAGCAGCTCGATCAGATCATCCAGGAGAACGCCGCTGCCACCGAGGAGATGGCCGCGACCAGCCGCCAGTTCTCCTCACAGGCCGAACGTCTGCTGACGGCCGTCTCCTTTTTCCGGATCTCCGATGCGGTGAAAAAGGCGCTGAAAGAAGATCTGCCTCCGATACAGGAGATCGACCCCCATAAAGTGGTGATCGATATGGAAGGGATGCCGGATGTCCATCGAAATATCCTGATGAAATATCTCCGGTACACTTCCAAAGCCGATTCCCCCCCAAGGGACCAAGCCGAGCCGCGGCGTCCGGGGGCCTTGGGCCCGCAGGAAGAGGAGGATCCCTTTCTCGATTTTTGGCCCATAGACGATTGATATCGGATTCGGTATCCGGAAAACATCGCGATGCAAAAGCAATCAGAGAGCCGGATGACCATCGAGTATCTCACCTTCGTACTGGAAGGAGAGGTCTGTATGCTGGCGGCCTCCGAGGTGCTGGAGGTGATGAAGTACACCCCGCTCACCCATGTCCCCCTGCTGCCCCAATTCCTGCCCGGGGTGATCAATCTCCGGGGAAGCATCGTTTCCGTCATCGACCTGCGGCGCGTCTTGGGACTGAAGCCCTTTGAAGATTTGCAAAAAACCTGGTTCGTGATCGCGGAGATCCGGTCGGGGGGAACGCTGATGCGTGTCGGGCTGTGGGTCGATCGGGTCGAGGATGTGGTGCTTCTCGATCCCGGCGGTATCGGGCCGCCGCCCGACGTCGGGATGAAGATCGATGTCGAATATCTTCAGGGTGCAGCCCGGCAAGGGAACGATCTGCTGATGCTGCTGGATATCGGGCGGGTGATTGCGTTTTTGGATGAAGAGATCTCCCGCTTTTCAAAGGAGGAGCCCCAGCCGGTCTGAATGGACAAGGATCCCCGGTACAGTCTCATCTTCCGTCAGGAGGCCAACGAGCTTCTGGCTGATATCGAGAACATCCTGCTGGAGTTGGAGGAGACCCCGGAAGACCCGGACCTCATCCATCGGCTATTCTGTTCGGTGCATACAATCAAGGGGTCCGGCGCAATGTTCGGCTTCGACGAGGTGGCCCGGTTCGCCCATTACCTGGAGACCGTTCTGGATCGGGTTCGGGAGGGTGCGATTCCGGTTACCGGCGATCTCATCGATCTGGTGTTGCAGTCCGGGGATCAGATCAAGGCGATGCTGAATGCAGAAGACGGGGAAGCAGAAGCTGATCTCTCCTCCTTTTGCGCCAAAACTGTCTCCCGACTCCAGGCCCTTCTTCCGGAGAGCGAAGCCGATGGGACAGCCCCTGCGGTTCCGGAGGTCATGGGGCAAAGCTCTCCGGAAATGACCGGCAAGAGGGCCTATCGCATCCGGTTTCATCCGGCTCCGGCCATCATGAAGACCGGAATCAATCCGGTCCGGCTGCTGGATGAACTCAGAGAGATGGGGGAGTGTTCTGTTGCCGCAAAGATCCGGGATGTCCCGCACCTGAACGAACTCGATCCGGAGCGGATCTTTCTCTTCTGGGATATAGTCCTGAAAACGGAAAAATCGATCGATGCGATCCGGGATGTCTTCATCTTCGTGGAAGGCGAGAGTGATATCCGGATTCAGGCCCTGGAATGGCCGCCTCTGGCAGCGGACCCGGAGGAAGGCCGGGCCGAACCCGAAATCGTTCCGGCCGGATCAGGTGTGGTGGCCTCAGCCCTGGCCGAACAGAAGATCCCCCCCGGGTCCGAACCCCGAACCGAAAGCATTCGGATCTCGTCGGAGAAGCTTGATATCCTGATCAACCTGGTCGGGGAACTCGTCATCAACCAGGCCCGCCTGAACCAGATGATCGAGGATCACCGGGAGACAAGGTATGCCGTACCTGTCCGGGAGATCGAGCGGCTGACCAATGAACTGCGGGAATTTGCGCTGGATATGCGGATGCTGCCGGTGGATGCGCTTTTCGGCCGGTTCCGGCGTCTGGTGCGGGATCTGTCCAAAACGCTGAAAAAGGAGATCGAGCTGATCGTCTCCGGGGGCCGGACCGAATTGGACAAGAACATCATCGAGCGGCTCTACGATCCCCTGCTGCACCTGATCCGCAACAGCATCGACCACGGCCTCCGCTCCCCCGATTTCCGGGAGGCCCACGGAAAGCCGGGAAAGGGAACCATCTATTTAACGGCCGAGCACCGGGGGGCAACCGTCGATATCACGGTCAAAGATGACGGGATGGGCATCGACGCCGAAGCGGTTCGGGTAAAAGCCGTTGAAAAAGGGCTCATAGCGGAAGGGGCACACCTGACCGAATCGGAGATTTACGGCCTGATTCTTTCCCCCGGCTTTTCCACCGCACAAGCGGTCAGCGACGTATCGGGCCGGGGCGTAGGCATGGATGCGGTCAAGCGGGAGATCAGCTCCCTCGGCGGAACCATCCGGATCAGCAGCATCAAACATCAGGGAACCGAGGTGCGCCTCTCCCTGCCGTTGACGCTGGCCATCATCGAGGGGCTCCATGTCCGGGTGGATGGCCGCGATTTCGTTCTCCCGGTCTCCCAGGTCCAGACCTGCGAGGAGCTGAGGACAGATCAACCGGAAAACAGCGGGGAGCCGAGCCTGATACGGATCAAGGGGGAGCTGATTCCCTGCATCCGCCTGCGGGATCTCTTCGGACTCCCGGCTCGCACAAGCCCGGTCGCGCATTTGGCTACGGTACGCTTCGGCGCCTACCGGATCGGGGTTATGGTGGACGAGATCGTCGGCGATCTCCAGACAGTCATAAAACCGCTGGATCGGCTCTACCGCCGGGCAAAGGGGATCACCGGGGCCACCATCCTGGGCAACGGCCGCGTCGCGCTCATCGTTGACCTTCCCGAGATTCTCCGCTGGGCAAAGCAGGGAAGAAAGAATCACTCGTCCGACATGGGGCAGATCCTGGTCCCGAATCTATGAGCAGCGGGGCTGCCGATGCCGGGCCAGGCTTTCGCGCGAAACGATCTCTTTCATCGGGTTCGATTCACCTGGCCCGGGCTGTAATATCGAACTCAATCATGATCGGGTCTAAAATGTAGAGTGCCCCTGCCATCGCGGAAAAGGGCTCGATCCCGAAATTCGTCTGCCGGATGACGAAAGCCCCCTTTGCCGTCAGCCGATCCCCATCTGCATGTGCGGTGATGGGAATCAACTGCTGCCGCTGGATCCCGTGCAGGGTGATTCGCGCATCCAGGACAAGCTTGGGCAGTTCGCCATAGACCTTTTCCGTGTGTATCCCGATGGTCGGAAAGCGATCCGGGTTCAGCACCTTCTCGCCAAGCATATGTTCCCGGGTATCTTCTGCGGCCTTGGGCGTCATTCCGGTTCCGACAAAGGCGCCGCCGATCTCCTTCCGCAGGGGCATCGGGTCCACCTCGATATCTTTTGCCCGAAACACGATATCGATGCGCGGATCGTCTTCAAGCATGTCCGCCGGCAGGAATGCCGCGCCCTCCATCTGCTTCACCAGCATCACATGGTTGTGCCCCTTTTCGGCCATGAGGCCGCCCCGCCACAGGAAGAGGCGAACCTCGGACGCATCGCTGTCGATCCAGAAGACCCGCCCCTCTTGGGAGGAGAGATCCGCATAAGCCTCTCTTGAAAATTCAGGGGTTGCCGGGTTCTTCTCCGGCACTTGGGCCACGGGCCCGCCCGGAGTCCTGCAGCCGGTCAGGCTGATGACAAAGATGGCAGAAAACAGAAACAAAACGCTTTTCATGAAGGTACGCATGACATCTCCTCCTGTAGGTTTGTAAGTGAACAGAAACTCCTCTTCTGTCGAGTATAGGGGAGGAATCCCTTCAAGGAAATGGGGTGAAGGGGGTATTTGCAGGAGGATTCAGGATAAATGCGGAATGCTTCCATTATCGGCTATCCTTTTTAATGGCCGTTACAGGAGAAGCGCCATTTGCAGAAACACTCTTGGGGATGGGGATCGGGCGGGGCAAAGAGGCATTCCACGCGAATGTCCGGATCGATAATCTTGGCAAAGCCCTCGAACTCCCCTCGGTGCATCTCCTTGCAGACGTACTCCCCGAGGCCCCGTTTGAGCCTCGCGGTCTGGGTGGGGCAGTCCGGGACCGTGAGGATCACCTCATTGTCGGAGATCTCCTCGAACTGATAGCCGACGAGGATTGCCCAGGGGAAGTAGCTTTGGGCCTTTACAAAGCCTT
>JAABSZ010000065.1:0-18731 GCA_011390135.1 Desulfobacteraceae bacterium | reverse complement strand
ATACAAAGACCCGGTGGAGCGCATCACCCGCATCGAAGACGCGGCCAAATTCATGGCCGGCGCCACCGCCACCACCTCGGGCCTCTACCTGGCCGCTTTCAAGATCGCCCTGGGCAGCGGGACCACCACAGCATTTCTCTGGTTCCTCCCGTATCTCCTCTGGTCCGCAAGCCTCACCCTCTTCGTGCTGGTCCTGCTGCCCCAGAAATACCCGACCCGGGAAGACGACCCCGGCTCATGGCGAGCGGCCTTCATCCGATCCGGCAGGTACAAATACTGGCGGCTGCTGATCGGCGCGATACTTTTCATCCTCGGGATTCTGGCAGGGGCGCTTCCGTTTAACAGCCTGCCGTAGCGCGAAGACTGCGTCCACTCTTCGTTTTATTCTCCGGCCAATTTATAAATCATGGAAAGATGATCCGATCGAAGATAAAATCCGAGATTTATCATTCTTTCGAGCAGCGGACGCACCTGAATAATAAAACCGGATTCCTTTGCCTTGATCAATATTCCGGCGGTTCCGGTTAGCGGAAGAGAATTCAGCTTGGCGATCCGGCGAGCCAACCCGTCATCCAGCAACAGCAGCACTGAATCATTGATTTTCATTGCCAGCGCTATGGCACTGGCTTCGCCAAGTCCGAGATCAGGTATCATCCGCAGTGTTCGTGGAATATGTACCCCGCGTCTGCTGCGGAGCCAACTGCAGGCATCCAGCTCCGAAGAGGAAATGCCCCCCGCACAAAGCTCATCCACCACTTGATCCGACGCATACACCGTTCCATAAAGTTGATGCAAGAGATCCAATTGCCCGATTTGGTGGAGATAGAACAAGGGAGACGTATTGCTGATAACCGTTTGTTGCCGTTTCTCAGGCATTTCTCAGATCTTCTTCAAGCTCTGCTTCGCTCAGATCCCATGCAGGGACTTTAAATTCCCCTGCACGCCGTAAGAATTCCACCCTGGGTATCCCGGCCAGTTCAGCCGCTCTTCCCGAAGAAAGACGGCCCAGTTCATAGTATTTCATTGCCGCGGCGAGAGTAATGTTTCTCCCAAAGGATTCCGGGGTATCCTTCAATGAAATCAAAACTTCTTCGGGGCATTCGATGGTAATGGTTGGCATTTCTTTTTCCTTATTTCCGGATCTCACTTCGTTCCGAGGGCTCATCCTTCCTTCCCCCGCATCATAGGATCAGGATAATACAGAAACCGAAGGATGCACAACGGAAAAGAGGATATTCAAATTCACTCATCCTTCCATTCCAAAGGCTGCAACCGCCGCAACAAATCCTCCCGCCGATTCGGCAGAAAAAACCGCATACGATGCCCCCGCACCCGTTCGATGGCATCCGCGCGGATATCCGCTATCAGCATCCCCTCGGACTCGGAGAGATACTTCCCCATCACCATCCCGGAAGGGTCGATGGCGATCGCCAGCCCCGGAAAACTCAGTTCCGCGGCACTGGTCCCCACCGGATTGCAGACCACGATGTAGAGGCTGTTGTCATAGGCCCGGGCCGTGAGATGGCGCATCCAGGATTGGTATTTCTCCTCTGCGGTTCCTCTGGGGGAGGCATGGGGAATGAAGATGAGGTGGGCTCCTTCCAGGGCCATAAGGGTGGAAAGCTCGGGGAAATGGGCATCATAGCAGAGCTGGATGCCGAACTTCAGGCCGCAGGCGTAAAACAGAGGGAGGTCTTCACCCCGCGCATAGGTCTTCTGCTCCGGCGGGGAGAGGTGGAGCTTTCGATAGACCCCCAACTCTCCATCGGGACGAACCACAACATGGGCCGCAAAGAGCTGCCCCGCACTGTCGATCTCCGCAAGCCCCGCCAGGATCACCATCCCTTCGGCAGCGGCCATCTCCGACAGAGCATCCGCGGCCGGCCCCGGAATTCTCTGTGCCGCGGCCCGGATCATCCCGGTCGCAGCATATCCGGTGACATTCATCTCGGGAAAGCAGACGATCTCGGCCCCCTTATCCTTTGCGGCCCGAACCCAGCCCCGCATCTGCCGCAGGTTTTCCGCGGCATCCCCGAAAACAGAGCCGCAGACCACGGCCGCGACACGGACGTCTCTCATGGGGCCATTCCCCTACAGATCGAAGTGAGCCCGGATCTTGAAGACATCGGTAGCCGGAAGGTTTAAAATCTCCTCGATGCCGGACTCGGCCGCGATCTTCTCCAGGTTGGCCTCGATCTGTTCCATGGACGGGGCGATGAAGGTGAACCAGACATTGAAGTCCTCATTCTCTCGCTGGTAGTTGTGCGTCACCCCCGGATACCGATTCACGATCGCAGCAAAGCTTTCGATCTTCTCTTTGGGAACCTTTGCCGCACACAAGGTGCTGACAAATCCGAGCTTGTCCGGGGAGAAGTTGCCGCCGATGCGCCGGATGATGCCGGCCTCCTTCAATCTGGCCAGCCGGTCAATGACCTCCTTTTCGGTCAGGTTCATCTCCCGGGCGATCGCTTCATATGGACGGGCGGTGATGGGAAAATCGGACTGAATTCGGTTCAGGATATTCCGGTCGATGTCGTCGAACTGCTCCATGCCCTCCCTTTCTCTATCCGAGTGTGCGCACATGAACTTTGCGGGTTCGGGGGCCGTCGAACTCGCAGAAGAAGATCCTCTGCCATGTCCCGAGTACCAGCCGGCCCCCTTCCACCCCGACCAGCTCGGACGCGCCCACAAGGGTCGTCTTTACATGGGCCGGAGAGTTCCCCTCGGCATGTTTGTAGGGCGCCTTCCAGGGAACCATCCCGTTCAAAACCATCAGCAGATCCTCCTGAACGCTCGGGTCGGCCCCCTCGTTGATGGTGACCGCGGCCGTGGTGTGGGGCACATAGACCATGCAGAGGCCCTCTTCCAACCCCTTGTCCCGGATTTCCGCCTGAACCTTGTCGGTGATGTCGATCAGCTCGGTCTTGGCCGAGGTCTTGACGGAGAAGGTCATGGATCACACCTCCTGTTTGTGGAAACAAAAAAAGAGGCCCTGCAGAAGTGCAGGGCCTCTTTAAAACGTAGAGCAGACCGTTCAAACGTAACGGATTAGACGCATCCGGTCGGTTTGGGAAGTCCGGCCATCTTACAGGCTCCCTTGCCGGGTCCTGAGGGGAACAGCTCGTAGATGTGCTTCAGTTTGAAGCCGGTGACCTTGGAGAGTACCCGCACCATAGGCGCGATGCCGTTCTTCTCATAGTACTCCCGAAGAACGTTGATGACCTTCTTGTGCTCATCGGTCAGCTCGTCGATGCCCTCTTCCTTCTTGACAAACTGGACCCACTCTTCGGACCAATTGTTGTAGTCGTCGATGAATCCGTCTTCGTCAACCTTGAACGTCTTTCCCTGAAATTCAACTTCTGGCATGTAAACACCCTCCTTAAAATAAATGATTCATTCTTATGGCCTCAGCCGACTATCTCTTGATCCTCTTTTAGCAAAGATATTTCTTTATCCTATTTAAAGACGGTTGTCAATATGAAATCCATCTCCTGTTCCCGCGCCGGAAGAGAATGCGCCATCAATATTCCTTGGGCATGGTGTTGAGCTGCGCCAGGGTGAAGACGGGGCCGTCTTTGCAGACGAAGTCCTTGCCGATGTTGCAGCGGCCGCACATCCCGATGCCGCACTTCATCCGGTTCTCCAGAGACATTATGATCCGGTCGTGGCCGTAGCCGAGGTTGTCGAGCACCGGCTGGGTGAACTTGATCATGATGGGCGGGCCGCAGATGATGGCATAGGTATCCTCATCGGCCGGCGGGGCCTTCTGCTCTGTGATGGTCGGCACGAACCCGACATTGTACTTCCAGTTCGGATCATCAGTGCCGTCCACGGTGATGTGCATGTTCATGTCGTCTCTGGCCTCCCATGCCTTCAGCTCCTGGTCGTAGAGGAGCATTCCCGGGGTCCTCGCGCCGTAGATCACATGGATCTTGCCGAACTGGTCCCGGTTTTCGAGCATGTAGATGATGGAGGAGCGCAGGGTGGTGAAGGCGAAGCCGCCGCCGATGATCACCACGTTCTTTCCCTCGAGGGTCTCCCAGGGATAGGAATTGCCTAAAGGCCCCCGAACCCCCATCACGTCTCCGACCTTCATGGAGTGGAGATAGGAGCTGACCAGGCCCACCTTGTTGATGGTGAACTTGATGAAGCCCTTTTCCGTGGGCGAGGAGGCGATGCCGATGGGGATCTCCCCCTTGCCGGTCACGGACAGCTCCGCGAACTGGCCCGGCATATATGCGAACTTCTCTTCGTCTTCGGGATTTATAAAGACGAATCTGAAGGTCTTTAAGTTCTTGTCCTCGGTCTCGGTGATGATGTCATCGATCCGGACCGGATAGGGCAGATACGGATTTTCCACGATGTCCCCCTTTCTGGCGTCAAGTTGTCGGGCAGGCGCACTCATTCTGAGCCTCCGGATCGTACTGGTTCATCATCTCGCAGACTTTGCGGATGTCGATGTTGACCGGGCATTTCCGCACGCACCGGCCGCATCCCACACACTGGATACCCTCTCCGTACTTGTCCACATAGTATTTGAGCTTGTGCATGAATCGCTGGCGGACACGGGAGACCTTGTCCCCTCTGGGGTTGTGCCCCGAGCCGTGGAGGGTGAAGAGCGAGGACATGCAGGAGTCCCAGTTCCGCATCCGGACCCCGTCGCACCCCCGGCACTCGTCCTGGATGTCGAAGCACCAGCAGGTGGGGCAGAGGTAGGTGCAGGTTCCGCAGTTGATGCAGGAGAAGGCGATATCCTCCCAGAAGGGCGCGTCATAAAGATCCATTGAAGAGATTTGGGCCAGCTTGTCCGTGGAGATTTGGCTTTCAAATTTCCCCTGGGACGCGGCCGCCTTCTCCCCGAAGACCTTCTCGGCCCCGCCCGCGTCAATGGCCGAAGTCCATCCGGCCTTCTCCATCAGGGCCTTGCCCTTTTCGGTCAGGACCTTGGCCAGATACCCCTCCTCATGGTCGGCCAGCAGCACATCCAGCCCCTTTTCGTCAAAGGGCCCCGAGCCCGCACTGGTGCAGAAGCAACTGGAACAGGGGGCGTCGCACCCGTACCCGACAAAGGTGGTGGCATCATAGGCGCGCAGCCAGAAGGGATCTTTGTACTCCGGGGTGTCGAAGTTCTTCTTCACCAACAAAAAGGAGAGTGCGTCACAGGGCCGGATGCCGATGACGGCCTTGGGGGTTTCATCCCGTTTTGGCTCCTTCAATATATGGTGGTCATCCTTGCGCTCATCAGTGGTGTAGGTGAACATCACCTCGGACTGGGGATAGATCGCGGCTTTGGGAGAGAGCCGGGTGTTAATATAATCCATCTCCGGCATCTGATCCCCGGAAAGCTTCCGGAACTCATGATCCTTTTCCTCTTTGCCTGGCCCCTCTTTGACGGGGCCGAAGACCTGATAGCCTTTTTTGAGCGCAGAAACGCCCTCGGCCCATTCTTTTCGATCAATTTTCACAAACGTCATGGTCTTTGCCCTCTATTTGATAAACTCGTCCGGATCATCGGGCCGGTACGCATCCAGCGGGGGCCGATTCTCCAAGGAGATGCCGGCCTCCCAGTCGAACAGCTCTTTGCAGTCCTTCTCGAGTTTTTTGGTCAGCATTCTCACCTTGATCCCCACAGGACAGGCCCGCTCACAGGCCCCGCAGTCGGTGCATCGGCCCGCGCAATGATATGCCCGAAGAAAATGGAACGTCCGGATGTCGTTCTCGTTCTGGCCCTTGCCGACCCACTGGGGCCGGGACTCGTCCACGAAACAGGTGGGACAGTAGCACAAGGGGCACGCGTTCCGGCAGGCATAGCAGCGGATGCACTCCTTGTACAGGTCGTCGAAAAAGGCTTTCCGCTCCGCGTCCGACATGGCCTCGATCTCCCGGATGTCCGCGTACCGGTCCACATCGGTCTGCTCCTCCACCGGCTCTGCCACCATCTCGTCGTGGACCACCGGGTTTCGGTGGATGCAGATCGCGCAGTTCTCCTGAAGGACTTCGGCCTTGTCAAAGCTCTTTTCAAAACCCTCGCCCTTGACGATCACCTTGCCCTCTTCGGTCTCGGTCACATCGGTGATCTCCCCTTCCACAAGGGAGGCGATCTTCCGCTTGTCGATCATGGCCCCGCAGGGGACCCCGATGATATGGAGCTGATCCCGGTCGATCTTGTTTTCGATGATATGGGTGACGATGTTTCTGGAATCGCACCCCTTGGCCACAACGCCGATCTTCTCCTTGCGGTTCGTGAGGTAGTTGGCCAGGTTGATCCCGCAGTTGCTGTCCCAGACGAGCTGGTCAACATCCTGGGGCCTTCGGACCATGCACGGCTCGTTCATCATGGGCATGGAGCCTTTGCGGAACCCGATGACCATGTCAACGGTCCCCTCCTCCAGCAGGCGTCGGGCGATCTGTCTGATTTTATCGGTATATTCCTGCATCTTTTTAAGCCACTTTCACTTTCTCTTTTACAAAGTGTCTGTTGGGGCCCAACTCCTTGACCGCTTGGGTGACTTCTGTGGCCACCTTGGCGAACTTGGTCGATTCGGCCGACGAGATCCACGAGAAATGGAGGCGGCCCGGCTCGATGCCCATGTACTCCAACAGGTTTTTGAACAGTACGAACTTCCGGCGTGCGTAGTAATTACCTTCCAGGTAATGGCATTCGCCCGGATGTCAGCCGGATACCCAGACCCCGTCGGCCCCCTCCCGAAGGGCGGCCAGCGCGAACTTGGGGCTCATCCGGCCCGTACAGGGGATCCGGATCACCCGGATGTTGGCCGGATACTCCATCCGCCCCACACCGGCCAGATCGGCTGCCCCGTAGCTGCACCAGTTGCACAGAAAACTGACGATTTTCGGTTCCCATTCCGACATGTTTGTCTCTCCTTATTAATAAGGTTCCGGCGGACGGAAAAGCACGTTCTGCCGGAACCCCTTTATATTTCAGATCGCCTCGTTGAGGGAGAAAATCTGCTCGAAGATCTGGTCGTTGTCAAAGCCCTTGAGCTTGATGGCTCCGGAACGGCAGGAGGCCACGCAGAGGCCGCACCCTTTGCAGAGTACAGCGTTGATCTCGGCCTTTTCGGGCCAGAACCGCTCGTCCGCGCCCCGAAATGTGGGTGCAGAGTAGGGGCAGACCGAGACGCAGACCCCGCACTGGCTGCACCAGCCCGGATTGACCTCGGCCACCTGGCCGCTGGTGTGGATCTTCTTCCGGGCCAGCAATGTCACAGCCCGGGAAGCCGCGGCCCGGCCCTGCGCGATCGACTCGTCGATCGGCTTGGGATAGTGGGCCAGTCCGCAGAGGAAGACGCCGTCCGTGGCAAATTCCGACGGGCCCAGCTTTGCATGCCGCTCCACAAAGAAGCCGTCCTCGTTTATCGGAACCTTGAAGAACTGCGCCAGCTTCTCGCCCGCATTGGGGATGATGGCCGATGCCAGCGTCAAAATGTCGGCCTCGATCTCCATGGGCACGCCGAGCACATGGTCGATCACCCGGACGATCACCGATCCGTCTTCGACTCTTACCTCCGGCTTCTTCTCCAGGGTGAAGCGGACAAAGATCACGCCCAGATTTCTCGCCTCCTGGTAGAGGTACTCCTTCTCGCCGTAGGTGCGGATATCTCGATAGAGGATGAATACGTTCATGTCCGGATTCCGCCGCTTCAGCTCGATCGCGTTGTGGACCGAATGGGTGCAGCAGATCCGGGAGCAGTAGGGCCGATCCGGCTCCCGGGACCCGACGCACTGGATGAAGACCGCGCTCTCGGCCTTTTTGACCAGATCGTCGTCATCCATGAGCTTTCTGTCCAGCTCCAGACTGGTCAGGATCCTGGGATCATCGCCGTATGCGTACTCGGAGGGCTTGTACTCGGATGCGCCCGTGGCGATCACCGCGATGCCGTGCTCCAGCACATCCTGGGCCCCGCCGTTTTGAATCGTAGTCTTGAAGTTGCCCACAAAGCCTTCAACGCTTGCAAGGGTCGTGTTGAGATGGACATGGATATTAGGCTCGTTTTCCACCTCCTCCACCAGCGCGGTGAGCCGTTTGCCGACATCGTCGCCCGAGGGGAGCCGGTAGAGGTTCCACGCCTGTCCCCCGAGCCTCTCTCCCTTTTCGATGATATGGGTCTCATACCCCTGCTTCGCGAGGCTCTTTGCCGCGCTGATGCCGGAGATCCCACCGCCGATGACCATCGCGGCCTGGTTGACATCGAGTTCAGCCTCTTTCAGGGGCTGGATCAGTGCGGCCTTGGAGACGGCCATCCGCACCAGATCTTTGGCCTTTTCCGTGGCCATCTCCGGGTTGTTCTTATGCACCCAGGAGTCCTGGTTCCGGATGTTGGCCATCTCGAATAGGTACTTGTTGAGGCCCGCGTTGATCAGGGTCTCTTGAAACAGCGGCTCATGGGTCTTGGGGGTACAGGCCGCGACCACCACCCGGTTCAGCTTCTTATCCCGGATGATCTCGGCCATGATGTCCTGGGTGTCCTGAGAGCAGGAGTAGAGGTTGTCCACCACATACTCCACATAGGGGAGGGTCTTTGCATACTCGGCCACGGCCGGCACATCCACCACCCCCGCGATGTTGACGCCGCACCGGCAGACGAATACGCCGACTCTGGGGCGTTCGTTGGTCACGTTGGTCTCGGGAACCACTTCCGGAACCTTTGTGAGGCTGTTTCGGGCAGCGCTCAGGACTTCTCCGGCAGCAGATGCCGCAGCCGACGCGTCGATGACGGACTGGGGGATGTCCTTTGGCCCCTGGAATGCGCCGCAGACGTAGATCCCCTCCCTGGAGGTGGAGACCGGCGAGAAGGTGTCGGTCTTGCAGAAGCGGCCCGGGGTCAGTTCCAGATCCAACTGTTTTGCGAGTTCCACCAGCTCCGGCGGGGTCTCCATGCCGACGGAGAGGATGATCTGATCGAAGATCTCCTCTTTGAGTTCCCCGTCGTCCGTGACGTACCGGATGTGGAGATCGTCGGTTCCGGGAACCGGATCGACCGTATGGACGCGGCACCGGACAAACCGGACCCCCTTCTCCTGGGCACGGATGTAAAACCGCTCGAACTCCTTGCCCATAGTCCGCATGTCCATATAGAAGATGGTGCATTCCAGGTCATCCCCGGCATGCTCCTTCGCGATCACCGCCTCCTTGATCGCGTACATGCAGCAGACCGAGGAGCAGTAGGCATTGTCGGACCGGTTGATGTCTCTGGAGCCGACGCACTGGAACCAGGCGATCTTCTTGGGCTCTCTTCCGTCGGACATCCGCACCAGGTGGCCAGTTGTGGGGCCAGAGGCCGAGAGAATCCGCTCGAACTCCAGCGCGGACATGACGTTGGGCAGGTTCGCGTAATTATAGGTATCGAAGCCCGATGGGTCGAAGGGCTTAAAACCGGGGGCCAGCACCACGGAGCCGACGTTCAAGGTCTGGGTCGTCTCCTTCTGGTCGAAATCGATCGCGCCAGTGGGGCAGAGCTTCTTGCAGGCCCCGCACTTGCCGCCTTTCTGGATGTAGATGCAGGTCTCCGGGTCGATCCGGTATTTCAGGGGGACCGCCTGGGCATACTCCACATAGATGGCCTTGCGCTTGGCCAGGCCCTGGTTGTAGGTGTCGGGAATCTTTTTGGGGCACTTTTCAAAGCAGGCACCGCACGCGATGCAGAGGGATTCGTCCACATACCGGGGGTGGCGGACGATCTCCACCTCGAAATTCCCGACCTTGCCTTTGATATTTTTGACTTCGCTCAATGTGACTAACTCGATGTTCAGATGCCGGCCGACCTCGACCAGTACGGGGGAGATAATTCACATCGCGCAGTCATTGGTGGGGAAGGTCTTGTCGAGCTGAGACATGACCCCGCCAATGGATGGGGATTTTTCCAATAGATAGACGTAATATCCGGCGCTCGCCAGATCCAGGGCCGAGCGCATTCCCGCAATCCCGCCGCCCACGACCAATACCGATCCGATGATATCTTTTGACATGATCTATAAACTCCTGAAGACAAAGTGAAAAACCCTTACGATGCTTTCGGGAAGGGCCATAATACTTCCTGCAGACAATTTCCGCAAATGCTTACCTTAAAGGTTGATTCCGGAGTTGTCAATAAGTTATTTCGGGGGGCCGGAAGAGGCTAACCTTTTGAGATTCGTGCTTTTTTTCTTAGATTTCTATTATTTACAAAAATATCAGGAAATTGAATAATTTTCCCCGGGGCCCCGGCAGGGGAATGGTTTTTCAATAAGCTGATTTATCAAAGAATTTACAACAAATGGGTCCCATTCAGTTGCGGAAGGAAAATCATTGCCGGCCTCCCCTGTTCAGGAAGGGCAATGGCCATCGGCTTTGGCCCGCTGCCGCAGCCTTTCCTTTTTTTATAAAAAACGATTGACAACCCCCCCCTTTCTTGACTATGAGAGTCAAGAATTATTGTTATGCTGATCACACAGAGAAACCAATATGCCCTGAGGGCAATGCTCGATCTGGCAATCCACAAAGGCGGAGGACTGAGAAAGAGTTCCGAGATCGCCCGGGCCCGCAATATCCCCCCCCGATTCCTGGAGGTGATATTGAGCCAGCTCAAGGGCAGCGGCTTCGTGAAATCGAAGCGGGGATACCAGGGCGGATATACCCTGATACCGGAGCCTGCCCAGATCACGGTGGGAGAGGTGCTCCGGTTCATGGACCGGGAGGAGAGGCCGCTCCACTGCATCGCCTGCATCTCCAAATGCAAGTGCTCCTATGATGACGGGTGCGCCTTTTCAAACCTCTGGAGCCGGGTCGAGGCGGCCATCTACCGCGTCTATGACGGGACAACGCTGCAGGATCTGATGGACAATGAAAGCGCGATGACGGTTGAAGAAACCGGATAGATCTTTAAACCACATTTTACAGTCGTAAGGATGTCAGTATGGAGAAAGGAAGATCACTGGTACGTTGGACGGGAATCGGACTTGCTTTTCTGCTCATTGCAATCACCGGAATGAGGGTGCAGGGGGTGGAGGCTCCGTATAAGGAGCCCGAGGGCCTGAGGGCCGACATCCTCGTCATCGACACCCTGAAAGTCTTCGGAGAGCTGGAGCGGCCGGCCGTGCTGTTTCTGCACGATCAGCACACCGATGCGCTGGAGAAGCAGGAGAAGGGGTGCAAAACCTGTCACTTGAAGGATGCATCCTTCACCCTGATCCCTGACACGCTGGACGAGGCCATCAGGCGCATCGACCCGCTGTCGCCCAAATTCAAACGGCTCAAGGACGAGAGCCGGCAGGAGGTCATGGACATCTACCATGACGAGTGCATCGGTTGCCACACCCGCACCGCGGACGAGGGGTATGAGAGCGGCCCTGTCACCTGCGGCGAGTGCCACCAGAAAGAGCCGGAGGTGGTCTCGGTCCGACAGGAGATGGGGATGGACCTGTCGCTGCACTATCGGCACGTCAAGGCCCGGGAGAAGAAGTGCGGGGTCTGCCACCACAAGTTTGACGAGATCAAGGATCAGCTCTTCTACGCCAAGGGCGAGGAGGGTTCCTGCCGGTACTGCCACCGTGAGGTGAAAGAGGAGAACCGGATCTCCATGCGGCTGGCCTCCCATGTGGCCTGTGTCAACTGCCACCGGGACATGGTCGATCAGCAGAAGGAGACGGGCCCAATCCGGTGCGCTGGCTGCCACAGCGAGAAGATGCAGGCCCGGATCAAGAAGGTCGATCCCCTGCCCCGGATGGAGCGGAACCAGCCGGACGCGGTCTTCGTGAACATCACCGAGACTGCAGAGATGTCGGCAGACATGAAGGCCCGGATGGCGGCCGTTCCCTTTGATCACAAGGCCCACGAGACCTACAACGACACCTGCCGGGTCTGCCACCACGAAGGTCTGGAGACCTGCAGCACCTGCCACACCCTTGCGGTCGCGCCCGACGCGGGAAAGAAGGTCAACCTGGAGCAGGCCATGCACCAGGAGAACACGAAGACGAGCTGCATCGGCTGCCATATGATGGAACAGGCTCCCAAGGAGTGCGCTGGCTGCCACAACTTCATGCCCAAAGACCGGAAGCAGGATGACGCCTTCTGCAAGGTCTGCCACTCGGTGGCCCCGGCCCAAGCCGCGGCCGCGGACAAGGATGAGGAGAGCCAAAAGGCCGCAAATGTCCTGGAGGCCCGGAAGACCCGGATGGACCCGATCCCGGAATCGGAGATCCCCGAGACCGTGACCATCAAGGCCATCGAAAAGGAGTTCGAGCCCGCAATCATGCCCCACCGGAAGATCATCGACAGACTGCAGAAGGGGGTGGCATCGAGCAAGCTCGCGGATCATTTTCACACGGACCGGGCCACCCTCTGCCAGGGTTGTCACCACAACACTCCCCCGGCCGTAAAGCCCCCCAAGTGCAGCAACTGCCACGGCAAGCCCTTCAGCGAGAAGAAGCCGATCATGCCGGGCCTTATGGCGGCCTACCACCGGCAGTGCATGGAGTGTCACAAGAACATGGGGATCGAAAAGCCGGCTGCGGTCGATTGCGCCGGATGCCACAAGGAGAAAAAGAAATAAGAACCGCAAACATCGATCAGACGAGGTAACACATATGTCCATTTCACGCAGAAGATTCCTGAGCTGGATGGGTGCGGCCGGTGCTGGAACTGCGGCACTGGCCAGACCGGGGCATTCCGCGACCACCCAACACTTTGAAGGTTATGCAGATGCCGGCGCGGTTCTCTTCGACAGCGTCATCTGCATCGGGTGCCGTCGATGCGAGGCCGCGTGCAACCGGGTCAACGACCTGCCGGCCCCGGAGCGCCCCTTTGACGACCTCACCGTGCTGGATGAGCGCAGAAGAACCCACTGGGACTCCTACATGGTGATCAACAAGTACTATCCCAACGGAAAGGAGAACCCGCCGGTCTACGGCCGGATGGGCTGCAACCACTGTCTCGAGCCGGCCTGCGCGTCGGCATGCTTTGTCCGGGCCTTTGACAAGGCCCCCACGGCAGCCGTCACCTACGACGAGACCGTCTGTGTGGGCTGCCGCTACTGCATGGTGGCCTGCCCCTTCGAGATCCCCACCTATGAATACCACAAGGTGATCTCCCCCCGGATCTCCAAATGCACCTTCTGCCATCCCCGGCTGGAGAAGGGGCTGCTGCCGGGCTGCGTCGAGGCCTGCCCCACCGAGGCCCTCACCTTCGGCACCAGAGAGGATATCATCGCAACGGCCAAAGAGCGCATCCGCAGACATCCGGACAGATACATAGACCATGTCTACGGCGAGAAAGAGATGGGCGGAACTAGCTGGCTCTACCTCTCCGGGGTCCCCTTCTCCCAGGTCGGGAAGCGGGAGGATCTCGGGTATATAGCCGCGCCCAAGCTCACCTCCGGGGCACTGGCGGCCGTACCCATAGTGGTGGGGCTGTGGCCCGTGCTTCTCACCGGGATCTATGCGGTTTCAAAGCGCAGGGAGAAGATCGCAAAAGAGGAGAAGGAGAATGCGGTGGCCCAGGCAATCTCAGCCGAAAAGGCCGAGGCTGAGGCCAATCTGACCCAGGAGAAGGAGAAGGCCAAAAAGGATAAAGAGGCTGCGGTGGAAAAGGCGGTGAAGAAAGCCTTGGAAGACGCGGCCAAGGAAGCTGAAGAGGCCGGGAAGAAAGATAGCGAGGAGGAATCCTGATGTCGCATGATGCTGCACACAAACCGATTATGTCGCCCTTTGTCATTGTCACGGGCATCCTGCTCGTTATAGGGCTTTTCATCACGGTGATGCGGTTCACCGGCGGACTGGCCGCGACCACCAACCTCTCCGACTACAACCCGTGGGGGATCTGGATCGGCTTCGACCTCCTGGTCGGTGTCGCTCTTGCAGCCGGCGGATACGTCACCTCGGCCGCTGTCTACATCTTCGGGATGAAGCGGTACCATTCCGCGGTCCGCCCCGCAATCCTCACCGGCTTTTTAGGGTATGCCCTGGTGGTCTTCGCGCTCCACTACGATGTGGGCCAGCCCTGGCGCCTCCCCTACCCTTTCATCATGCAGTCGGGAACGACTTCTCTGCTCTTTGAAGTGGGCGCGTGCGTCGCGCTCTACCTCACGGTGCTCTTTATCGAGTTCACCCCGGCCCCGCTCGAGTGGCTCGGCTTCAAAAAGGCCCGGAACCTTGTGGTGAAGCTGACCATGGTGCTGACCATCTTCGGCGTGGTCCTCTCCACCCTGCACCAGTCCTCTCTGGGGGCTCTCTATCTCATTGCGCCGTCGAAACTCCACCCCTTGTGGTACTCCGGATATCTGCCGGTCTTCTTCTTCGTCTCCAGCGTGGTCGCGGGTCTTTCCATGGTGATCTTCGAGGGAAGCCTCTCCTTCCGCTACTTCAAAGACAAGATGGACGAGGCGCACATGCGGGACAAGGAAGACGTTGCCTTTGGTTTTGCCAAGGCCGCATCCTTTGTGCTGGCCGGGTATTTTGCGATCAAGGTTATCGGGATTGCAGTGGACAACAACTGGGCTTATCTTGCCACCGGATACGGCGCATGGTTTCTGGTGGAGCTGCTCGGCTTCGTGGCCCTGCCCGCGTTTTTGTATGCCGTGGCTGTCCGGGACCGGAGCATGACCCTGGTGAAGTACACCGCGGGGTGGACCGTGCTGGGGATCGTAGTCAACCGGCTCAATGTCTCGCTCATCGCGTTCAACTGGCATCTTCCGGCATCGGAGCGGTATTTTCCCCACTGGATGGAGATCGGGATCTCGCTCTTCATCGTCACCATCGGGGTGATCGCTTTCCGGTTCATCGTGACCCGGATGCCGATTCTCTATGAGCATCCCGACTACGAGGCGCACTAATCCCTTAACCGAAATACCAGGAGGGCCGTTTCCAAATGGAACATGATTTCTATACGCTTCAAGATTTTATGACCTATACCAAAGGAGTGGTCTATATTCTGCTCCCCTTGATCCTGATCGGATTTGTCGGGTTCTGGCGTTTTCTGTCGGCCCAGGACCGGGAAGAGTAGGGAAAGGAGCCAATCTATGTATGAATTCGTAACTGGCCCGCTCGCGTGGCTGGCCTTCGGCATCTTCTTCATCGGCGTCATCGTTCGGGCCGTCAACTACATCCGGGGGCTCGACTGGAAGCTGGACCGGGTGGCCTACGGGGCATATCCCTCGCACGGGGCCAGAGGCGCGATCCGATCGATCTTCTTCTGGCTCGTTCCTTTCGGCACTCGGAGCTGGCGCTTCTATCCCGGCATGACGGTGCTCTTTTTCATCTTCCATTTCGGGCTGATCTTCACCCCGATCTTTTTAAGAGCCCACAACATGCTGCTGGCTGAACGGTGGGGATTCTCCCTGCCGACCATCTCCGATCCCGTGGCCGACATTTTAACCATTGCCGTGATGGTAGCCGGTCTCTTTCTGATCCTGCGGCGGATCGCGCTGCCCGAGGTCCGGATTCTGACCACTGCCTACGACTATCTGCTCATCGCCATCGCGATCGCGCCCTTTCTCACCGGCTTTCTCGCATTTCACCATGTGGGAGACTACCGGTTCTGGCTCATCACCCACATCCTGGCCGGTGAGATCATGCTGATCGCGATCCCGTTCACAAAGCTTTCCCACTTCGTTCTCTTCTTCTGTTCCAGAGCGCAGATCGGCATGGACTACGGCATCAAACGGGGCGGCCTGAAGGGCAAGGATCTTGCCTGGTAGCCAAAAAGAATAATCGCAAACCCAAAGGAAGAAGAATTATGCCTGAAGGAATACTTTGCAATAAAAAGCCCATCAACACCAAAGAAGAACTGCAGGCGCTCTTGAGCGACAAGAGCGGAAAGCAGTATTACGAGGAGATGAAGCACCTGGATGTGGATCAGGAGAAGCTCTGGGGGACAATCCAGAAGACCCTGAAGTCCCGTCTCAAGACCTGGCTGGAGATCTGCGCGCACTGCGGACTCTGCTCCGACAGTTGCTTTCTCTATCTGGCCAACAATAAAGACCCGAAGCAGGTTCCCTCATACAAAGTCCAGTCCACCCTGGGCGAGATCGTCCGGCGCAAGGGCAAGGTGGACAACGACTTCATGCACTATGTGATGGAGACGGCCTGGTCCAAATGCACCTGCTGCAACCGGTGCGGGATGTACTGCCCCTTCGGCATCGACATGGGGATCATGATCAGCTATGTTCGGGGCTTGTGCTTCGGACAGGGATTTGTCCCCTGGGAGATGAAGATCGGCTCGGGCATGCACCGGGTCTACCGGGCCCAGATGGACATCACCACCGAAGACTGGGTGGAGACCTGCGAGTGGATGGCCGAGGAGTATTCTGAGGACTGGCCTGGCCTGGAGATCCCTGTGGACAAGGAGAACGCGGACATCATCTACACGGTCAACGCGCGGGAGCCCAAGCATTATCCCGAAGACCTGGCCGAGGCCGCGATCCTCTTCCATATGGCCGGGGAGAACTGGACAGTGCCCAGCGTGGGATGGGAGGAGACGAGCCTTGCCATGTTCGCGGGTGACTGGGAGGCGTGCAAGCTCCAGGTGGAATCGGTCTATGATGCGATGAAGCGGCTCAATGCCAAGAAGATGGTGGTGACCGAGTGCGGCCACGCGTACCGAGCTACGGTGGTGGAAGGGCCATACTGGGCCGGGCTGGAGTCGGGGCAGACCCCGATCCCGAGCTTCCATTATGTGGAATGGCTGGCCGAGGCCCTGCGCACCGGCAAGATCAAGATCGACCCGGCAAAGAAGATCAAGGAGCCCGTCACCTACCAGGATTCCTGCAACTACATCAGGAATGCCGGATTGGGAGATGTGGCCCGGGAGATCATGAGCTACATCGCAGAAGACTTCCGGGAGATGAAGCCGAACCGGGAGCACAACTTCTGCTGCGGCGGCGGCGGCGGCTTCAACGGCATCGGCCTCTACCGGGAGCAGCGGAACACAGGTCTGAAGGTGAAGCGGGATCAGATATTGAAGACCGGCGCGAAGCTGGTGGTCTCGCCGTGTCACAACTGCTGGGATGCGATCCGGGATCTGGAGGAGGTCTATAAGGTCGGCATCCGGTGGAGCTTTCTGAAGCCGCTGATCATCGAGATGGCGATTGTGCCGGAGCATTTGAAGCCGGAGGAGGAGGAGGCGTAATCGGTCGTTTCGGTTGATGCCGGGGCAGGTTTTATCGTTACGGAAGAGCCCGGACATCAGCCTTTTGAATCAAAGAGGGGGATCCTTCACTTTTCCCCCTCTTCCCATCCTTTCGTAACCCATGCTCCCCTGCACGGCAGGCGGTGAAGGGCATCCGGCGCTTCATTCCTTTCCAGATTTTTCTGCAGTATACCAATGCCGACCGGTCTGTAGAACCTGACGCGATTTTTCTTTGGCTGATTCAGGTTTGATCGTGGTCGAATTGCGAATTCATCGAAAGAAGCGTACAGACATACTGATTCAGACTGATATTGTTTTTTTGCGCATTTAAAGCCAGATTTCGGTGCAAAAATTTCGGCATCCGCACAACAAATCGACCGCTGTAATCATGCTCATCTTTTTCCGGCTCCGGAATTTCATACCCCTCTTTGATATACCATTCAAACCGATCCTTCCGGTTCTCTTCCAGGTCAGCGAGAGCTTCTTCCCGGGTTTCTCCATCTCCGACGATTCCCTGCACCCCGAACTGCGGAACTCTTGCCATATATCCGCCGCCTTCTTCTTCTGGGATCGGTATGATTTCAATTTTATAAGGCAATCCTAGATAGTAATTCAGATCTTTTTTCATACCCATCCTCTCTTTTGATATTGAATATAGTATCACGCCTGTTGAGATCAAGCGTTTTTTGTGAAGACATATCTTTTTTACCTCAATCGGAATCCGTCTGAAGCGCCATCTCCTCTCATTATTTCCTTCTTGACGCCCTCCAACATCCTATTGTAAAGAATTCAAAGCGCACGATTCAACCCTTTGCCGAAACGGAGGCATCATGCGGCGATTCAGTTCTTACGGCCCTGTGGAACAATAAGGTTTTGAATCTGGTCAAAAAAGCAAAGGGGGAGTACCGGAATCAAATCCTCGAACTCTTCACCCGATCGGACATCCCGTTTTCTATCGATGCCGAATGGTGCAATTATGCTTACCTGAACCGCATCATCGATGCAGAGACCGCAACCGATGCCAAGGGGAGGAAAACGGAAATCTGCCGATTCGCCAATCCCTTTATCCAGCGCAGATTGTACAATGCGTTCATCCTGGATCTGATCGGAGACAGCTCCCCCATCCTCCCGCTTGAACCGCTGGACAGCCTGACAGATGTCTTCGAAGACGCAAAACTCGACCTTCCGGCGCTGCTGGAACGGTACAAGGGGTATCTCGACCGGATGAATGCGGCAAACCGCAACCCCTGGAAGGAACAGCCCCGCCGGACAGACAGACCTCCGCCTGACCCAAGCCGTAGGCCATTTTCACCTCTACTTCTGGCTGAAACAGGCTGTGGAAGATTTCTGCATCATCAGCCCGGAATTTCCCACCTGCTGATGGAATAGAATATCAAAACGAATGGTTCGAGGGATCGGCCTGAATACCGGCAGATATGATTTCCATTCTCCCTCTATTTTCCCGATACAAACCGATACTGCCGGCCTATCTTCCGATTTTGGAAATGAATCCTTGACGATGGTTATCATCCGGGTATAAATATGAACTATGAATCCGGATCAGAATTTCGATTATGAATTGGATGTCCTTCTGAACATGGATGGCCTG
>JAABSZ010000064.1:0-19132 GCA_011390135.1 Desulfobacteraceae bacterium | reverse complement strand
TCGGATGATCCACTGTTTGTCCGGGAATGGTAAGATTTATTGAATAGAGGACCTCCCGCTCGTCAAGATAACGGCATACCCGTTCAAAGAAATCCCTTCCGCCAGACGGGCGGACCGTCAGCCACAAATCGCTGATCCGATGCATACCCGACAGCAGAAAGTGCATTCTCTGGGGCAGATTGCCCTCATTTGCCGTGGTCTGAATCCGTTCATCCGCCATCATCAGGCCACAGGTTCCAAGAACGGTTTCTGAAAGATTTTTGCGGTGTTCCGTGGCGTGGACATCGATGCCATAGAGGGAAAGGGTTTCCAGCGTCAGCCCCCCATCATGGAGAAGGTATCCGTTGGGGGTCGGCTCGATAAAGATTCTCATGCCGTCATTCAAGGGGTCCAAAAGGGGGGTTGAAACTTCCGTGACCCCTTCCCGGATAGAGGTGGAAATCCTGGAAACCAGCCATTTCCCATATTGTGCCGCAAAATTCGGAGATGTCTGCGCCATGTTTTTCTGCCTTTAATCGATCGTCATCTGGATTCCTCCCCGGAAACGTGCGTGGGCTTCATCCAGAAATCGCTCAAGGGTAGCCAATGGATCATCCGGTAAATACCAGTCTATGGGCTCGGCCCAAGCGAGATCATATCCTTCCCGGTAGAGATGAATGTGGGGTGTGTCACGCAGTTCCGTTCCATCCGGATTGCAATGGTATGGTGCGCCATCGACACGCATAAGCCCGATGTTGTTCTTCTTTGTCCGAAGATGCAGTCTGATTTCAAAAGGATTTCTGCTCAGGGTCAGGACGAATCGGATATCAGCATCATCCACAACAATGAACTCTTCATCGTGCCGTTTCCCCGGCATCCATCGAAAGGGATCTTTTCGAACCGCCTCCTTCAATGCCGCTATCAGGGATTCTGCCTGACGCTGTGTTAACATTCTCTGATGCAGAAGGTATTATCCATTCGAGATGATTCGATATTTTTCCCGATAAGTGTTGGGGGAATTTTCATTCCCGTATTCAATCTACCTATCACCGATAAAGGATCAAGTCAAAAAGTATTGTGTCGTTGACAGGATCAGACCCCGAAGAGCATCTTCGCCACACTGTAAACAAATGCCCCTGCCGGCGCGAGCTTGATCACCTGTGTCTGAAGATTTCCAGCGGCCTGCGCCGTCTTTGCCGATTCGTTCAGGATTTCGCTTGCGGTCTTCAGCCGACGGATGACCTTGCTCCCTTCGGGCTGGGGCTTTGCCAGTTCGGCTTTTGCCTCTTGGAGGTTCTTTTCGAGATCCTCGGCCCTGTTTTCGATTTCTCCGGCCGCAACCGCCTTTTTCACATTCTGCTGGAGATCGATCATCTCCTTCTGCAAATCCTCGGGGGTTGCGGTTTCGGGGTTTTCGATGTAGCGGAGGATGCCGGTGACCACATTGCGGGCCTCGATGGTGTCGGCATGAATGCCGCCCTGTGTCAGTTTTTCGGCCATATCGACCAGGAACTTTGCGGTCTTTTCATCAATATCTCCTGAGAAGCCGACAACAACATTTTCGGCCCGGATGTTCTTTGCATGGATGCCGCCGACTCTGCTTCCGGCGGCCAACGCGCCGGCTCCGATTGCCAATACGATCATCGTTACTGGTTCCATGGTTTCTCCCTCAGTTATTGTTTGATAAATGATGGTTTGCTGCTGTCATGAGTCTTTTTCCAGATGTTTCGGGAAAAGTCAAGATGATCCCAATGGGCAAAGCTATCGACAGAAGAGCGTTTATATCAGGCCGTTGAAAATGCTGCCTCTCAAAAAAATTTCGCGCCCTCGCTTCGCTCGGGAACAGAAAAACAGAGTAATCCAGAGTGACAGCGTTCAGATTTACCAGAGTACAGAGGTATTGGGAGCGCACACACAACAACGAAATCCAACGAGGTCGCTCCTGAGGTTCGGATCGTACCTGAGCCGGGAGGCGCAGCGCAGACCCTCCGGAAGAGCGCTGAACGCGCCCCCGCGCAACACACGCCGAATTTCAGGACTTGCTGTTGCATCTTCTCTTTCCGGTGAAGGTTCATAGGGATATCCGAATTCCGGTTTCATGAAATCTTTTCCCCAAAGGCTTCTCGTCCACTCCCAAACATTCCCCGCCAAATCAAGACACCCATAAGGGCTTTCGACAGTCGAAAAACAGCCGATCGCGCTCGTAGTACCGATGCCAGTTTCGGAATAGTTCGCTTTCTCCTTGTCGATCTCATCTCCCCAGGGAAATTTCCGCTCCGCCATCTCATTGGGCCGGGAAGATCCTCTTTCCGCCCATGATCCGGAAGATGCTTCGATGATAACAGGTTTTTCCGGAATTTCGATGCCGCCCCGCGCGGCCTTTTCCCATTCCGCTTCGGAAGGAAGGCAGACGATTCGATCTTCCCCGATGATCCCCTGATTCCGCCATTGTTCCGTCAGCCAGCGCGTAAAAGCCAGCGCCTCGTACCAGGTGACGCCGACAACCGGATGGTTGGGGAAGTTGAAAGGAGAGCCGAAATCGTTCGGCCTGTCCCGGAAATTGCTTTCGTACTTTCCTTTGAATTTGCCCTCTTTCCAGAACCCCTCCTTCTCCGCCTCCACCCAGTACTTTCCTTCGGCATATCCGCCAGCCTCCACAAATGCCACGAACTGGGCATTGGTGACGGGATGGCGGGAGAGCCAATAGTCTTCTTGAAGATGTTCATTGAGATGAGGAGGTTTTTCACGATCGCTATCATTGCTGCCCATATGGAAACCGCCCCCCGGCACAAAGCAGAATTCCATCTGCGCCAGCGACATCACTGATTTTCTCGAATCACCCAAAACCGCCAGATGCCTCCCCGCCAGCGCCCGCTCAAACGCCGGAAGCCGATCCCCCTCCAGAATCCGCACCTGCCACTTCCGGATTCTCTCCAGCTTGGGAAGGTTCCTCGGCGTCACCTTGTCCAGCCGCGCCGATTCCACCAGCGCCTGCCCCGCGAAGAGCGCCCCCCATGTATCGGCCAGTCCGCATTCCGGATCATCCGGTTCTTTGTAACAGCACGCCTCCGCCAGTGCCCAGATATTCGCCGACGCGCCAGCGGCCGCCTTCGCCCCGGCCAGCAGCGCCACCTCCCGCCACCGGTCCGGATCGTTTCGGGCAAGCTCTGCCACCTGGTCCGGATAATCGAGATCGGTCAGGTGGCACGCGGCCAGATACTCCTGAAAGGTCCGGTGGGGAAAGGTATAGACCTTCACCCCCCGGGGAACCAGAAGGCCGGCCCTGTCTCTGAGAAACCGGATCAGCTCCCGGTGGTCGATGGGCGTTTTGCTGTCGCTCACCTCCACCAGGCCATAGACCAAATCCTTTTCCGATATGTCCGCGGTCCCCTGCAGCTCCAGTTGGCTCCCGTGGACCTCATAGGCCAGCTCGTTCAGCAGCTCCCGAATCCGATCCCGGTCCGCCTTCAGGAATTCGGCAAGGCTCGGCTCCATCGAGATGATATTCCCCAGGTGATCCCGGATGATCTTCTCGCTCTCCCACCGATCCAGCAGCAGATCCACGGTCTTGGCATACAGCTCCTCCCGTTTTTCCGGAAGTTTGCCGCCGCTCCAGGCGTGGAGGCTGGCCATCAATGTCAGCAGCAGTGGGCGCTCGGCCAGCTCCCGAAGACGTTGGCTGCCGGAAACGGCCCCCTTGAGCAGTTCGGCCTTGCCCTTTCCGTCCTCGGCCCGCCATCCCCGGATCTGGGTGATATGATCGTACCACCGGTCGATGAAGCGCAGGATCTGCCCCTTTGAAAAGGGCGCGAGAACCGCTTCGAAAAGCCCGGATATCCGCCATTCCTGCTTCTGATACGCGTAGGTGCGGCTGGTCACCAGCACCCGGCACTTGGGAAAGATCGAGATGAAATCCTGCACCGCCTTCTTGATCCGAAAGCGCCGGTTTTCGGCTTCGGGCACTTCATCCAGCCCGTCCAGGAGGATCAGGCCGCCTTTGTTCAGCAGCTCCCATGCCAGATAGGGGGCAAAGTCGGAAAGCTCGGCTCCCTTCAGATCCGCTTCGATGAACTGCCAGAGATCCGAAGCGCACCCCTCCCGCTCCGCAAGACCCCGGGCGGCAAAATCCCGAAGGATCACCCGTACCGGCAGGAGAAAGCCGTGGTTCCAGGGCTGCGGCTCCTTCTGATCTTCCCCCTCTTCATCCGGAAGGGGCCGGGTGAGCAGCTTCAGATTGATGTTTCCTTTCCCCAATCCCTCCCCCGCATGGCAGATCGCCAGAAAGTTGACAAAGGTGCTCTTCCCGCTGCCCGGATCACCCAGCAGCACCATGTGCGGATGCCGGTTCAGCAGTTCGAGCGCGGAGATCCGGCGGGGCTCCCTTTCCCGGAAGCGGGATTCCGTGGGCTCTCCGTGTTCGGTTCCCAATGTCAGCAGCGCGGTATAGACCGCGCCGAGGCTTAACTGGTCCGCAGCCTCGCAACTGATCTTGGGGTCGATGCCCTCCAGCGGAAGAACCCCGGCGTTGCACAGAATCCGGTTCAGGTAGGAATGGCGCAGGGGGAGAACCGTTTCCGGGAGCTTTTCTCCTTTGAAGATGTTGATTTGGATGCCGCTGACGACATTGTGCCCGTGGATTTCGTTGGAGTGGATGCCGTTGGAGGAAGAGGCGTCTTTTGTCATGAGGGGCCTTTCTTCGGTTTGTCGATCAGGATCATGCGGCTTCTGCCCGCCTCAATCCCGAAATGAATCGGGACAGGAGACGGGCCAAGCCTATTTGCCCGGTCTTTTTATAAAAGACACGGCCGGGAACGGTTCGCGCCAATTTTTAACCTCGGGCATCGAGTCTTGGCCCGATGCCATTTCCGGTATCCCGTTAAAAAATTGTGAGCGCACACACAACAACGAAATCCAACGTTGTCGTTCCTGTTGTTCGGATTGTTCCTGTTCCGGTTGGCGCAGCGCAGATTCTCCGGTTGATTGTTGAACGCGCCCCCGCGCAACACACGCTTTGCAATCCGTCCCCGCAATCAGCGGCGCTTCTTCAGCCCGCTTTTTGCCCGGTTGTCTTCTTCCAGCCGCCCAGCAGTTTTCCGATCTCCGTTACGGCCTGGGCCGCATGGTTGTACTGCCCTTCGGAGAGCCAGCCCCATTTGAACGAAAGCCGGAGGTAGAGGCGTACCTTGTCCAGATCCGCATCCGCGAGATCCAATCGTGCGGCTCTTGCCCTGCCCTTGAGGGCATTGGCCTCGATGATCCGCTCCTGAAAATCGAAGATCGCGTCCAGCAGCCGCTTTGTGGCGTAGAAACGCTGGCTTCGGGGGAACTTTTCCGCCCTTGCCATGAGCCAGGAGAGGAAATCATAGGTCTTCGTGAAGAGGGGCGTATCCGCCATCTTTGCCTCCGAGAGCGATTTCGAGAATGACCGGGGAGAGGATCGCGCTTTGAAGGCTTCGGGTGTCCGCGTACCGGACATGGTTGATCCAGCCTCCCATCGAGGTCGCCAGTTGATCCAGCGTTATTTGTCCCGCATGGTATTCCCGGAGCATCTTCCTCAGCTTTCTGGAATAGGCCACTCCTTTTCGACGCTTCAGTCGCCGCTTGTTCGGAAAGACCACAAAGCCCAGAAAGGGGATTCCCTCCCGTACCGGCTGCACCTGGGCCCGTCTCTCGTGAAGGGTCAATCTCAGTGTTTCCAGCCGTTGGATGATAGCCGATTTCCAGCGCCAGAGCAACCGTTTATCGTCTCCGAAGAGGAGCAGGTCATCGACATATCGGACATAGCCTTTGCAGCCCAGTTCCCGTTTGACGAAATGGTCGAACTCGTTCAGGTAGCAGTTGGCCCAGAACTGGCTGGTGAGGTTGCCGATGGGAAGTCCCCGGGGGCGGTTGACGGCAAAGAGGTCGTCTCCGGAAAAATAGACCATGTCATAGGCTTCGTTCAGGACGCCGACGCCGCTTTGCAGGATTTGGTCGATGAGCCACATTGTGTCAGGATCTTTGATCTTTCGGGCCAGGATCTTTCTGAGGATTGCATGGTCGATGGAGGGGAAGTACTGGCGGACGTCGCAGGGGAGGACGTACTGGAAGCGTCTGGAAAAGTGCTGGGCGCGGTCGATGGCGAGATGGGTTCCCTTGCCGACGCGGTTGGCGTAACTGTCGTAGATGAAGCTCTTTTCTAAGATCGGTTCGATCTGGTTGCAGAGGGCGTGGTGGGCCACCCGGTCCCGGAACGGGGCCGCGGAAATGAGCCTCTTTTTCGGGTCGTGGATGTAGAAGCTGTAGTAGGGGCCCGGCTCGTAGGTCTTCTCTTCGAGATCTTCTTGCAGGTTGATCAGGTTGTCCTCCAGCCGGTATTCGAATCGCGCGGCTGCGGCCCTTCCCCTTTTGCCCTTTGCGGCCTTTTTGTAGGCCAGCAGCAGGTTTCCCCAGTCGTAGATTTTGGAATAGAGATCAGTGTCCATAAAAAAATTTTCGCGCCCTCGCTTCGCTCGGGAACAGAAAAACAGAGTAATCCAGAGTACCAGAGTTCAGATTTACCAGAGAACAGAGGTATTGGGAGCGCACACACAACAACGAAATCCAACGTCGTCGTACCTGCAGTTCGGAGAGTACCCGTACCGGAAGGCGCAGCGCAGATTCTCCGGTTGAGAGTGGAACGCGCCCCCGCGCAACACACGCCGAATTTCAGGACTTGCTGTTGCATCTTCTCTTTCCGGTGAAGGTTCATAGGGGTATTTGAATACTGGCTCATAACCTTTTCCCCAGAGGCTTCTTGTCCACTCCCAAACATTCCCCGCCAGTTCGAGGCAACCATAAGGACTTCCAACCATTGAAAAGCAGCCGACCGCGCTCGTCGTGCCGATGCCGGTTTTCGAATAATTCGCCTTCTCCTTGTCGATCTCATCACCCCAGGGATATTTCTTCTCCGGCATCTCATTGGGTTTGGCGGCTCTTTTTTCCGACCATGACCCCGAAGACGCCTCGATGATAACCGGTTCTTCCGGAATTTCCACGCCGCCACGAGCGGCCTTTTCCCATTCCGCCTCTGAAGGAAGGCAGACGACTCGGTCTTTCCTGATGAATCCCTGATTCCGCCAGTGTTCCGTCAGCCAGCGGGTAAAAGCGAGCGCCTCGTACCAAGTGACGCCGACAACAGGATGGTTGGGGAAATTGAAAGGAGAGCCGTAATTGTTCGGCCTGTCTCGGAAATTGCTGTCGTACCTTCCTTTGAATTTACCCTCTTTCCAGAAGCCTTCTTTCTCCGCCTCATCCCAATACCTTCTTTCGGCATATCCGCCAGCCTCCACAAATTCCCCATATTGAGAATTGGTGACCGGATGGCGGGAGAGCCAATAGTCATGTTGGAGATGTTCATTGAGATGAGGCGGTTTTTCATGATCATATTCATTGCTGCCCATATGGAAACCGCCCCCCGGCACGAGGCAGAATTCCATATTCGCCAAGCTCATTACCGGCTTTCTCGGATCACCCAATGCCGCCAGATGCCTCCCGGCCAACGCCCGCTCGAACCCCGGAAGCCGATCCCCTTCGATGACAATCACCAGCCGTTTCCGAACCCGCTGAAGGATCGCCAGATGATTCCGCCGGGTGATCTCCTCTTTGAAATCGAGGATTTCGGCCAGCGCCCTCCCGGCCAGGTGTGCGCCCCAGGAATCCGAAAGCCCTATCTCCTCTTCATCCGGCCCCTCGACACAGAGGGCCCCGGCCAGTTGCCAAATTGTATTCAAACTTCCCCGGGCCGCCTTCGCTCCGGCCAGCAGCGCCACCTCGCGCCACCGTTCCGGCTCGGCCAGCGCCAGATCCGCAATCTCATCCGGATAAGTCTCACCTGTGAGGTGACATGCGGCCAGATACTCCTGAAAAGTCCGGTGGGGAAAGGTGTAAATATTTCCGTGGCTGAGCAGCAGCCCAGCCCGCTGCTCCAGGAACCGGATCAGGGCATTCAGATCGACACTCTCCTTTTCGCTGCTCAGCTTGATCAGCTCGGGGAGCAGAACACCTTCCGGGATATCCGCCGTCCCCTGCAGCACGGGCTGATCTCGATGAACTTTAAAGGCCAGCTCATTGAGCTTTTTCCGCAGCTTGTCCTTTCCCGTTTTCAGGAATTCCGCGATGCCCGGCTCCACCAGCGTATTTCCCTGTGCATCCTGCCGGATCTTCCGGCTCTCCCACCGGTCCAGGAGGAGATCGACCGCATCGGAATAGAGTTCCTCCCGCTTCTCCGGCAGACTTCCCCCCCGCCATGCATGGAGATTGGCCATCAAGGTCAGCAGCAGGGGCCTTTCTGCCAATTCAAGAAGCCGATCGTTTGCAAAGATCTCCCGCTTCAGGGTCTGGGCGCGGCTTTGAGCGTTTTCCTGATCCATCTTCATCAGATCCGCGGAATGGCTGTACCACTGGTCGATGAACCGGATGATCTGCCCCTTTGAGAAGTCCAGAAGAACCGTTTCGAAGAATCTCGGAATCCGCCACTGATCCTTCTGATAGGCATAGGTTCGGCTGGTGAGAAGGATTCGGCACTCCGTAAAGGTCTTTTCAAATTCCTCCACCACCCGCTTGATCCCCTCCCGGCGATGATCCGCATCCGGGACTTCATCCAATCCGTCCAGAAGGATCAGACCGCCTTTCTCCTGCAGCTCCTTTTTCAGATGAACGGCATATTCCCCCAGCGCCTTCTTTCCGAGTTCCGATTCGATGAAGCTCCAGAGATCGGACGCGCATCCGTCATCTGCCGGAGACATTCTCGCGGCAAAATCCCGGAGGACCACCCGAACCGGGATCAGGGGCCCCTGGTTCCAGGGCTGCGGCTTTTCACGGTCATTCCCCTCGTCATCCGGAAGGGGACGGGTCATGCGCTCGATATTGGCATCTTCACGGCCAAGGTTCTCCCCGGCCAGACAGAGCGCAACAAAGTTGACGAAGGTCGATTTGCCGCTTCCCGGATCGCCGAGCAGTGCCAGTTTGGGATGTTGATCCAGGACCTCCAGCGCGGAAAGCTTCCGGCTCTCCTTTCCTTCAAACATGTCAACGATGTCCCCCCGGCGATGGCCTCCCCCTTTCTCCTGCTCCGCAGTCTGCGTCAGCAGCGCGGTATAGACCGCATCCAGATTTAGACAGGCATCCTTAACCCTGCAGGACGCGGACTGCGGATCGATCCCCTGCAGGGTCAGGATGCCGGTCTCCTGAATCACCCGTTTCAGATACCATTCCCGCAGTTTCCCCGGGTCGGTCTCGTCCTTCGGAGGGGCCGCATAGTTATTCTCGTATTTGACGCCGGAGACCACATCCCCTTCAGCGGTGATATCCCTCGCCTGCATTCCCCGGCTCTTCTCCGACTCGGCCAGCTTCCGTTCCAGCTCGGCCTTATCCTTCTCCATCTCCGCCTTATCCTTCTCCATCTCCGCAAGCTTCTGCTGCAGCCGGAGAATTTCCTCTTCATTCATGGCGTTTCTCCCATTCATAGGCATCTCCGAACCGGACAATGCCCCAGATGCTGGTTCCAGGTTTCCAGATTATAAACCGCGGCCGCGCAAATATACCGGTTTCTCCACTCGGAATTGTTCGGCCCTATCAGGCAACTGGCCTGCTTTAGTTCTCGGGCTGAAAATGATAAGAGCGCTTTATCCAGCTCTCTCAAAGCGAGCAGAACGAAATACTTGATCGGCTTTTCCGGAACCTCTCCCATCAGATGCAGATAGAGGAAGGAATCTTTTGCCTTGGGCCCCAGTTCTTCGTGAAAGAGAACCTTCTTTTTCATTCGTTCGATAAAATTCCTGCGCTCTTTATTTGACAGATGATCCGGTATCGAGCTTTTCGATGGATCTTTCACTTCGATAAACCACAGCGCATCCGGCCATTCCACCAGAAAGTCCACGGCCTTCATGCAATGGGACATCCGATGACGCTTCTCTTCATCAAACCGTTCCGCGCGGATGGCTTTCCGGAAATCGAATTCCAGTTCCCCCTCTATAAGAACATCACCCATCTTCCTTCCCCAGCGCCCTCTCGATCTCCAAATCATACATCCGCCCATACTGATCCGCAATCCGATTCGGAGAAAGCAGATGGTATGCCTCCGAAGATTCCAGGCCGATCCCGCGCTTTTCCTCCGCGAAGAGTGAATAATAGCGGAGGGAATGCTCCTTCCGCTGCAGTTCGAACTCCTTGCAGACCACATAGCTGTGGGTGGCAATGAAGATCTGCGCACCGATCCGCTCCAGATCGTAAAGGACTTCCACTACCAGCGGAATCATGGAGGGATTGATGTTGGTTTCGGGCTCGTCCCAGAAAAGGATCGTCTTCTCCTCCAAAGCGCCGTTACGGATCAACAGCCAGAGCAGCGCCAGTTTCCGCATCCCTTCGGCAACAAGGGTGAATTCAATCTCCCCGCGTCCGGTCTTCAGGTAAAAGACCTCGTTTTTGGTGATGATCTTGCCGCGGATGGCCTTTTGCAGCGCATCGAGAGATTTTTCCAGCCGGGGATCGATGGTTTTGAGGGGAGGCAGAAATGCCTTGTCGATGATGTCCGCATAGACCTCCTCGAAATGGGTCTCCCGCTGGGCATAGAGGGATCGGAATCCGGGCGCGTTCGCCAGCATCTCCTTTACGGGGATGTAGAGCGGCTTGATATCGTCCGGACTCAGATTTCCGCTTGCAATCGGAGATGCCGGATCTTTGGGAAGAACGATCTGAAACGTTCCCCCCTCTGCCTGAAATCGGATCGACGCCGCTTTTTCTCCTTTGGCGATCAACCTTTCATGGGAGCCGCTCGGTTTGAAAACGCCCAGCAGTTTATGTTCATGGCTTGAACCGTCCCACCGCGGATGGAGCAGGGCATAGAGCAGCTTCAACAGATGCGTCTTTCCGGTTCCGTTTGCGCCGATGAAGATATTGACGCCCGGGACAAGATCGGTCTCCAGCTCGTCAAAAACGGTAAATTTTCGGATCTCGATTCTTTCGATCATGGCGCCTCAAATTTCTAAAGGAAGATTGCCCGGAAGCATTTCATGGATAGAGTCTTTGTTCCGGGTTCCCTGCATTGATTTTCCATACCATATTTCGATGGGGTTTGTCTCATCATTTGTTCCCAGACCACTCCCATCTCCGCAGGATATATCATATATCGAGCGAAATTTCGAAGCGGATCTCTCTCGGATGATTCCAAAAAGAAAATCTTCTGGAACTCCCCCGCATAGATCGCCGCTCTCTATTTTCCCTTGGCATCCGTCAAAGGAAACGGTATTATCTGTTTCTAGCTTCAGCCTGTTTTTCCGGCCGGCATTGACATCGTCAATCTTCAAAAGAGAAGCCTTCCCATGATCTGTGAAAAGATCGTCCGAAACGCGGCCCCAAAGATTTTTCATGGCCGCGGCCCCGGCCTTTGAAGATCCACGCTTTCCGCCCGTTACCGCTGAGGAGATGAATGGGATGGATAGCTATATTTTTTCCGCAGATGAAAGCCTATCTTCCCGTAGATCGGATCGCTTTGATCCGGAAGGAAATCCAGGGATTCAATTTCAAAAATGCGAGGGCCATCGCCAATGAGCTGGCCGCATCACTCGGAATAGAACCGGAGGAATACAATTCGGAGGAATAGAACCGGATGCACGGCATGAATGAAAGGCTTCGACCGACTTGGCGCAGGGGGCGGATTTTGGGTGGAGTCCTTCTGCTGATCCTGATCAGTGCGACTTTGGGCCTATGTTCCCAGGATGGTGAGCCGGTATTTGAAAAAAGAGCCGCGGTCTTCGATCGGTTTTCCGGGATCACCGTGGCCTGTCCCATGGGCGCGCCGCCCTTCTCCTTTCTGGAGAGCGACGGAGAGGTCAAAGGAGCGGTCATCGATCTCTGGCGTCTCTGGTCTCAGAAGACAGGAATCAGCGTCCGGTTCAAAAGCGGCCCCTGGGGTCAGACCGTGGCCGATGTCTGCAGCGGCATTGCAGACGTCCATGCCGATTTCGACGAGCCGGACCACCCCTGCCTGGAACTGGTGACGCCCACGGCCGACTTCAGCCAGAATATCTTCTGGCATAAAAATATCACAGGGGTCCGGTCCATCGATGACCTCGACGGCATTCAGATCGGCATTGTGGAAGATACGGTGGAGCACCAGCATGTCCTGCAGCATTATCCCAGTGCCCGAATCGCCCCTTATTCCTCTATTCCCGAGATTGTCGAGGCCGCCCGAAAAGGGGAGATCAAAGCCTTTGTCAGCATCGAGGAGAGCCTGATCTGGCGGCTGAAAGAAATCGATATCCTTACGGATTTCCGATTCAACCCCAAACAATACCTTTTCAGAAACATCGCATATGCGGCCGTAAAGCGCGGTGATGATGCCCTTGCAGATGAGGTTCGGGAGGGGATGGCCCGGATCTCACCGGCTGAGCGGTCGGCCATCGAAAGAAAATGGCTCGATCGATATTCTCTTAAAGCCGATGATACGCTGATGATCGTATCTCCCATCGGCTTTCCGCCGCTGATGCATATCAACACCCAGGGAGAGCCGGCCGGAATGTTCATCGATATCTGGCGTCTGTGGGCCGAGAAAATGGATTGCAGCATCGAATTTCTGACGGCCGACACCTGGCAGTCATCCCTCAACAGCCTGTGGAGCGGAATGGCCGATATTCACGGGGGACTCTTTGCGGTTCCGGAGCGCTATTCCTGGATCAAATTCTCCCAGCACCTACACGAAACCGGCGTCACCCTCCATTTTCCCATCCGACACGGCAGATACGAAAGGATCGAAGATCTATACGGCAAACCGGTCGGCGCGGTTCGGGGAACGGTTCAGGAACAGTATCTTAAAAATTCCCATCCCGAAATCCGGGTGATTCCGTTCGACAGACGGGAGGAGATGGTCAACGCGGCCAGAAACGGAAATATCGAGGCATTTATCTCCGCAAGGGTCATGGTCGATTTTGACTTGTCCCACCTTGGATTGTCCGGAGAGTTTGAATCGCTGCCGGAAACCCTTTATACCGGCGCATTCAGCGCAGGGGTTTTAGCGGAAAGGCCGGAGCTGCTCAAAATGGTGGATGAGGGTTTCAACCGCATATCCAACAAAGAGCTGATCGAAATCGAGGCCCGGTGGATTCCGGACCCGAAACAGCGGTTTTTCACCACCCCTTCCGGAAGAATCCGGCTCACGGCTGCGGAGTCGGCATGGCTCAATGCCCACCCGAAAATAGATGCGGGCATGCATACGGATCTTCCGCCCGTTGTCTTTTGGGAAGAGGACAGGTTCAAGGGCATCGATGTGGATTTCTACAACCTGATAAGCCGAATCACCGGCATTGAATGGAATTTCATCCCGGTCAGGCGGGGCTCCACCCTGAAGGCGTTTAAAAGTGGCGAGTTCGATCTCCAGATCGGTTTCAAGGTCAGGTCGGACTTCATGAAGCTTCACGGGGTGATTCCCACCGAGCCGTTCATCCCTTTCAAGCTGGTCATACTCTCCCGCAGTGACGCCCCCTTCATCGTCTCCTTCGATTCCCTGCAGGGAAAAACGGTTGCCAGCCTCAAGGACACGCCGGTTTTCAATCATATCTACAGCGATGTCGAGGGTGTCCGAATCCGATCGTTCTCTTCGCTCGAAGATGCTTTTGCCGCGATTTCCAAGGGGGAAGTCGATGCGATGGTCTATGCCATGCAACTGGTCTCCCATCCCATTCTCATGTATCCGAACCTGAAGATCGCAGGCATCCCCGAATATCCGCCCATCCCCTATGTCTTTTGGGTCCGGGAGAGTCTTCCGGAACTCATGAGCATTCTGAACAAGGCCATCGGAGCCATTACCAAAGAGGAGCGGGATGCCATCATTCAAAAGTGGTTTACCATTCAAATCCAGCATAAGGCCGACTGGTCCGGAATTGTAAAATCGCTGCTGATCATCGGGAGCATCTTTGCCCTGATCCTGGCTCTGTCGTTCTACTGGAACCGGAAATTGTTGAACGAAGTGACGGAGCGAAAAAGGACTGAAGAAAGCCTCAACGAGATCCGAAAACGGTTGGAGGAATCCCAGCGGATCGCGCGGATGGGGCAATGGGAACTCGATATCCTGACCAATACCCTGTACTGGTCCGACGAGATATACAACCTCTTCGAGATCGCCCCGGCCCGCTTCGGCGCTTCCTATGAAGCCTTTCTCGATGCGGTCCATCCCGATGACCGGGCGATGGTGAACCGGGCCTATACCGAGTCCGTCAGCACCAAAAAGCCTTATGAGATCATTCACCGCCTGTTGATGAAGGATGGCCGGGTGAAATATGTCCGGGAGATATGCCGCACCGAATACGGGGCCGATGAGACCCCGCTGCGCTCTGTCGGCATTGTGCAGGACATCACCGAGATCAAGAAGGCCGAGGAATCCAAGAGCCGGTTCCTGGCCAACATGTCCCACGAGATCCGGACCCCCATGAATTCGGTACTCGGCTTTCTGGATCTGACCCTGGAAGATCCGAATCTGCCCGATTCCCATAGGACCCGCCTGACCATCGCGCACCGGTCCGCAAAGGATCTGTTGAGGCTGCTCAACGACATCCTGGACATGAGCCGGCTGGAGCAGGGCAGACTCGAACTGGCAGAGCGTAGCTTCGACCTTGCCGAAATCATCCACTCGTCACTGTCGGTGGTTGAATGGGATGCCCGGGAAAAGGGATTGGCGATTTCCGTGGAGATTCACCCGGACCTTCCCTCCTGTTTCACCGGAGACCCGGAGCGGCTCAAGCAGATCCTGGTCAACCTCGCAGGAAACGCTGTCAAATTTACCCATGAGGGCAGCATCGGGATTCGAGTTGCCCCGGGGTCCGAAGAAGATATCCTCTATTTCGCAGTTGCCGACACCGGCATCGGGATCTCGCCGGACCAGTTGAAGATCATCTTCGACCCCTTTGCCCAGGCCGACAGCTCCATCTCACGGAGCTACGGCGGCACGGGGCTGGGAACCACCATCTCCAGACAGCTCGTCCAGCGGATGGGCGGAAGGATCTGGACCGAGAGCGAGCCGGGAAAGGGGTCTCTCTTTCACTTTACGGTTCGGATGAAGCCGGCACCGGAAAGACCGGATGATCCGGCCCCGATCCCGCACCAGGGAAAAACCGCTTGGGGCCGGCCATACACCCTTCTGCTGGCAGAGGATATGGAGGAGAACATCATCCTTGCAAAACTGCGCCTTTCCGCGCGTGGCCACAGAGTCCTCATCGCGGTAAACGGAGAAGAGGCCATCGAGATGATGAAGAAGCATCCGGAGATCGACGCTGTGCTGATGGATATCCATATGCCGGTTATGGACGGTCTTACAGCCACCCGGCGGATCAGGGAGATGGAAAGGGGCCGCGCGCGCCGGGTTCCGATCATCGCGCTGACCGCAAGCATGATGAAATCAGAGCAGAAAGACTTCCGGAAGGCCGGGATGGACGCGGTGGTGGGGAAGCCGATTCAGTTTGATATACTCTTCGATACCCTGGAAAAGTGCATATCCGGAAACATCGAAGATCGGCTTGCAACAGAAGCTTCGGCATCGGCTCCCGGCTCCGCTGCCGCGCCCGGGCCCGGGATTGCGGGGGTCGATTTCAAAAGGGGAATAGCGAGATGGCAGAACGAGGCGGCCTATCTCAAAGCCCTTCACTCGGTTGCAGATACCTATGCAGACGGTTCGGACCGGATTCTGCGCCATATCGAAAGGGGCGAGATAAAGGAGGCCATCCAGATTGCCCACGGACTCAAGGGGATTTCCGGCAACCTCTGTATCTTTGATGTCTATGATCTCTCGTCAAAGCTGAACGCGGCCCTCCTGCAGGAACGGATCGAAGCTGCAAAGGCGCTGATTCCCCCTTTACGGAAAGCCTTTGGCCGGTTTGCCGATTCCCTTGAAACCCAGGGTAAAAAGAGTGAAAAGAGCCCGGAAGTATTGCCGGATATATTGCCGGATATGGTTCATGACCGGGTCAGGGAACTTCTTCGGCAGATGATGGGCGCCTTTGACCAGTATAACCCTCGTGGTGCGGCCCCCTTTTTAAAGGAACTGGCCGATTATCTTTCCGAAGATCGGATCGAGCCGATAAAAAATCAGATGGAGAGATTTGACATGGACAAATGCAGAGCGCGGACCCGCGGTCTGGCTGCGGATCTGGGCATTGATCTCTGACGGAAACTCATGTTAAAGACAGGTGTATTAAAGGCAGGTGTATGGAGCAGAGAATGAAAGAGAAAGCGCATGTGCTGATCGTGGATGACGAACCGAGCAACCTCGAACTCATGGAGAGCGTGCTGCAGGATAATTACAATCTGGCATTCGCGGTCAACGGAGAACAGGCCCTGGATGCCGCGGGCAAACTCCTGCCCGACTGCATTCTGCTCGACATCATGATGCCGATGATGGACGGCTATGAAACCTGCAGCCGACTCAAGGCCGATGAAAGGACAAGGGATATCCCGGTGATCTTCGTGACGGCCAAAAGCGACACCGAAGATGAGAAAAAAGGGTTCGACCTGGGTGCGGTCGATTATATCGCAAAGCCGATCCGGCCGCCGGTAATCAAGGCAAGGCTGAAGACCCATCTGGCGCTGAAGTGGGCAAGAGAGGAGATCGAAAAGAAGAACAGGATACTGAAAGCCCAGAACAAAGAACTGATCGAGGCGGCCTGCCTCCGGGAGGATATGGAGCGGATCACCCGCCACGACCTCAAGACCCCTTTGAACGCGATCATCTCCTTTCCGAGGTTCATGATGGATAACAAAGATGTTTCCGAGGATTGCCGGGAATATCTGAAGCTTATCGAGTCGGCCGGCTACAACATGCTGAAGATGATCAACCTCTCTTTGGATCTTTTCAAGATGGAAAGGGGAATCTACGAACTGGCCCTCGAGCTGGTCGATATTCCGGCCCTGATCGACCAGATCCTGTCGGAAAACCGCCACATTTTCGACAAAAAGAGACTTTCCGAAGAGATCCGGATCAACGGCAGGCGGAGGGAGAAAAAGGAGAGCTATACGGTTTCAGCAGAAGAGCTGCTCTGCTATTCCATGCTGGCCAACCTGATCAAAAACGCAATCGAGGCCTCCCCTGAAGGGGAAAGGATCATCATCGACCTCGGTAAGGAAAAGGGGATGGACAGGATTGGCATCTTCAACAAAGGCGCGGTGCCGGCTTCGATCCGAAACCGGTTCTTCGAAAAATATGTCACATCCGGCAACCCGAACGGCACGGGGCTGGGAACCTATTCGGCAAAGCTGATCGCAGAGACCCACCGCGGGAGCATTGAACTGGATACCGCAGATGAAGAGGGAACAACGGTGACGATTCGGCTTCCCGGCGGAACATGGGAATCCTGATCTGTTTAACCTACTCCTGACACGGTTTTGGAAAATGGACATATAAAATCCAAGATCCATGCGGGTTTCGGGCTGATTTGAGTGTCCCTTTTTTATCCAAACAAAATCAATCAATTAGCCTGAATATGACACAAGAGTGTTCAGGAGTCAGTATAACAAAAAAATCGAATGATTTTCAATTCGGAGGGGAAGAATGAAGAGAGCGGGAGACGCTTCAAAAGAAGTCGAGCAGTACATCAGAGCGATCGATCATCTTTATGCGGATATTCGGCAATGGATAGAAGGCACTTCAATTACGCCCCGGGAGACGACCATTGTCATTTCGGAAGAGCAAAAAGGAGAGTATCGGGCCCCGGCCCTGCAGCTCATGGATGAGGAAGACCATCTCATTGTAAGGATACATCCTGTCGGAACCAACATCATCGGTGCAAGCGGAAGAGTGGATTTCATCGGCGGCATTGGAAAGGAAAATATCGTTCTGCTCAGGGGAAATGAACCATCCATGTCCGTCACCATTGGAAGAAATGGTTCCAAGGAGACCCGTTTCTCACCGATTTACAGGGGGGTAACAGAGGAAGGGTGGTATTGGATCGAGGATAAGATCCGCGCAAAGGCAAATTTTCTGGACCAAGCGGTTTTCTGGGAGGTTGTTGCACAGGTGAGTGATTATGAATACAGCCTCTAATCCGCTGGATCAGATATGGGAGGATTATCTGACATCAAAAGATTGTTTCAAAATGGCGGCAAGAATCGTGAGGCAGCAGGAATCAAAATTTGCCAAGGGCACAAAATTTCTCAGTTCTTCTGTAGAGGAAGCTGCAACATGGATCGAAAACAGCAGGAAAGATGCTGACGATTATTTTGTGTTGTCGCTGTGGGTGACATTTGAGCGATACATTATCAACTATCTCAGAGCCAAGAGTGAGAAAATCAAGGAGATCGAACCACAGTCTCTTGCTGCCAATCTGTACGAAAAGTTGGACAGCGAAATCGAATATTGGCGGATCGATGAGATGTTAGATTTATTAAAATGTCCGATTGACGCTTCACTTATCGGAAATGCAAAACAAATCAAGGCGTACAGAGACTGGATCGCCCATCGGAATGAACGAAAGCCTTCTCCGGGTCAGGTTACGCCAAGGTCTGCATATTTTGTTTTATCAGCAGTGATTGAGAATATTTCTGAACCAAGCGTCTGACCATTTTGTTATTTCTTTACAACTCCTGAAGCGATCCGATCACTGCCTCAAGCTTCGCCTCCACCGCCTTGACTTCCTTTATCATCTCTTCCATAGATTTCCCGGATCTGCACCGGCGATTCGGCCAGTTCCAGCTTTCCCGCTTCGATCTTTGAGAGATCGAGGATATCGTCGATGATGGCCGGCAGCTTCTTTCAGCGGGAATGGATCGCTGTTAGATAATGCTTCTGCCGGGGTATGCCAGGGGGTTCCGTAGTCTGCCGAAATCAGCAAAAGCACCTGTTTCGACTTTTGCTGCGGGTATAGCCCCGTGGGGGCGGCGACCAATCGAAATGTAAACTCCATCGGCGCTACAGGATTTCAACCCACGCCCCCGCACGGGGGGCGACTTGTGTCTGATGACTATAATATAATTGTAGCAGGATTTCAACCCACGCCCCCGCACGGGGGGCGACTAGTTTCAATCCTTGTTTTCATGGATCAAGCGCTATTTCAACCCACGCCCCCGCACGGGGGGCGACGCAACCAATGGCAGATGGGTTGAAATTGATAACGTATTTCAACCCACGCCCCCGCACGGGGGGCGACCCGGCGTA
>JAABSZ010000063.1:0-19140 GCA_011390135.1 Desulfobacteraceae bacterium | reverse complement strand
AGCGGGGTCCGGATCATTGCAGCCGATGAAACCGGCGGCTCTCCATTTGACATGATCGAAGGGATTCGATTCCTGCAGGGGGGCGGGCTGGTCTCTTTGACCGGGGATCTGGTCCGACACGAGCGGCAGCGGACAGTAATGGTAGATTTTCTGGGGGAGCAGGTTCAAATTCCGGAGATGCCCCATGTGCTGGCGCTGGTATCGGGCGCGCCGCTCTTCGTCCTCTTTGCCTGTAGAAGCGGGAAAGGCCGGTATGCCTTTTCAGTGACGCCGCCCATATATGTCCGGGCCGCTGACAGAACCGAAAAGGAGGCAGCGATCAGGGCTTCGGGCCAAATTTACGCGGCGCTGCTGGAGGAGAAGCTCCGGGAGCATCCCTTTCAGTGGTACCATTTCCGACAGTTTCTCCCCCGCAGAGGAATCGCATCTTAAATTTCACTCGGCCGGAAGAATGCCGGAATTTCACTTGGCCGGAAAAAGGGCGAAACACCTGCCGGCAGAGATTGGTCGAATTCGATCCGACCTCTTTCCATGTTTTTGCTCTAATTACATTTACTTCCTGATCTTGTAAAAAAATTACTATTTTACAGATAGTCATGGGGTAATTCTGCCATAGATCCCTCTCTTTTTGATTTCAATCACAATCATTGGATTCCCTGTACTATGAACTGCCGTAAACAACATCCACCCGAACGAAATCCTTTTTATCCAGCGCGTCCGCGCTGATCCCGTCATTCTCATAGGGGAGATACTCCCAGTCCGGCAGCCAGGCTTCTTCTGCTTTGAAGAACGCGTCCATAAATGCCTGGTAATCCTTGACCGCCTTTCTGTTCGCCTTTCGCCGGGTGCTGAAGAAGAGGTACTGGATCTCATTGTCATCGGTGACATCGATGTCCCAGCGGATCTCCTTGCCCACGTTCTCCCCGGACGTTTCTTCCGGCTCGATCCCCATATCCTGGATGGCATCGTCGGCCATTTGAGCCATCTCCGTCATCTCTTGGCTGTAGTCGGGTCCGAAGAAATAGGACTCTGTCAGCTCTCCGGTCTCATAGACGTTGTAGCCGGTCCAGGCCGATGTGTCTTCATACTGGAAATAGATGCACTCCGCGTCCAGATCCCGGGAGAGGTTTGCAATGGCCTCCTCCATGCAGACATCCATTGAAAAGAGGGTCCAAAGATGATCTTTGTACTGGTGGACCGTGGTTAGCCAGCGGCCGTCGTCCCGGTCGTTTCCATAGACATCGGTGGAGAGTTCTCCGCCGAGCATGGCCGAAACCGCAGGGCTCACGGTTTCGATATCGGCTCGCACCAGAACGAATCCTATGGTTCCCCCGGGCTCTCCGAGATTGAACCCTCGCTGCTTTTCCGTTGCCGGCTTCTTCTTTTTTGTCATTTGAGTCCCCCTTGATCGTCAGTTAGTGGAGAGTTTTCCCGCGTTAGAAAGCGTTTTTCACCTTCTCCCCGGGCTTCTCCCGAGTCTCCTGAGACTGTTTGATCTCGAAGGTCTTCTCCAGATTCTTCAGATAATAGATTCGGAGGCGGTATTCCGGATCACCGTACCTGTCCGCTGTTCGTGTGAGGATGAGAAGATCCCCCTCCTCCCGCCAGTAGAAGGAGGTTCCCTCTGTTCTGATCCCGGGGCGATCATCCTCCCACTGGATGATCTCGGGCCTTCCGTATTTCTCCTCAAGGGCATTTAAGAGCGCTTCGGTATGGGTTTTGGGCTGGATTTTGAGCATCAGCGGATTTCTCGTATAGTGGGAGAAGACCAGTTCCACATAGGAAAAGGGGGTCTCCTTGTCCCTGGTATGGCGGAAGATCAGCTTGATGGGGTTCTTTTCAGTATCCCGGGGGATCTCGTTTTTGAGTTTACGGTTGAGAAGTTCGAGCTGGGGAAAATATTTTTCCAGAAATCCATCATGGTTGACCGAGAGGTCGATATCGCTCCAGCGCTCCAGCACATCCGGGCCCAGGAGCCGGTTCAGTTCCTCCCGGAGCGGGTCGGTCAAAAGAGTTTCCGGGCCGATGGAGAAGAAGGTGAAACCTTTGGCGGCATTGCCGGGGAAGTAGGAGGAACCCTTTCTGCCCGACAAAAAGGCAATGAGGACGATAACGAGGATCACTCCTGCCGTAATCGACACCTGAACCGATCGTCTCTTTCCGTACTCTCCGATTTTAGTGATTTCGTACATATAAACCTATTGCAGCGGGTGGAGAAGCCGGCCCATGAAGAGGATCGTTCCGGTCTCCGTCTCCCGGATCAGAAAGATGAAGGGTCTGTCAAAGGTCACGGTCGCGTAAACCTCTCCGGGGCTGGTGGGGCCGACGATGACACCGGAGCCGGCAGAGGCTTCGGTTCCTTTTTCATCCACGGATATGAATGCCTTGTGAACCAGGCTGCTCAGCATAAGATCCGGGCCCCCCGTCATTCCGGAGAAGTCAGCTTCGGTCGTGAATGCCAATCCCATCCCCATCCCCGACAGCATCTCCTCCAGACCCTCGCAGGTGGCTGCATATTCAAACCGGGGCAGATAGATCCGGATGACCTTCCCGGCCATTTCCCGGGTGATCCCATCGAGCCATTCAGGGGAGAACTGCGCGACCAGGGCATCGGTTCCGCCGCTCTCTGCCATCAGCAAAAGCATCTCGACCGTTCCCCCGGCATAGGGCAGGGAGAGGGCCTGAAATCCTTCTTTGCTCAAATAGGGATAGATGTTCTTCTGGTTCATGAAGGGAACATCCACCGGCTCTCCTTCCGGGGGAAAGAATCTTTGCACCTCTGTCATCTCCTCCTCAAAGGGATCTTTCCATAAAGCCTTGAAAAAGGTGGCGTTGGTGATGACCAGGCGGGTATCGGGTAAAAGAGCGCCCGGAGAGAGGATCTCCTCGATCCGGCCCCCGGTCATGACCGCCATCCAGTCGTTTATGGCTGTCCGGGCCGTGTCGGGCGCTGTGTAATCGAGGGTCATCAGCCCTGCATCATAGTGGAGGGCCAGGGTATCGAGATATTCCGGCAGGAATCGGCTCCCCTTTTGTATCCAGATGCTGTTTTCGATATCGAGGATGATTTCGGCCTCCTCATCACCCTGCTCTGCAAGGCTCAGATCCAGAAGGTTGAAGGCCGGATGGAGCAGTTCCCCGGGCAGAAAGAAATGGAGCGCGTCAGCCATTCCCAGGCGGGTCTCATCTCTTGCGCCGGCATAGGTCATGGCCAGGGAGAGGGAGAGGCTGTAGGGGGAGAAGACGAGATTCCCCGCTCTATTTCCGGCAAAGTTGCGGAAGAGTTCAGATGCAAATCGATTGTTTCCCTCTGTAAGGGTCTCCATTTCCGATGGGCTGATCTGGGGGGAGCGCTCCCGCTCCAGAGAGGAGCGGATCAGCTCCGGAATCTGCGGGTCCGTCGGATTTTGATCATCAGGAGGTGAACCTTCATCTCCGCCACCGCCGCCACATCCCAGAAGAGCTATGGATATGAAGAGCACCAGTATTGCAGATCTAAAAAAAATGCTTCTATCCTTCATGAGGTCTCCCATCGATTACAAACACCTCCAATCCCCCACACACGATTTAAGCATAGGATAAAAGCCTGAAAATCACAAGCATTTCCTCCTCAAAAGCGCTATTCATCCTCCTCCAGCAAATTTTTGATCTCGGCCCAGAGCGCGTCCCGTCCCTCTCCGGTTTTCGCGGAAAAGAGGATCAGATCGGCCGGTTGAACCTCCAGCAGATCGGCCGCGGCCTTATGATGCTTCTGCCTTTGCATCTTCGAAAGCTTGTCGGTCTTGGTCAGCACCGGAAGAAAGGGGATGGTTCCGGAATAGAGCCACCCAAAGAGATCCCGGTCCTCCGCGCTGGGGGTCCGCCGGATGTCCAGGATCACCACCACCCCCTTCAGTGTGGTGCGGGTGGAGAGATAGGTCTCGATCATGGGACCCCAGTTCTTTTTCACCCGCTCCGGAACCTTGGCATAACCGTAACCCGGCAGATCCGTGAAGATCAAATTCTCGTTGATCTCAAAGAAGTTGAGCATCTGAGTCCTGCCGGGGGTGTTGCTGGTTTTGACCAGGCGCTTCCGGTTGACCAGCCGGTTGATCAGCGAAGACTTTCCCACGTTGGAGCGGCCCGCGAACGCGATCTCCGGGGGCCCTTGGGGCGGGTAGTCGGGCGGATGGATCGCGCTCTTGATAAATGTGGCTGACCGGATTTTCATGGGATTCAGCGCTCCCCGTTCTTTGCGCGGTTTTCCAGGTACTTCTCCAGCCGGTTCATCCCCTCTTCGATGTTGGTGAGGGAGTTGGCATAGGAGAAGCGGATATACCCCTCGCCGTTGGGGCCGAAGTCGATGCCGGGTGTCACCCCTACATGGGCCTTCTCAAGGATGTCGAACGCGAGCTTGTAGGAGTCGTTGGAGATGTGCTTTGCATTGGCAAAGACGTAGAACGCTCCAGTCGGCTCCACCGTGATTCCGAATCCCATCTCCCGCAGGCGCCGGACCATGAATCGGCGACGCTCGTTGTAGATCTCCTTCATCCGGGCCACCTCGGCCTGGGTCTCCTTCAGGGCAGCGATCCCGGCCATCTGCACCATCGCGTTGGCCGAGATAAAGAAGTTCTGCTGGATCTTCCGCAGGGGATCGATGTACTCCCGGGGCGCGATCAGGTATCCGAGGCGGAGGCCCGTCATCGCGTAGAGCTTTGAAAAACCGTTGAAGACAAACGCGTCGTCTCTGAACTCGAGGATCGAGTGATCCTTCTCCCCGTCATAGACCAGGCCGTGGTAGATCTCATCGGAGATGATGGCAGGAGCGAGGGCAGCGATCTCCTTCATCCGCTCCGGGCTCAGGAGGTTGCCGGTCGGGTTGGAGGGGGAGTTGATGAAGATCGCTCGGGTCTTGTCGGTGATCCGGGCCTGAATGGCCTCGGGCCGGAACTGGAACGCGTCCTCTTCATAGACCGTCACCCGGGCCGGAACTCCGCCCATGAACTTGATGAAGTTGGGGTAGCACGCGTAATGGGGGTCCGAGATGATCACCTCATCCCCCGGATCGAGCAGCACCGCGAATAGGGAGAACATGGCCGGAGAAGTTCCGGAGGAGACCACCACCCGGTCCGGGTCCACTGAGACCCCGTAGGTGGCGTAGTAGTGCTCGCATATGGCCTCCCTAAGCTCCACCATCCCCATGCTGTGGGTGTAGTGGGTGTGGCCCGCGTCGAGCGCGCGGCATGCTGCCCGTTTGATCGGCTCGGGGGTGTCGAAGTCGGGCTCTCCCACCTCCAGATGGATGATATGCACCCCCTGGCGCTCCATCTCGTGGGCGCGTTCCAAAACATCCATAACGATAAAGGAGGTAATCTCCTTGAGGCGGCTTGCAATCATATCGCTGTTTCCTTGTCTATACAACTTTGTTGAGCGGATATTCGATGATCCCCTCCGCGCCGTTCTTTAAAAGATCGGGGATAAGATCCCGCACCACGCCGACATCGACCACGGTCTCCACCGAGAACCACTCCGACTGGTAGAGGTGCGCGACCGTAGGCGCGTTGAGGCTCGGCAGGAGGTTGACGATGGTTTGGACCTTCTCCTTGGGGACGTTCATCTTCAATCCCACCAGCCTTTCTGCGATGAGCGCGCCCTTTAAAAGCAGCGCGATCTGCTCGATCTTGTCCCGCTTGACTCTCTCTTTCCAGGCTTCATGGTTCGCGATGAGCCGGGTGTTGGTCTGCATCAGCTCATGGATGATTCGCAGGCCGTGGGCCCGGATGGTGCTTTCGGTCTCCGTCACCTCCACGATCGCGTCGGCCAGGCCCGATACCACCTTGGCCTCGGTCGCGCCCCAGGAGAACTCCACCTTAACCTCGATCCCCTTTTCCGCGAAGTACCTCGTGGTAAAGTTGACCAATTCGGTCGAGATCTTCTTTCCATGCAGATCCTCGATCCCTTTGATCTCCGAGCCGTAGGGAACCGCGATGACCCACCGGGCCGGCCGTGAGCTGACCTTGGAGTATATCAGATCCGTCACCAGATGGACATCCGATTCGTTCTCCGCTATCCAGTCTTTGCCTGTGAGCCCTGCATCCAGGGTTCCGCTCTCAACATACCTCGACATCTCCTGTGCCCGGCAGATCGTGCAGTCGATGGCCGGATCGTCGATCTCGGGAAAGTAGCTCCTGCCGTTGACGTTGATCTTCCAGCCGGACCGCTTGAAGAGTTCGATGGTCGCATTCTGCAGGCTCCCTTTGGGGATGCCCAGCTTCAGTTTCTCAGCCATTATACTGATATACCTCCAAAATGTTTTTATTTGCAGACGTCTTTGGGATCGAAGATCTTTTCCGCAATCTTTTTATTTGTAGACGTCTTTGGGATCGAAGACCTTTTCCGCCACCACGGTTGCGGTTCCGTCCAGGTCCACCCTGGTATAGAAACAGGAACGGTGCCCCGTATGACAGGCCGCGCCGCCTACCTGATCCACCTTCAGGACCACCGCGTCGTTGTCGCAGTCGATCCGGATCTCTTTCACCTTCTGCACATGGCCCGAGGTCTTGCCCTTGGTCCACAGCTCGTTCCGGGATCGGCTGTGGTAGGTGGCCAGCCCCGTGGCAAGGGTCGTCTCCCAGGCCTGGCGGTCCATGAATGCGAGCATCAGGATTTCGCCGGTCTCATGGTCCTGCGCGATGGCCGGCACCAGGCCGCCCATCTTTTCAAAATCCAGACAGATATCCGATTTTTCCATCAGGCGCTCCTTACCCTCAATTTCTTCCAGAAGAATCTAAATACCAGAACAATCTAAATAATGGTAAAATCAAAATGAGTATCGACAACCGGAGCCGTTGTCAAATGTTTTTTTATTTCCGGTCTTGCTTCGGAAAATGGTTTCTGCTAAGGTTTTTACTTACCATTCTGGAGAGAATGTCCTGCTCCGGTTTTTCTCGCAAGACCGGTTTTTCTCGCAAGACCGGTCTTTCTTGCAATAGTTGATATCGTACATCAGAGACGCAGCAGGGGTTTTCCGTTCCCCATCCGTCATCAGAACTTAGCACGAAGGTCCTGTTCCATGAAAATACGTTTACCCTCGAAAAAGGTCAGAAAGAACGTCCGGAAGGATGTCCGGAAAGATCCGGGGACCGGAGAAGTCGTAAAGGAGAAACCGGATAAGAAACGCCGTTCCTTTTTTGCAAAGATGCTGATCCTCTTTGTCTGGCTTGCGATCTTTACGGCCATCTGCGCACTTGGAGTTGCGACCGCGGCCTATTATGCCTACCGCCATTTCAGCCGGGACCTGCCTGAGATCGCCTCTCTCAACGACTACCGCCCCCCGGCCGTGACCATGGTCTACGCGGATGACGGCCAAAAGATCGGCGAGTTCTATAAAGAGCGGCGGATCGTGGTCCCTCTGAAGCAGATGCCGGAGCAGTTGACTCAGGCATTTATCGCGGCCGAGGATGCCCGCTTCTATACACATCCGGGGGTGGACCTGCGCAGCATCGCCCGGGCATTTCTCAAGAACCTGGAGGCCGGAACCGTTGTCCAGGGCGGCAGCACCATCACCCAGCAGGTGACCAAATCCTTCTTCCTCACCCCGAAACGGACCTATACCCGGAAGTTCCGGGAGGCGATCCTGGCCTATCGGATCGACCTGAAGTTCTCCAAAGAGGAGATCCTCTATCTCTACCTGAACCAGATATATCTTGGCCACGGTGCGTATGGGGTACAGGCGGCCGCGCAGAACTACTTCGGCAAGTCCGTCGAGGAATTGATGCTTGCGGAGTGCGCGATGCTCGCGGGCCTCCCCCAGGCCCCAAGCGACTACTCCCCGTTCCGCCATCCCGAGGCCGCGAAGGAGCGCCAGATATACACCCTCCGCCGGATGGTGGAGAACGGTTTCATCACGGCAGAAGAGGCGGCCGCAGCCGAATCGGAAAAGCTCGACATCCATCCCCGGCGCAACTGGTTCATCGAAAAGGCCCCCTATTATACAGAGCATGTGCGCCGGTATGTGTCTGAAAAGTACGGCGAGGAGCTGCTCTACAATGGCGGCCTCTCCATTTATACGGCCGTGGATCTGGAGAAGCAGGCCATCGCGCTGGAGGCCGTCAACGAGGGTCTGCGGGAACATGACCGGCGCCACAGCAGATACCGGGGGCCCGAAAAGCATCTGTCGGATGAAAAGGAGATCGAATCTGCCATCGAAGAACTCAAAGAGGAGCGGATGCGCTCTCCCCTGAAGCCGGAGATGGTGGTCAGAGGCGTTGTGACCGAGGTCGGCGGGGAGGAAAAGAGCGCATTGGTCTGCATGGGGGATGAATACGGAACTCTGCTCCTGGAGAAGATCCGCTGGCACGAAAAGGAGGCCCGGGAGAAGGGCATCCGGAAGGGCGATATCGTGCTGGTCCGGCTGAAGGAGAAGCCCGAGGACGCGGAAAAGTGGCCCCTTTCGGTGGAGCAGACCCCCGAGGCCGAATCCGCGCTCATCTGTATCGAGGCCGGCACGGGATATGTCAAGGCCATGATCGGCGGCAAGGACTTTAAAAAGACCCAGTTCAACCGGGCCGTCCAGTCCCGGCGACAGCCCGGCTCAGCGTTCAAGCCGATCATCTACGCGGCCGCGATGGACAAGGGCTTCACCCCAGCCACCATGATCATCGACAACGCGGTGGTCTACGAGGGCAAGGGAGCCAAGGGCAGGGCCTGGAAGCCGAAGAACTACGACCGGCGGTTCCACGGACCGATCCTGCTGCGAAAGGCCCTGGCCAAATCGAGAAACCTCTCCACCATCAAGATTCTAAGCGACATCGGCGTCGATTACGCGGTCTCCTATGCCCGGAAGCTCGGGATCGAATCGGAACTCTTCCCTGATCTCTCCCTGGCCCTGGGCGCGTCCGGGGTCTCCCTGCTGGAGCTGGTGCGGGCATTTTCGGTCTTTGCCAATTCGGGTCAGTCTGTCGAGCCGATCTTCATCACCCGAATCCTGGATCGGGACGGCAATATTCTGGAGGAATCCCTCTCCGAGGCGCGGCAGGTCATCGATAAGAGCACGGCCTACATCATGACGAGTCTGCTGGAGAGTGTGGTCAACGAGGGGACGGGCCGGCGGGTGAAGGCTTTGAACCGGCCTGTGGCCGGCAAGACCGGAACCACCAACAATCTCCACGACGCGTGGTTCATGGGCTACACCCCCGGCTACATCACCGGGGTCTGGGTCGGCTACGACCAGGAGCGCTCCCTGGGGAGCAATGAGACCGGCTCCCGGGCCGCAATCCCGATCTGGCTCGATTTCATGCAGGATATTCTGGAAGGAAAGCCGGTTCGGAAGTTTCAGGTTCCCGAGGGGGTGGTCTTTGCCAAGATCGACGCGGATTCGGGGCTGCGCGCTATTTCCGAGAGCCGCCATGTGATCTTCGAAGCCTTCAAGGCCGGCACGGTTCCCCGCGAATATGCAAGCTCCCCGAGCAAGGTGACCGATGCGGGGCAGTTCTTCAAATCGGATCTTTGAGATATACAGCAACCCCAACAGAAAAGTGAAGAAAAACAACATCAAAATAGATCTGTAAGAAAATTTATGACAGCAATATCAGAAATCGTCTAATTGACGGAGGTTTAAGAAGCCGATATTCTCCGAACCAGCATCAGAGATTGTTTGATGGCTCAGTAATTCAACGACAGCAACACAAAAGGATGTCAATCCTGGGATAAAAGAACTCTATCCTGTTGCGGCCGGTCCGTCGGCCTTAACCTCCAATCCTTTTTGAAAAGGAGGCGATGTGTACGAAAAGCTCCATAAGTTCGAAAAGATCATCTTCGACATTCTCTCTGTCACGCTGGTTCTCTTCTACTCCTACTCCTCGATCTACCGGCCGGCCTCCACTCAGTATCATCGGGGGGTCTATGTCCTCATCACCTATGTGCTCATCTTTCTGCTCTACCGTCTGAAGAACAAGTGGCTCAGGATTCTGGACTACGGCCTCATCGGTCTTTCGATCTGGGTCTGCGTCTACTGGATCACCAATTTCGAGGCATTGAACTACCGGGCCGGGGCCGAGACCGATATGGACCGGCTGGTGGCCCTTGTGGGGGTGCTCGTGGGGATCGAGGTGGCCCGGCGGGTTGTGGGGATCGTCTTTGTCATCTTAGGAACCCTGATGATCCTCTACGGGGTTTACGGCCCCTATATGCCCGATCTCTTTGCCCATCCCGGCGATACCTTCATCGGCCTCTTCACCTTCATCTTCTACCAGAGCGACGGGGTCTTCGGGATCATGGCCAATGTACTGGCCACCTATGTGCTTCTCTTTGTCCTCTTCGGCGCGTTTTTAGAGAGGTCCGGGGCACAGAGCTTCTTTATCGATTTCCCCATGGCCGCAGTGGGCCACAGGATCGGCGGGCCCGGCAAAGTCTCGGTGATCGCCAGCGCGTTCTTCGGCTCCATCTCCGGCAGTGCCATTGCAAACACCGTCTCCACCGGGGCATTCACCATTCCGCTGATGAAAAAGGCCGGTTTCCGGCCACATATCGCGGGCGGGATCGAGCCGGCCGCGTCCATCGGCGGGATGTTCATGCCGCCGATCATGGGCGCTGGCGGCTTTATCATGGCCGAGCTGACCGGGGTTCCCTATTCCAGGATCATGCTGATCGCGATCTTTCCGGCGATGATGTACTTCTTCAGCGTCTTCGTGATGATCCATTACGAGGCAAAGATCTACAACATCATCGGGGAGAAGACCGAGCACGGACCCATGTACATTCTCAAGACCGAGTGGTTCTACATCATGCCCCTGGTGCTGATCACCATCTTCATGCTGATCGGATACTCTCCCGGCTTTTCGGCAATCATCGGGATCGCCACCTGCATCGCGGTGAGCTGGGTCCGCAAGGATACCCGGATCGACCTCAAGGGGTTTGTGGAGGCCTCCAGGATGGGTGCGGAGAGCAGCCTCAAGATAGGCGCGACCGTCGGCGTCATCGGGATCATCATAGCGGTGCTCACCTACAGCGGCCTGATTCTCACCTTTGCCGACATCGTCATCGAGATGGCCGGGGGAAGATTGTTTCTGACGATCCTGCTCATCGCTCTGGCTTCTTTGATTCTGGGGATGGGGGTTCCGGTGACCGCTGCCTATCTCATCACCGCAGTCGTTGCGGTTCCTGCATTGACCCATCTCGGGGTGAATGAGATCGCGGCCCACATGATCGTCTACTGGCTCTCCCAGGATTCGAACATCACTCCGCCGGTCTGCATTGCGGCATTTGCAGGTGCGACCATCGCGGGGGCCAATATGTGGCGGACTGCGTTCGCCTCTTTCAAGTTTGCAAAGTTTTTGTACCTGTCGCCCTTCCTCTTCGGATATGTGCCGGGCTACTCCCTGAACGGAAGCTCACAGGATATCATCAAGGCAATGGTGTTGATCGCGGTCGGAACGTATATCTACGCGTATCTGTTGAGCGGGGCATGGTACTGGACATTGAAGGAGAAGTTCGGCAAAAAGACTCCGGGTATTGCGCCCAACGAAGAAGATCCACTTGACATTCAGGAGGAGACATCATGATGCTGCCGCCGGTAGAGATCAAAAAGATTTTATACAGCACGGACCTGTCCGAAAGTTCGATCCATGCCTTTGCCTATGCCGTGGCCTTTGCCAACCGTTTCAACGCGGAGATCACCATCCTCCATGTGCTGACAGAGGGGGACGGGATGGAGAATGCCCTGCTCAGCTATATCGGTCAGGATCGCTGGCAGGCGATTCTTGACCGGAATGCTCAGGATGCCCGGGAGGCTCTGATCGGCAAAAAGCGGGATAATGTGCAGATCCGATACTGTCTGGAGGAGTTCTGCGAGGTCTATTCCGAGTCCCTGGGGGAATCGGAGGGGGTGCCGATGGACGAGATTCTGGTGCTGCGGGGAAACCCGGTGGAGGAGATTTTAAAGGCCGCGACCGAGCGGAATACGGATCTGATCGTGATGGGAACCCACGGACGGGGGATTATCGCGGATGCGTTAACCGGCAGCACTGCACGGCGGGTGATCCGAAAATCGAAGATTCCGGTGCTGGTGGTGCGGCTGCCGGATGAGGAATAGGAATGCTGCCGGGCCTTTTGCCCGGTTTTAACCGGTTTTAAAACTCTTGCCCTCTTACCTTTGCGGATCGGAAGTCCGGGGAAAGCCTCGGACTTCCGGTTTAAGCCACTGCTATCGCCATCTCCGAAAGATGGTCATCAGAAATCACCCGAACTTCCAAAAGCCCGAATCTTTCCTTTAACCGCCCGATATTTTCGTTTTTGTGGCCTCTCATCCGGGGGATGCTGGAGGGATGCACCTTCAGCGTGATGCTTGTTTCCTTCCTTGTTTCCTGCTCTCCCCTCTCTTTTTGTTCCAGCAGTTCGGCTGCGGTATGGAAAAAAAATCGGGAAATGACGAGGTGGCCAAAGGCCGGATGGTAGGGGCCGGCCAGGACGGTTTCCGTTTCAAAGCCGTCTGATGCCTGAAGGCCCATCCGGATGACGGGGATCTTGTTGCGGGTAAAGCGACGGTAGAGTTCTGCGGCCAGTTCCACGCAGTGATCGAGGTCCGGGGGGGTATATCTTCCCTGCTGATACATTCGGGAAAGGGGGCTTTTCTTCAGTACAATGGTGGGATAGATCCGGACGAAATCGGGTGCAAGATGAATGATTCTCTCTGCGGTCTCGATGGCGCCGGCATCGTCGTCTTCGGGAAGGCCGGTCATCATCTGCAGGCCGATTTCATATCCCTTTTCCTTCAACAGTGCAACTGCGTTTGTCGTATCTGCGGCGGCATGACCTCGGTTGGAGCGCTTCAGCACAGGATCTTTCATGGATTGAACCCCCAGTTCGATGGTCGATACGGGAAAGGGGGAAAGAAGATCGAGACGTTCCTTTGTGAGGGTGTCGGGCCGGGTGGAGAAGCGGATGGCATCCGCGTGGTTGAAGGCGATGATCTCAGCCGCGGTTTCCAGCAGGGAAAGGAGATGCTTTTCTTCAAGCCCTAGAAAATTGCCGCCGTAGAACGCGATCTGAGTGGGGCTTCGATGGGGCTGCCGAAAGGGGAGAAAGGAGAAGACCGCTTCTTTCAGGGAGTGAGGGGTTAGGGGGGTTTGCGGGGTTCTGGTGATGGCGCTCTGATCGCAGTAGATGCACTGGTGGGGGCAGCCGGCCTGGGGGATGAAGATCGGAATGATGAAGGGGCGGGGCTTTTCAGGGTTCATTTTTCAAAAGGACAAGGACATAAAGGACGAAAGGGACATAAAGGACAAGGGGTAGAAAAAGGACAAAGGACGGTGGTTTTCTTAAAGCATTTGCAGCGCCTTTTTTGCGGCCTCCTGTTCGGCCGATTTTTTGCTTTTTCCCTCGCCGGTGGTCTTGATGCCGCAGACCGATATCTCTACCACAAAGGTTTTGTCGTGGTCGGGGCCCTCCTCTTTGGCTACCGTATAGATGGGGACCGGCTGGTGGGTGGTCTGCACAAGTTCTTGCAGGCGGCTTTTGAAATCGCCGTTGGATGTGGCTCTTTCGATCTTTTCGACCGGGGCCGAAAATTTGCCGGTGATGAAGGCAAAGGATGCATCGAATCCGCCGTCGAGATAGATGGCCGCGGTGATCGCCTCGAATGCGTCGGCAAGGATCGACTTCTTCTCATTGCCTCCGGTCTGGCGCTCTCCCCGGCCCAGTTGCAGGTGGCTTCCCAGGTCGATCTCCTTTGCCAGTTCCGAAAGCTGGTTCTCATTGACGAGATTGGCCCGCATCCGGGAGAGATCCCCTTCAGGATGATCCGGGAACCGCTTCATTAGCATGTGGCTCACCGCGAGGTTCAAGACCGCATCCCCCAGAAATTCGAGCCGCTCGTTGTCCCGGAGATAGGAGCCGGGCTGCTCGTTGACAAAGGAGCTGTGGCGGCAGGCCTCCTGCGCCAGTTCCTTATTCTTGAAGCGGTAGTTGAGCTTTTTCTCTAAGACGGGGGCCTCCATTGCTGCCTGCAATCTTCTGGTTCAGTTTTGTAAAGAGTTCATAGGGAACCTGCAGATTCCCTTTCCCGATTCCCAGTTGCACATCGGGATTGATCCCGCCATGGAAATCGCTTCCGCCGGTCATGGTCAGGCGGAAATCTTCGGCAATCTTCCTGAATCGAAAGACATGGGCCGGGGTATGATCTGTATAGAGGACCTCGATGCCCTCCAGCCCCATCTCCACAAGAACTTGGACCAGCTCTTCCAAGGTTTTTTCGGCCGGAAGCTTCAACAGAGCCGGATGCGCAAGCACCGCGATTCCGCCGGCGGCCCTGATGGCCTCGATCGCGGCTGAAGATTCGACTCGGAATTTTTCCACATAGGCCGGCTTTCCCTTGCCGAGATACCGGTCAAATGCCTCGTCTATCGAGGAGACGACCCCCTTTTCGATCATCAGGCGGGCGATATGGGGCCTGCCGATCTGACCATTGTCGGCAAAGCCGTCTGCGAGATGATCCGCAGCCAGATGGATGCCGATGGCCTCCAGCCGCTGGAGAATGCGCGGGTTTCGCTCTTTTCTGGCCTTTTGAACGATGTTCAGAATCCGGGTCAGCTCCGGATGATCCGGCGCAAATCCGTAGCCGAGAAGATGGAAGCTGCCCGAGCAGGGAAATCCGGGCGGCGGGGCCGTGCTGATCTCGATGCCGGTGATGAATTCCAGAGACCCGGGAAGCCCCGCATCAATGGCCCGAATGACGCCGTCCACTGTATCGTGATCGGTGATGGCAATGGCTTTGAGCCCGATACTACAGGCCATTTCAACGATATGAACCGGAGAGAAGGTTCCGTCCGACGCGTCCGAATGGATGTGCAGGTCGATGGCAGACCGGTTCGCTGCAAAAGATCGGCTCACTATAGACCGAGGGCCCGTTCTCTTGCCTCCTCCTTGGTCTTGCAGTCGATGCACTGGGTGGTCACGGGCCGGGCCTTGATCCGATCCATGGTGATATCCTCCCCGCACATCTCGCAGATCCCGAAGGTCCCGTTATCGATCCGCTCCAGGGCCTTTTTGATTTTCTTGATCAGCTTGTGCTCCCGGTCCCGAATCCGGAGCATGAAGTTCCGATCGGCCTCCAGAGATGCCCGGTCAGTGGGGTCCGGAAAGGTATCCTTCTGGGTGGTCATCCCGGTGACGGTCTCCTCGGCCTGACTCAGGAGATCGTGGAGCTGCTCATCCAAAAATTCTTTGAAATATTTGATATCTTTTTCTTTCATGGCTCTACCTTCTTAGACGTATCTTGCTTAGACTTATCTTGCCTGCTCTTTTCGGCTCATCTTCCGAATTCTTTTCATCTGCTCTGTCTGGTCTTCGCCTAACCCTGCTGAACTGTCCATAATGGAAAGAGAGAAAAAATAGCATAGCTCATGAATTCTGTAAAGCCTGATTTTAACTTTTTATGGCCGCATGTTTTGGGAAATGGCTCCTGATTTCACACTTTGTCCGGATAAAAAGGCCCATGCCGATCCCGAATCCCCTGTGGCGGATGATGACATACCCCTCATCATCGCATTCTGCGGTCTGTTCCGGGGAGGGGTGGATCGTCTTTCGGCAGAGATACTTTTCAAGCTGCGGTAGATCGACATCCACGACATTTCGGGCAGCCAGAGGGCCCAATGCCGCGGCTCCGGCCGTGGTCATCTTCGGATATCGGGAGCGGATATGGATCAGAGGCATTCCCATGGCCCGATCCTCGATCGGGGGCGGCTGGTGATCCCGGGATACGATCCAGATCTCCCGGTCTCCCTTGTTTAGCAGCTCCATTTTATCGAATGCGGAAAAGGGGATGGCAAATCGGTTTCGGATCAGCCCCAGAATCGGCTCCGGCTCCGTTACCCGCTTAAAGATGGTTTCGTCGGTGAGAGAATCCCTCTCATCCGGGGCGTCATTGGGCCTTGAATGACCGATATCCCCGGTCTTTTCCAGCAGCACGGCATAAAAGCCGGCTGTGTCATTGAGGTGGGGCCAGATTCTGAGGCTCTTTTTTAGATCGGGGTGAAAAGGCTGACCCTCCCATTCTACAAGGCCGGGCCCTGCCTTCAGCCCGTCGATGGCCCCCGGAAGAATCCGGACCTGATCGGGCCATTCCCGCAGCAGGGCATCGACTACGGCCTCATTCTCCTCCGGGGCATAGGTGCAGGTGCTGTAGATGATCCGGCCGCCTTTTCTGCATCTGCGCACCGCCTGTTTCAGCAGCAGGAGCTGACGCTGGGGGATCTGTTCGGTCCGGGGCGCGGGGCGTTCCGTGACGCTGCTTCTCCGGCGGGAGACCCCCTCGCATCCGCAGGGGACATCGGCAATTACAGCATCGAAATCTCCTCCGGCCTTTGGAAAGTTGATCCCGTCATAACAGGTGGTGCAGATATTGATGAAGCCGAGCCGATCGATCGAAGAGCGCAGGGCCCGAAGCCGTCCCGAGACAAGGTCGTTGCCCACCACGGTTCCGCTGTTTTCCATCAGCAGCGCGAGCTGGGCTGTCTTGTTGCCGGGCGCGGCGCAGAGATCGAGGACCCGGTCTCCGGGCTTGGGGGCAAGAAGCAGCGGCGGGATCATGGCGCTGGCCTCCTGGATGTGAAAGAGGCCCGCGAGAAATGCCCAGTGTTTCCCCAGCCCCTCTCCGTCATTTTCGATCCGGAACGCGGCCCTGTGCCACGGCAGGGGCCTGAGAGTATAGCCATCGGCCTGCAGCAGCGCACAAAGCTTATCAGGCATGATTCTGAGGGTGTTGGCCCAGATGAAACGGTTCAGCCGGCGGTTCAGGGCAGCTTCGAAGGCCCGGACATCCTCGATGATGGAATGGTAGCGGTTGAAAAGGGAGACTCCCCCATCTCTTTTCTCATTTTCGTTACGGATCATCTCTTTTTCATCTCTTTGGATGGAGCAGCACCTGCGAATCAAAGTTTTCTTCGGCACAACAGAAAATGCGGTAAAGATCCATATATGGATTGCCATATCGGTCTATGTTCCTGTCGCTATCCTGAAAAAGAATCGGAATTATCCCGAAGCAGGATGGTGAAGCATAATTTTAATCATGGAGATCTTAATTACAGTTTTAACCGGTAGAGCCGATCTCTTATCTCCGGCTCCCCCGCAGCTCCTGAACCCGTCTCCGGAGATCTTCCGCGCGCACCTCTTCAGGATTGACCGGCTCCCCTGCCCTGATCTCGATCTGGGACCAGAGCCGGTTGAAGAACTTTCTTTGGCTGTCCCGGCTGAAGAAGCTCCCCCAGAGGCCCCGAAGGGCCATGGGAATCACCGGAACGGGCCTGCGGGCGACGATCTTCTCCACTCCGGATTTAAACGCGTCGATCTCCCCGTCCGTGGTCAGCTTCCCCTCGGGAAAGATGCAGACCACCTCCCCGTCGGCCAGTGCCTCATCGATCTTCTCGAATGCCCTTTCATATGCTTCCGGGTCCCCTTTTTTCGATCTTATGGGGATGGCCTTTCCGGTGCGGAAGACAAAGTTGAGTACCGGCAGCCTGAAGAAGAGCGCATAGATCACGAACCGGACGGGCCTGCGGCAGGCCCCGCCGATTATCAGACCATCCACATAGCTGACATGGTTGCAGACCAGCAGCGCCGGCCCCTCATCCGGGATATTCTCCAGCCCCTCGTGACGGACCCGGTAGAGCGTGTGGGAGACCATCCAGACCAGAAAGCGCATGGCAAACTCGGGGACCACCGAATAGATATAGGCCGCGACCCCGATATTTCCGATGGCGATCACCAGGAAGAACTGGGGTACGCTGATTTTAAAAACCCCCAGCAGCAGGATGGCCATCACCGATGCGATGACCATCAGCATCGCGTTGATGATGTTGTTGGCCGCGATCACCCGGGCCCGGTACTCCGGCTCTGTGCGCATCTGCACGAACGCGAAGAGCGGCACGATGTAAAGCCCCCCAAAGACCCCGATCATCACGAAATCGAGCAGCACCCGGAAGCTTCCGGGGCTCTTGAAAAATTCCATCACCCCCATCAGCTCAGGAACGTCTGGCGGATGGTAGGCAAAGAAGAGATCGATGCCGAAGAGGCTCAGCCCGATGGAGCCTAAAGGAACCAGCCCCAGCTCCACCTTTCTTCCGGACAGCCGCTCGCAGAGCAGAGAGCCGACCCCGATCCCGACCGAGAACATGGTGAGCAGCAGCGTCACCACCCCTTCCCCGCTTCTGAGCGCCTCCCGGGTATAGGCCGGGATCTGGGTCAGGTAGGCCGTGCCCAGAAACCAGAACCAGGAGATGCCCAGAATCGACAGAAAGACCGAATGGACCCGCCGGGCAAAATTGATGGCCTTCCATATCTGGGTCAGGGGATTCCAGCGGACTTCGATCTCGGGGGAGACGGAAGGTGCGGCCGGAATAGAGAGGCTTGCAACCCATCCCATGACCGCGATCCCTGCCACCACCGCGCCGATCCAGACCTGCCCCCCTTCAATCTGCACCATCACTCCGCCGGTGATGGTTCCCAGCAGAATGGCCACAAAGGTTCCCATCTCCACCATTGCATTCCCCCCGACGATCTCTCCTTTTGTCAGGTGCTGGGGGATGATGCTGTATTTGATGGGCCCAAAGAGTGTGGACTGGGTTCCCATGAGAAATAGGAGCAGCAGAAGGCTCCAGATGCTGTCGAAGAGAAATGCGGCCGCGGCCCCGGTCATGATGACGATCTCCATCAGCTTCACATACCTGATCAGGCGGGATTTGTCATACTTGTCCGCGATCTGGCCAGCGGTAGCCGAGAAGAGGAAAAAGGGGAGAATGAAGAGGCCGGCCGCGATGTTGACCAGGGTATGGGCCCCAATATTGACCTGTGCTGCGGCGTCGAATGCGATGAGGATGATCAGGGCGTTCCGGAAGACATTGTCGTTGAATGCCCCGAAGAACTGGGTGAAGAAGAAGGGCGCGAACCGGCGGGTTCCCAGCAGTCCGAACTGGGTGCGTTCCGGGCCTTTATCTCCGGGATATGCGGTGGTCTGGGTTTGATCAGTCATGTTGGGTATCGACGATGAAAATTCGTGAATTCATCAGGAATCCCGATGGGCGATGGTTTCCTCAATTGCCAGTCGAACAGCGTCTTCTTCACCGCATTGTGCGTTGGCCCGGGCACGCGCCACAATCTTTCCGGCGCTTT
>JAABSZ010000062.1:0-19226 GCA_011390135.1 Desulfobacteraceae bacterium | reverse complement strand
CACCCGGATCTCCACCAGCTTGGTGGCCCCTTCACCATCCTTGACGATCTTCTTTGCCAGATCCAGCATAAGACTTTGGAGAAGCGATCCGAATGCTGTCACATGGGCCGGATCTGTCACGGCCGCGCCCGACACCCCGTTTGCCATGACCAGCACCGTATCATTGGTGCTCGTGTCGCCGTCGATGGTGATCCGGTTGAAGGTTTTTTCATTAGCAGCGGAGAGCAGTGCCTGCAGGGCATCCGGCATTACGGCCGCATCGGTGCAGACAAAGCAGAGCATGGTGGCCATATCGGGCCGGATCATCCCCGCACCTTTGGCCACGGCCACGATCCGATACGGCTTGCCGTCGATCTCCCCCTCCCGGGTTTCGATCTTGGGAACCGTATCGGTGGTCATGATGGCCTCGGCAAAATCGGCAAAACCGTCATCAGCGACCTTAGATATCAGCTCCGGGATTGCCGCTGCGATCTTTTCGAGGTTCAGCGACTGGCCGATGACGCCGGTGGAGGCCACCAGCACCTCCGATTCCGAAAGCCCCAATCCGTCCGCGGCAAGGCGCGCCATTGAAACGGCATCGGCCATCCCCCGATCACCGGTGCAGCAGTTGGCATTGCCGCTGTTGGCCACCAATGCACGGCAGACTCCGGAACCGATCCTCTCCTTTGTCAGGACCACCGGCGCTGCCTGTATCCGGTTCTTTGTAAAGACTCCGGCAACAGACGAGGGGACATCTGATACGATCATCCCCAGATCCTTTTTGCCGGCCTTTTTCAATCCGGCCGCCACAGCCCCGGCCCGAAATCCCCCGCAACCGATCTTTTCTTTCATCTTCTCCCTTTCCGTTTATATAATCCAGGTTCCAGTATATTCCATCTCTTCAAAGGGATCAATTCCCGCGAGAAAAAAATCCATTTGACACAAACCGGATTTCTTGTCAAATTGTATTGGTTTGCAGCAGAAAAGAAAGGAGACAGAATGAAACCGAAAAGACCCAGATGTCCGAAATGCACCGGCAAGCTGGTGATTGCAAGAGCTTGAGGCAAGGTCAACCTTCGCTGCAGGTCCTGCGGCATCACTTTTCCCATAGAACAGTTTTCCCATGGTCTGGACGATTACTGGGAGGAGCAGCTCGCCAATGTGCGCTGCGACCGTCTGTAGCCGATTCAGGAGCGTCCCTTGATCGTCCTGAACAGCCTCTTCCCCGTCTTTGCCCTGCTCATCGCGGGAAACCGACTAAAATATTACGGATTTACGGACGACACTTTTTTAAAGACCTCGGACCGGCTCATCTATTTCATCTTCTTTCCGGCCATGCTCTTCTGGAAGATCGGGGGCGCGTCCGCGGCCGGGATCGACTGGCGGTTCTGCGGCGCGGCCATATCCGCAGTGCTGACCATCTATGTTGTCAGCGCCCTTTTCATCCGGTTCGGAAATGTGACCGACTATCAGGCCGGGACATTCTCCCAGAGCTGCTACCGGTTCAACACCTATATCGGGATGGCGGTGATCCTGACGGCCGTGGGCGAAACCGGCGTGACCCAGTTCGGGATTCTGATCGGGCTGGTGATCCCGTTGATCAATGTACTGGCCGTCTCCACCCTGATCTGGTACTCGGGAGAGCAGATCGATACCGGCCGTCGGGTTCGGCTGACGGTACAGGCGATCCTCTCCAATCCGCTGATCCTGGCCTGTCTGGCCGGGATTCTCTATGCACGGATCGCGGACGGCTTTCCGCCCTTTATCGACAACACACTGAAGCTGGCCTCCATGGTCGCGCTTCCTTTGGCGCTTCTCTCCATCGGCAGCGCATTGAGCTTTGCCAAAGTTCAGGGACATCTGCGCCTTTCCCTTGCGGCCGCCGGGATCAAGCTTCTCCTCTTTCCTATGATCGGCTTTCTGCTCATGACCCTGTTCCGGGTCGATCCGATTCCGTTTAAGGTCGGGATGATCTTCTTCGCGCTTCCCACATCCACGGCCATCTATGTTCTCTCCTCCCAGCTCGACAGCGATACCGAGCTGGCCTCGGCCGCGATCGTTCTCTCCACGGTCGCCTCCTTCTTCTCCCTCTCCGCGGCGCTGATGCTGTAGGAATTCTTCTTCATGCGAAACTTCAAGCTTATCATCGAATACGACGGAACCGGATTTCACGGCTGGCAGCGCCAGAAAGAGGAGAAGACCGTTCAAGGGGAGATCGAGGCCGCGGTTGAGACCATCACCCGGCAAAAGATCACCCTGATCGGATCGGGCCGCACCGATGCCGGAGTGCATGCCCTGGGACAGACCGCAAATTTCAAATGCGAAACGGGCCTCTCCCCGGAAAAGATGGGCAAGGCCATGAACAGCCTGCTCCGGGGCGACATCGTGATCCACGACTGCCGGGAAGTCCCCCCCGAATTTCATGCCCGGTACGACGTGGCCGGCAAAATCTACGAGTACCACATCCTCAACCGGCCTCTGCCGTCGGCCATCGACCGGCGGTTTCACTGGCACATTGCGGGACCGCTGGACATTCCGGCGATGCGGGAAGCCATTGTGCCCATCCGGGGCCGACACGACTTCAAAGCATTCGAAGGAACCGGCAGCCCAAGATCCCACACCGTTCGCCATGTGATGGCCGCTGATCTTCTGGAAGGGGAGGATGGAAAGCTGCTCTTCCGGATCGAGGCGGACGGCTTTCTGCGGTTTATGGTTCGAAATATCGTCGGAACCCTTGTGGAGGTCGGAAGAAAAAAAATCCTCCCCGAAGCGGTGGAGAAGATCCGGGAGGGAAAGGATCGGAGCCGCGCCGGGGCAACGGCTCCGCCTCAGGGGCTCTTTCTGATGATGGTCCGCTATTGAATATCCCTTCGATCGTGAATATCCCTTCGATCGATTGCCGCGCGGCCTTTGACCCGCTTTGTATCAGGAATCCGAAGCTCAAAACCACCTTTTCCATAAAATGGAATTGACAAACACCCCCTATTTTTATCATAATTCATGCTGAAAAAAGGGGGTGTTTTATCATGATGCATCGTTTATCAGAGGCATATTTGGAAAAATGGCTCTCCCGAAAGCGGAGAAAGCCCTTGATTCTCCGGGGGGCCAGGCAGGTTGGTAAATCGACTCTGGTCCGCCGCTTTGCGGAACAGAACGGTCTGGCGCTGCGGGAGATCAACCTGGAGCGTCATCTGTATCTGGACGATCTGTTCAAGACCCTGGATATGGAATCGATTCTCCAGGAGATCGAGGCGGTGATCGGAGCCGACATCCGGGGGCCGGATGCCCTTCTCTTTCTGGACGAGATTCAGGCGACCCCTCATGCGCTGCAGGCGCTGCGCTATTTCTACGAAGAGAGGCCCGAAATCCGGGTCATCGCGGCGGGGTCCCTGCTGGAATTCGCGCTGTCAGATCACCATTTCTCCATGCCCGTGGGCAGAATCGAATATCTCCATCTGGGCCCCATGACCTTCAAGGAATTCCTCCATGCGGTGGAACCCTCACTGGAACCCCAGATCACCGGATACAGCATCGGAAAGCGTTTTTCAAAAGCGGCCCATGAGAAACTGAAGAAACGGCAGCGGGAATACTTCTTTGTCGGGGGAATGCCGGAGGCGGTTCTGGTCTTCAAGGAGACCGGATCGCTGACGGAGGTCTCCGAGGTGCATCGGTCAATCTCGGAGACCTATCAGGATGATTTTTCAAAATATGCGGCCCACAAGGAACTGGCGCTGATGCAGAAGGTCTTCCGCTATCTCCCCCTCACCCTGGGCAAGAAGATCAAATACAGCAATATCTCAGCCGAGCACCGGTCAAAGGAGATCAAAGATGTCATCGACCTGCTGGCCAAGGCCCGGATATGCCATCGGGTCTATCACAGCCACTGCTCGGGCGTTCCGCTGCATGCGGATATCAGCGAAAAGGTCTACAAGCTCATCTTCATGGACATCGGCATTGCAAACCATATCTGCGGAAATGACTGGCTCTACATCAGTTCCTTTTTGGAACATGAACTGGTCAACGAGGGCGCGATTGCGGAACAGTTCATCGGTCAGCATCTCGCGGCCGTCCCCAACCAGGCGCCCCGGGTCTGTTACTGGGTTCGGGAAGAAAAATCAGCCAATGCCGAAGTCGATTATGTGACATCCCAGGGAAATCTGATCCTTCCCATCGAGGTGAAGGCCGGAAAGAGCGGCTCTTTGAAATCCCTCCACCAGTTCGTGCTGCGGAAAAATACGGACATCGCGGTCCGCTTCGACCTGAATCGGCCCGGGCTGCAGAACGTCGAGCATGCCGCTGCCCGCAGGGGAGGGATTTCGACTGCCGAATTCCGGCTCCTGTCGCTGCCGTTGTATATGGTGGAAGAACTGCCCCGGCTGATCGATCAGATTCGAATGGAAAAAGCCGATTCTAATCGGTAAGCCGTGGAATCAGATTCTGATTTCCGCAATTCCCGGACTGCTCCCCATGAATCAGCAGATCCAGCTCGTGGACGATCCCCTTCATACCATGCGCCTCGGCATTCATCTGCTGAGAGGCGCAGGCCGACTCCTCGGCCATGGCCGCGATCTGCTGCACCGTTGAATCCATCTCCGTGACGGCCTCATTGATCTGCTCCACCCCCCGGGCCTGCTCGTCGGAAGCGGCCGCGACCTCCCGAACCAGGGTCGTCACCTTGGCGGAAATCTCGCTGTTCTCCATCAGTGCTTTGAATACGGCCTCGTTTACCTTGGCCGCGGCAAGAATATGATCATTCGATTTTTCGATCCTTGCAGATGTCTCTTTGGCCGCCTCGATGGATCGGGCCGCGAGTTTTTTCACCTCTTCCGCGACTACGGCAAATCCTGCGCCGGCCTCGCCGCTCCTTGCCGCCTCGATGGAGGCGTTGAGGGCCAGGAGATTGGTCTGGAACGCGATCTCGTCGATAGTCCTGACGATTCCCGCGGTCTCCTCCCCGGCCGCAACCGTATTGCCGATGGCGGTCTTCATCTCCTCCATGCGGCTCTGAATAGAGGCCAGATTGGGCTCCACCTCCTTTACCACCAGCCGATCTATCTCCCGGGAGTTGAGCGCATTCTGCCGGATCATCGCGGTCAGTTCCTCGATGGAGGATGCGATCTCTTCCACTGATGCGGCCTGCTCAGACGCGGCTTCGGCAAGAGTCTGGCTCGATCCGGAGACCTGAGAGGCCGCGGCGCCCACCTGCTCGGACCCGCCGCTGAGGGATTGGATGATCCGGATGATGGGACGGTTGATGCTGCCGGCAAAGAAGAAGGCGACCATCAGCGTCAGCGCCACAAAGACTGCAATAGCCGTCAGCAGGACATTGCGGATCTCAACCGCGCCGGCCAGAAACTCGGCCTTGTCCTGGGTGAAGACCACTGTCCAGTCCGTAATGGGAACTTTATGGAAACCCGCGATCTTATCGATCCCCCTGAAGGCATACCGGGAAAGACCATATTCTTTTGACATGATCATCGGCGCAACCTCTTTCATCCCGTCCAGGCGATAGATATTGGCCTTTAAGATGATGCTTCGATCCGGATGGAGCAGCGCGGTTCCATCCTCCGACAGAATATAGGAATAACCGGTTTCACCGGAACGGGTTACGGTGATGGAATGCAATAGTATATCGAGCTTCAGCACCGATATCACCGCGCCGGCAAACTTGCCGTCTTGGGTCATGACCGGGGCCGCAAAGGGAAGCACCATCTCCTCGGTGGCCTTGGAGATCACCGGCTCAGACACAATGGTCATCCCGGCCTTTACCTTTTGGAAATAGGGCCGATCCGATATATCGACCCCCACATACCGGCCCCCGTTTGCATCGGCAAAACCCCGGCCCTGGGTATCGACCACGAAAAATCCGTTATATTCCTCGATCATCTCCCCCAGGGTCTTGACCAATTTTCGCTCCAGCTCCGCAATCTCTGCTGCCGAACCTTCCACCCCCCGAAGCATTACACTCTCCGCAGCCTCGATGACCGAATTGCTGGCAGCAAAGCTTTTTGCCAGTTTCATCTCCTCCCGAAGGGTCGTCTCCACAAGGTCTGCCACGGTTTTGGACATGGCAAGGCTCTGGTTTTCCGATACTTTCGTCAATCCCTCCGATGACCGGTGGATCGCATATCCCCCCATAGAGACCAGCGGAATCAGAACGATGAGAAGGCTGCCGATAATCAGTTTCATTTTAAGACAAAGTTTTTTTTTCATGTAAATATGCTCCTCCATTGACCAAATTAATGGGATGGCTTTTTGATAATCCATTTGCAGTATTGCCGGAATCATCCTTGTTGTGGGATCTACCACATTTTCAGAAAAACGGAAAGGATTTTTGCAACTATCCGAGAAAAAAGCGGATCGGGAAACTCTCCTGTTCCCATATTCTGATCTCAAATCATATTAAGTTTTTATGAAATTTCAAGTCATAATCACAAAAAAGAGGCTACTGCAGGGGCCACAACAGCGGAGCAATTCCCATAAGAACGCCGAAGACGAGGATCACGAGTCCTATGCCGAATTTGAGATAATCCCGGGTCGTATATCCTCCCGGCTCCTGAACCAGCATCACCGCGGGATGTCCCACCGGCAGCAGAAAGGTGGCAGAAGCGCCCACGATCACGGCAATGGCAAGCCCCTTGGGATCAAAGTTCATCGCGTTGGCCGACTGGATGGCCACAGGGGTCATGATCACTGCCACAACCGCATTGTGCATGGCCTGGGTGAGAAGGATGGAGAGAAGTGCGATTGCCGCCATCAGGGCAAGAGGGCCGTATGCGCCGATGGAATCGGTCAGGAGGGTCGCGATCTGGGAGGCAGCGCCGCTCTTCTCCAGCGCGGTTCCGATGGGATACATCCCGGCCACAAGCACGATGGTGCGCCAGTCAATGCTCTCATAGGCTTTTGCCGGGGTGAGAACGCGGATGAGTACCATGGCCGCAGCCCCGAAGAGTGCGGCAACCGCGATCGAGAGCCAGTCCATGGCTGCAACCACGATCACGGCCATAAAAATGGCAAGGGCAAAGGGACCCAGGTGGCGCAGTTCGGGCGGCGAACTTTCCCGGACCGGCCGATTGATCCAGAGAAAATCGGGTTCCGGCTTGAACTCCCGGACATCCTCCCGATCCCCAAAGAGAAGCAGGCCATCTCCGGGCTCCAGTGTCCGGTCCCGGGCATCGGTGCGAAAGGGCCTGCCGTTCCGCCAGATCGCGATGCCGGTGAGGCCGGTCTTCTTTCGAAAATCCATCTCCCGAAGGGTCTTGCCGATGGCTTCGGAGCGAGGGGGCACGACCAGGTCCACCATGTCGAAAAGGCTCCAGGAGAATTCCTCGCTGGGGTCCGGCTGTCCCATGACCCGGAGGCCGTCGTAATCGCGGGTCAGGGCATGAAGCCGCTCCAGGCGGCCCCCGAGGGCCAGCACATCTTCTGCTTCCAGAGTAAAATCGGCATCCTCCACCGAAATCTGCTCCCGGTTCCGGATCACCATGATCACACTCAGCCCGTACTTCTCGCCTATGCCGATCTCGTTGACCGATTTACCGACCGCAGAAGATTCGCGCCGCACCACCACCTCCCAGAGCCGCTCTTCCATCTGATAGGTCTCCAGCAGGTTCTCCTCTTCCCCATCGGAATTTCCGTCAGATCCGTCAGATCCGTCAGATCCGTTCGATCCATGATCGGGATTTGAACCCTGATCGGGATTTGAACCATGCTCCGGCAGCAGCCACTTTCCCAGCAGGAGATGGTAAACCATCACCGAGACCACGATCGCGGCCCCCAGCAGGGTAAAGCCGAAAAAGCCGAAGGCATCCGCGCCCGATTCCTTCAGCAGGTCATTGACCACCAGGTTGTGGGATGCGCCGATAAGGGTGAGATTTGCCCCGGCCAGACCGGTCGCGGCCATTGGCAGCAGCAGCTTGGAGGGCTGCATATCGTTCTGCCGGGCCAGCCGGAGAACTGCCGGAATGAAGATGGCGACAGCGGCCACGATATTGATGAAGCCGGAAAGAACCCCCGGAATCCCGGTGCTGAAGGTCTTTAAGAGGAATCGGTTCCCCTTGACCAGAGACTGAATCCGGTCCGCCAGCCATTTGACGACTCCGCTGCGCACCAGCCCCGCGCCGATGACCAGAAGAGAGGCGATCGCGATCACCGCATTGCTTGCAAATCCGGAAAAGGCCTCTTCGGGCTTCAGCACTCCGGAGACAGCAAGGGCCACTGTCACCAGAACCGCAACCAGATCTGCCCGGAGCCATTCGGTGATGAAGAAGAGGATTGCAACCCCTAAAATCGAAAAAATTATGATCGTATCCGCATTCATTTCAGTCATTATTTTATGGTTTCAGGGAGAGGAAAGTCAAGACCGGAAGAAATAAAATAAAGTCGCTGAGGGGCACAGGAGGCAGGGATTTTCAACTATAAGCATTTTCAACTATAAAAGGATCACGAATCCGCAGATGCTTACTGCGCCGGCCAGCGCGGCCCAATCCCGCTTTTCTGCATTCAACTGCGGATCGGTTCGCTCTTCTGCATAGCAGCGGGCCTCCATCGCGATCGCCATGCTGTCCGCATCCTTCAATGTTCGGCGCATCAGGGGGATCATCAGCCGGGTGAGGCGGTAGAAGAAGCCCCGGGCCTCGATGCCCCTTGCCCGCTGAGCGTCCTGGGTCTGCCGCACCTGATGCAGGATCATCGGGATGAAGCGGAGGGTCAGGCCGATCATGACCCCGATCCGCGCATGAGGGATGAAAGGAACCGGCGCGAGGAGCCGGGAGACAGCGGCTTTGATCTCCCATGTCCGCGTGGTGGCCATCAGCAGCATTCCCGCCAGCGCGATCAGCAGCAGCCTGCAGGAGACGAGAAGCCCCATGAGCGTTCCCTCAAGAGTCGGGGAGATGCCCATGAAAGAGAAAAGAGCTTCCCCCGGCGTGGAAAGGGACCTTGCCGCAAAGACGAAAAAGAGCAGTACAAAGAAATAGCGAAGCTCCCGCAGGATCTTCACCGGAGAAAGGCCGATGCTGAAAAGCGGAAGGAGTGCCATTCCCAGCAGCAGCAAAAGCGGAGCCATTCGGGCATGGAGGGTTGCGATGCTGATCAGGATCAGCCCGATAAGCTTGACCCGGGCATCGAGCCGGTGAAAGAAGGAATCTCCGGGAAGGTAGCCGAAGTTCAACTCAGCCATGATTCGATCCTCCCGCCATTGCGGAACGTGCAGGGCTGCCGCACCCCGAAGCGCTCAGTCTCCGCCATCACGATTTCAGGCGGCCCGTCTGCAACGATCCGCCCCTCTGCCATGAGGACCAGCCGGTCCGCATGTGCGATAACCTTCTCCAGATCATGGGTGGTGAGAATGATCGTCTTTCCGGCTCGGTGAAGGGCAAGAATCGCGGAGAGCACCTGCCGCACCCCCGGATAATCGAGGTTAGAAAAGGGCTCGTCAAAGACCGCGATCTCGGCCTTCATGGCCAGCATCCCCGCGATGGCCAGGCGCCGCTTCTCCCCTCCCGAAAGCAGGTGCGGCCTTCGCGCGGCAAATGCCGAAAGGCCCGTCTCGGAAAGGGCATCGGCCACCCGCCGCTCGATCTCCTTCCGGTTCAGCTTTAAATTCTCGGGGCCGAAGGCCACATCATCATAGACGGTCTCGCCGATGATCTGGGTGTCCGGGTCCTGGAAGACCATCCCCACCATCTGCCGGGCCCGCCGAAGGTCATCTGCCACCGGAATTCCGGCAATCCGGACCGTGCCGATATGGGGCATCAGCAGCCCGTTGAGATGGCGCAGCAGGGTCGTCTTGCCGGAGCCGTTTGGCCCTGCGATCACCACGAATTCTCCGCGCCGGACAGAAAGGTCGATCTCCTGATTTCCAAAGGTTCCGCCTCCGAACCGATGGCTTAAGTTTTCGATCTCAAGGATCTTCATGGGCAGCCGTCACAGCCCCTATGCTTCCCTCTACAACCGGACGCAGGGCATTTGCAATGAGGAATGCCGCGGCGATCTTGAGGCCGTCGCCGGGCAGAAACGGAAGCGCGCCCACGGCAAGGCTTTTTGTGAGGGTCATGCCGGTGACGATCTTGAGCCAGGAGACGCCCAAAGCATAGATGAGCGCAGTTCCGAGGATCATGGCGAGGATGTCGAAGACTGCCCTCCCCTTCCCTTTCGAAGAGATCAGCCCGATGATCCAGGCAGCGGCGAGAAAGCCGATCAGGTAGCCGCCCGTGGGTCCGGCAAACCGTCCGATGCCGCCCGTTCCCCCGGCAAAGACCGGAAGGCCGCAGGCCCCGGCCAGCAGATAGACGCCCACGCAGGCCGCTCCCCACCGAGGCCCCAGCAGCAGTGCCGCAATGTAGATGAACATGTTCTGCAACACGATGGGAACCGGGCCGATGGGAAGGGAGATGTAAGCGCCGGCCGCGATCATGGCCGCAAAAAGTGACGCATAGACGGTCATCCGGAGCTGTTGGGAGGGATTATTGAAGCTGTCCTGCTGCGTAATTTCTGCCATTTAGTCATGCCTTTCAAAGTAAAGTTTTGAAACGATACACCCTTTGATCTATCATCTGACCTATCATCAATAGAAGCAGTCGCCGTAAATGATCTTTCGGATGTTCCCGTCATCGAGCCTAAGAAGGAGCGCGCCGGTATCATCCACATCCGCAGCCTCTCCCTCGACGGTCTCGTTTACGGTGACGATCCGGACCCGCCGGCCGATGGTTCCGCTATACCTCTTCCAGTCCGAGACGATCTTCTCCAGATCATCTCCCTGTCCGATTTGTCCGGTTCTCTTTTCGAACCGATCCAGGAAAGCGGAGAGCAGCTCGGCCCGGGAAGATTTGCGTCCTGTAAGTTCCTGCATGGAGACCGCAGGGGGATGGATGCCTGCCGTATCGTTGTTGACATTGACCCCGATGCCGATGTTGACGAAGGAGACCATGTCGGACCGCGTCTCCATCTCCGAAAGCATCCCCACCAGCTTGCGGTCGTTTACCAGGATGTCATTGGGCCATTTCACCATCGCGGGAATGTCGAAATCCTCCCGAAGGGTCTGAGCCAGTGCCCACGATGCACAGAAATTGAACCGAAAACTCAACTGCGGCGGGATCTCGGGACGGATGATAAGGGTGAAATAGAGCCCTCCCTTTTCGGAGACCCATGCTCGGTCCAGACGCCCTCTGCCCTTCCCCTGCCGTTCGGCCGCAACGACCGTCAGATGAGGGCAGCCCTTTCGAGCCATCTCCCTTGCCGTGTCCATTGTGGAGCCGATCTCGGAAAAACAGTGGATCGACTTCTCCCTTCCCGGAAAGGCCCACGGCGAGAGGACGTCGAAATCGTTCTCCAGCCGGTAGCCCTTGGGGGTGGAAGCGATCTGGTATCCCATCTCCCCGAGTCCCTTGATGTGCTTCCAGACGGATACCCGGGAGACGCCCAGGATGTCGCTGATCCGCTCTCCGGAGATGACCTGGTTTTGGCTTTTCAATATGTCGAGGATTCGGCGCTTCATCTGTTCCGGTCAACCATTTACACCACCAAGAAAGCCCTTGACCGACAGATCTTCGTCGATATTGGGCCAATAGACGCCATATCCGTCTCCCGTGATTTCATATACATTTCTTTCTTCGGGAAGCGCATTCCACAAGCGAGGATACCAGATGATCGGAACGCTGATGATTCTGCCGTCTTTGAGTTCACAATGGAGATAATCATTATCGAACCTGACTTTCGATATTCTCGCTTCGGTTGCAAAAGTTACGCCGTTTTTAAATTTTAAAGTATTCATCCCAAGCCTCCAGGAACAATTTTTCGTTTTCGATCACATATTTTTCGAGCTTACGAAGTTCATGAGGTGCAAAACCCGATGACATCGCAAATCGTACAGGATTCAACCAGAATTTTGCGCTATCATTTCCCGAACGGATATGGATATGGGGCGGCTCCAACCCCTAAGCGCTGTAAAAATGAAACCGATAAGAACCGATAATCAGGATGGTTGGCATTTTTTCAAAGCAGCTCTATTTGCAATTCATCGGATATCCCATCTTTGGTTATCTCCATACTCAAAACATGGTTAACGAAATCAGAGGCCATTGTCAACAAATATTTTGTTCATTTGGCAAAAGAAAGATAGACATGAAAAACGCCTCTCCGCCTCCCATTTCAACCTTGTCTTTTCCCCTTCGGAATGTTATTCAAAGAAGAGACAGCAATGAACATGAAAAGATTCAAATCAAAATAGATGATTATGGAAACAGAACAAATTAAAGACATTATCGTAAAAGAGCTTCCCCGCATCATCGAAACGGACCCGGATCTCCGGCGCATGGTTATCGATATCTGCCGCGACCGGTATGCTGACAGGGATGAATCGAACGATCGTTTCCACCGCATGATGGATGAATTGGTGAGACAGCGGGAGAGGAGCGATCAAAGATGGGCAGAATGGCGGCAGGAATGGAAGGAATGGCGCGAGGCAGACGAGAAGCGGGACCGGGAATGGAACGAAAAGTGGGAACGAACCCTGGCAGAATCGGAGAAGAAGTGGAATGAGAGCCTCCGAAAAAGCGATACGTTGCGGGAGGAATCGGAGCGGAGATGGCAGGAAAGCCTTGAAAGGCATGATAAACTGCAGGATGAATCGGAGCGGAGATGGCAGGAAAGCCTTGAAAAATATGATAAACTGCAGGAGGAATCGGAGCGGAAATGGCAGGAAAGCCTTGAAAAAGATGATAAACTGCAGGAGGAATCGGAGCGGAAATGGCAGGAATCCCAGCGGAGATGGGAGGAGCTGAGGCAAGAGGCAAAAGAGGACAGGCTGGCTGTTGATAAGCGATTCCAAGAGGTCCACGCGCACATCAACCGATTGGAAAACTCCATTGGGGCATTGGGCGCTCGATGGGGAATCCTGTCGGAGCAGTCCTTCCGGAACGGATTGAAGGGGATCTTAGAGGATAGCTTCGATGTGAAGGTAGTTCATGTCAATGAATATGATGATGAAGGAATCGTCTTCGGCAGACCGGATCAGGTGGAACTCGATCTGATCATTCTAAACAGCACGCTGATTCTCTGCGAGCTGAAATCTTCCATCAGCAAAGGAGATATCTTCCTTTTCGAGCGGAAGGTTCAATACTACGAGAAACGCCACCAGCGAAAAGCGGACCGGATGATCGTCATCTCTCCTATGGTGGATGAAAGAGCCGCCTCTTATGCCAGGAAACACGGCATCGAAATCTATTCCCACGCTGATGATATCCGCTCTCTATAATATTTAACGTCTGTCCCACCAGGATTCGAAACCCCATGAGCAGCGTATTGAGAAGACTCTTCAACATCGTGCGCGCAAGCTTTCCCCACCGCGCAGACGATACCTTTGAAAACTTTTCCGAACGGTACCGGCAATGGTACGAAAGGACGGGCGGCGAATCCTCCTATTGGGAAGAGGAGTATGCAGGGGATTCCGAAGAGCGGTATTCCGAAGGCTTTTACGACAGGGCCGAAACTCAAGGCTATCCCCAGCATGTGATCGACGATCTTGGGGTCTTCAATCTGACGCCGCCCTCGTCTCTGGATGAAGTGCGCCGGGCCCGCAACCGGGAGATCAAGAAATACCACTCGGACAAGTTCATGGATGATCCGGAGAAGCTCGAGACATCGAAGCAGATCATGCAGATCGTCAATGCAGCCTATGACCGGCTCAAGGTCTATTACAAGGAACAGGAGGGGTGATGGAGCCATTTGTGGAGAGCAGTGCACCGATTCTCTGGGACGGAAAAGAGCGGAAAAATGCCCCCCAGAGGCTTGTGGGGGAGGAGCCCCTCTCCATCCGGGTGCAGGGGAATCCCTATGCAGTGGTTATGCGTACCCCGGGCGATGAGATCGCGCATGTGGCCGGCTTCTGCCTGGGAGAAGGGATCGCGGATCATCCCGGGGATATCCGCGGGATCGCGTTCTGCGACGGATCGGACACCAATGTCGTAACCGTGACTCTGCCGGAAGACCGGCGGTTCAAGATATCGGGCCATCTGGAGCGGCGCAACTACATCAGTCAGACAAGCTGCGGCCTCTGCGGAAAGGAGATGGTGGAGGAGCTGTTTCAGCTCATCCGCCCCGTCGAAGATGACGAGATATGCATCGAGATCGAAAAAGCCCTTGCCGCAATTGAAAGCCTTTCGGATCATCAGCCTCTGCGGGAGAAGACCCGCTCCACCCACGGGGCCGCCCTTTTCTCGGCTGATCTGGAACTTCTGTCGGCCGCAGAGGATGTTGGGCGGCACAATGCACTCGACAAGGCCATCGGAAAGCTCTTTTTAGAGAACCGGCTCCATGAAGCCAAAGTGCTGGTACTCTCCTCCCGGATCAGCTATGAGCTGGTGCAGAAGGCTGCGCGGGCACGGATTCCCATTATTCTTGCGGTCTCCAGACCCACGGCACTGGCGGTCTCCCTTGCGGATCAGCTCAATATGACCGCGGCCTCTCTGGCCAAAGGAAAGGGAATGCTGATCTACTGCGGGGAAAAACGGCTCGTCGATCCGTCATAGCCCCTGGCGCTGCATGGCCGAATTCATTGACCCGGAAAGAGTTCTGTTCTATGATGGATAGAAAAGGAACAACTGAGCCTTCGATTGAATCGGCCGAAAAGAGTCTTGATAAGGAGTCTTGATATGGAGCCCGGAAAAAAAGAGCTTGATGCCCAGGAAATCTGGAAATTGTTTGCCGAAACCGACAGGAGATTTAAGGAGACCGACAGGAAATTCCAGGAGACTGAAGAGCAGATGCGTAAAACCGACAGAAAGGTGAACGCATTGACCGGCAAATGGAGCCGGTTTGTGGAGGGACTTGTCGTACCGGCCGCAGAAAAGTTGTTTCGGGAGCGAGGAATTCAGGTGGACAATGTCTTTCAGCGGGTTCGGCTTCGAAAGGGTGATGAGGGGATCGAAATCGACGTTCTGGCGGTGAACGGCGAATATGCGGTTCTGATCGAGGCCAAAAGCACCTTGGGGATCGACGATGTTCGGGAGCATCTGGAACGGATGGAGAAGTTCAAGCGTTTTCTGCCGGAATATGCGGATCGAAAGGCCGTGGGCGCTGTGGCCGGGATTGTCATCGATAAAGGGGTGGACCGGTTTGCATATAAAAACGGGCTCTTTGTGATCGCGCAGAGCGGAGAAACGGTAAAGGTTTTGAATGACGAGAAGTTTACGCCAAAGGTCTGGTAGGAGTTGCTCTAAGGATGAAAAACTGGTCAACCCCTATCTCCGCTTCAACGAACCCTCCATCATCTCCTTTCTGAAAAGCAAGCGCTTCTCCACGGAGACGGAGCTGGACCGGTGGAAGGGGATCATGGCCGTCGGATAGGATGGTGCGTCATTTTGACGCACCATCATCCCGAACGGTCCGAAATCGGGTCCAACAACGGCGCCGATCTCAAAGACCGGCTTTTTGAAGGCAGCAGAGAACTCAAATCGAAAAAAGGGTCAAGAAAGTGTTGAAAAAACCATCTGCAACGGCAAAACCCCTCTGGAAAAAGGCCCCGTTCAAGTCCTCCTATGATGCGGTGATCATCGGCGGCGGGCTGCACGGGCTGGCCACAGCTTATTTTCTGGCCCGGGACCACGGGATGACGAATATCGCGGTGATCGAAAAGCGGTACATCGGCTTCGGCGGCGCGGGGCGGAACACGGCCATTGTCAGGGCCAACCAGCGGACCCAGGAGAATGTTCCATTATATAAGGAGGCCCTGGAACTCTGGCCCGTCCTGACACGGGAGCTGGATTTCAACCTGATGTTCTACAACTGCGGCAACCTGAACCTCGCGCACAGCGACGCGGCACTGAAGGCCATGCGCACCAATGTGGCCACGGCCCGGTTCCACGGGGTCCAGAGCCGGGTGGTGGACCCGAAGGAGTGCAAGGAGCTGGTTCCCGCGCTGGATATCTCGGAGCGTCCCCGGTATCCGATCTTCGGCGGGATGTACCATCCGCCGGGGGGGATCGTCCGCCACGACGCGGTGGTCTGGGGGCTGGCCAAGGGAGCGACCGCCAAGGGGATTCATATCCACCAGGGAACCGAGGTGACCGGGATCGGGGTCTCCAACGGCAAGGTCGTTTCGGTGGAGACGGACAAGGGGAAGATCGCCACTGACCGGGTACTCAATGCCGCGGGCGGCTATTCCGCGGCCCTCTCCTGGAACCTGCTGGGAATGAAACTGCCCATCAGCGTACTCACCATCCAGGCCATGGTGACGCAGCCCCTGAAGCCCCTGCTCCACCATGTGGTCTCCTCGGGCGCGTACCACTGCTATGCCAACCAGACATTGAAGGGCGAGATCGCGACCGGCTCCCATATGGACCCGTGGCCCAACTACACCACCCAGACCACGGCGCGCTACATCAAGCACCAGGCCGAGGCCCTGATCGAGATGATGCCCTGCCTTTCCGGGATCAAATTCATGCGCACCTGGGGCGGACTTGCCGACATGACGCCGGACATGGCCCCGATCATGGACGGGAACCAGCCGCATGAGGGGTATTACCTCGACTGCGGATGGGGCTATTTCGGGTTCAAGTCTTCCACGGTGACGGGAAAGTACATGGCGCAATACATGGCAACGGGCCAGTGCCCGGAGATCCTCGCGCCCTTTGCCCTGCGCCGTTTTCAGGAGCATCGGCTCATGGGAGAGACCGCGGCCCTCGTCAACTATACGCCGGATAACTAAGGAGAGAAAAATATCATGGCACTTACCATCACCTGTCCGATCTGCGGCGCCCGCAACGGATATGAATTCCGGTACGGCGGCGAGGAGAAGGGGCCAAAGCCCGATGAAGCGGCCCTGCGATCCCCGGAGGCCTGGTGCGACTATATTCACTTCAACCGGTGCAAGGCCGGGGCCCAGGAGGAATGGTGGTTTCACAGGGACGGCTGCGGCGCATGGTTCACCATTCACCGGGATACGGTCACGAACCGGGAGATTCCGGGGAAGGAGGCGGGGATATGAACCGTCTCAACCATCTGGACACACTGAAAATCCGGCCCGATGAACCCGTTACCATCGAGTACCTGGGAAAGCCCTTTCAGGGTGCTGCCGGGGATACCATCGCGACGCTGCTCTACGGCGGCGGGGTCCGGATCTTCGGTCGGAGCCTGAAATATCATCGGCCCCGGGGGCTTTACTCTCTCAACGGCGAGTGCAGCAACACCCTGATGGCCGTTGACGGGGAGCCCAACGTGCGCGGGGAGACGACTGAAGCCCGGAACGGCATGGTCGTGGAGCCCCAGAATGTGAAGGGAGACCCGTCAAGGGATCTCATGGGCTTCATGGACAAACTGAGCCCGGTGCTGCCGGCCGGCTTCTATTATAAGATGTTCCACAAGCCGGCATCCCTCTGGCCCCAGGCCATCAAGGGTATCCGGAAGGCGGCCGGGCTGGGGAAAATCTCTCCCCATTTCACCATGAAGGGGAGTTTCGACGAGATATATCTAAACGGAGATGTCTGCGTCATCGGCGGGGGGCCCGCTGGAATGGCGGCCGCGCTTGCCGCTTCCCAAGCGGGCCTGCGGGTCATCCTGCTGGAGTCCCGGCCCTGGCTAGGCGGCTTTTTCGACTATCGGCCCGGCCTTTACGACCGTGGAAGAAGCCTTGCCGATCGAGTCGAAACCGATCCGAACATCCGGGTTTTCACCCGGACTTCGGTCATCGGCAGCTATACGGACAACCTCATCACCGCATTCTGCAGAGGCGATGGATCGGATGCATTCGACGAACGGTATCTGGAGATCCGGGCCAAAAGCGTTGTGACATCAACCGGCTGCATTGAACGGCCCCTGCTCTTTGCGCACAACGAAAGGCCCGGGGTGATGCAGATCAGTTGCGCGCACCGGCTGATCCGGACATGGGGAATTCTCCCGGGGACGTCTGCGGTATTTTCAGTGGGAGATGATCTGGGGCTGGACGCGGCGCTGGATCTGGCCGATCTCGGAATGGAGATCCAATGCGTTGCCGATGTCCGGGAGGACGGACAAAATGAGGCACTGGCGGACCGGCTTGCGGAAAAGGGAATTCCCCTCTTCCGGGGATGGGTTGCCGCGGCATCGGACGGCGATCCCAAGGTGAAGCGGGTTTCCCTGACCGCAATCAACGGGGTCCGGAGCCAAGAATTCGACTGCGATCTTATTGTCGCGGGTGCTGGACAGACCCCGGTAACAGGCCCCTTGACTCTGGCCGGCGCAAAACAGCGATTCGACCGCCGCACCGGCTTCTTTCTACCGGTTGACCTTCCGCCGAAGATGCATGCTGCAGGCCGGATGCTCGGCTATATCGATCCGGATGCAATTGAATCATCGGGACATCTGGCCGGTGTCAAGGCTGCGGCCGACTGCAATGGTGCGGATGATTCAAAGATCCGGGAGGCCCAGGATCGCCTGCAGGATCTGCCGGGACCGGCCCGGGGCACGAAATTCATCATCGGCCCCGTCAAGACCGGAAAGACCTTTATCTGCTTTGACGAGGATACCACGGTGAAGAACGTGGATCAGGCCATTGCAGGAGGCTTTGACGTGCCGGAGCTGATCAAGCGCTTCACCGCGGCCGGAACCGGCCCGGGTCAGGGCGGGATTCCGGGGCACAACCTGCCCCTCTATGTGGGACTGACGGGCCAATCCCCCGATCTCGACCCCAGGCCGACCACGGTGCGGCCTCCGCTGACGCCGACATTGATCGCCGCCTATGCCGGATCGAACCACGACATGAGCAAACGCACCCCCATGCACGAGGAGCAGGTGAAAGCCGGGGGACGGATGGAGCGTGTCGGGGTCTGGCATCGGGCCCGGCGGTTCGGCGACGATTCAGCGGCCTCAGCGGAGATCGAAAACGTCAGAAACAACGTCGGAATCCTCGACGCGTCCACCCTGGGCAAATTCCGGATCTTCGGCCCCGACGTCTTAAAGGCGCTGGATCGGGTCTATGTGGGAAGCATGTCCCGGGTCAAGTCCGACAGAATGCTCTATTCGGCCATGTGCAACGAGGACGGCTGCATCATCGACGACGGCGTGCTGGTGAAGCGGGGCGAAAACGACTACTACTTCACTACCTCAACAGGCCGCGCTGGAAGCAGTGCGGAGTGGATTCGATACCATACCCGATACGAGAACTGGGATTTCCACATCGTCAATCTGACTGATGCCTTCGGCGTGATCAATCTGGCCGGCCCCAACGCCCGGAAAGTTCTGGAAAAGGTCGCGGACGCGGATCTTTCCAACGA
>JAABSZ010000006.1:0-56705 GCA_011390135.1 Desulfobacteraceae bacterium | reverse complement strand
AATCTTCTTTGCCGAAGGTGATGCGGAGGAACTGGCGGAACCGTTCGGAGATGTCGTCTGCGAACCAGTCGCCGTCCAGCATGGGGATGACGTTGTCTTCGTCTGCGGGAAAGCCGGGGTTCGGGATCTGTTTGAGATAGTCTTCGAAGGTTTCGCCCTGGTTGGCGAGGATCAGGCCGGGCTTTTCCAGCGCGTAGCGGCCGAACATGCAGCCGACCGCGTAAGAGATGAACTCCTTCATGGTGTCGGCAAGGAGGAGGGTTTCCAGCTCTTCTTCGGTTTTGCTGCCGCTGTAGCGGTAGTGGGGGTTGCAGGTGAGGGTGATTTCGTTCAGGGGGACTTGGGGGGTGAGTTCGTCTTGGAGGTTGTAGGCTTCGATGAAGATGCGGTTGTTTTCTTCTTCGAGGCGTTGAGTCTCCATCGTCATTTCTTTCCAGTAGACGCGGAGTATTTGATAGCTATCTCTAAGCTTAGGTTTACGGTAGTCTGAATATAGTAATGGGAGATCCGTGAAGTTCCAAGAGGTTTCGTAGGAGTTCCAGTCTACTTCAGAAATTTCAATCAATTTATCTATGGCATTTAAATCGCTAACATTTTTATTTAAAAGTTTTTCAGGTATAGGAAAGTTTGCAACATGACTAACTTCAAAATTTAAAGTTGGAGATAAGGAATTAATCGCTCCAGACATAACTTTTGAATTCATTGAACCTAAAATAACTTTCATTTGATAGAGAGAATCAACAAATATGGGTAGTGGTGCATCAGCGCAAAAGCGGCAAGCCCCCCCGCCCGTTCGTCGATCTCGACCCCGAAGAGATTTTTCTCCAGAATCTTCCTGGGAATCCCGGCCGCTTCAACCCCCTCCTCCTCATAGATGGCATAGAGGATCTCGAAGGCATACACCAGCATATGCCCCGAGCCGCAGGCCGGATCGCAGATTCGGATCTCCTCCGGATTTTCGATGCGCAGAAAGTCGGTCTCCGGGGTCTCGGGCCGGATGTAGTAATCCATCCGCGCCGCCAACCCCGATTCGGGCCGGTTGAGCATCCACAAGCGCCCCAGGGAATTCTCCACCAGATACCGCACAATCCAGTGCGGGGTGAACAACTGGGTGGCCGCGGGAATGTTCTCCGGCGTGATCTTTTGGTTCTTCTTCAGCCCCTCGAAGACCGCGTCCTTCTTCTCCGAGATGTAGAACTGATAGAGCCAGCCGATCACCTCCACATCCGCGCAGGTCTGTTCGGTCATGGCCTCCCGGGTGCGGGTCAGAATGGAACTCTCGGAAAGCAGATCATCGGGCATCAAAAGCTCGGTATAGTCGTCGATCCGCTCGAACAGAAAATCCATGAATTGATGCCAGTAATTGCAGACCGCAACCAGCAGCAGGCGATAGGCTTCCCCCTGAGGATCAGGACTCGGAGCCCGCCCCTCCAGCAGGTCGAAAATCTGCCCCCGGATCTTTTCCGAAACCATCTCCTCGTCGATATGCCCCATCTTGGCATCCGCGAGGATCTCCGGCTGAGACTGCCCCTCCCCGGGCGACACCACCCCGATGCTGTTGTACCGGTTGACATCCATGAAGCGCAGGGCACAGAACCGGTTGAACCAGGTATAGGCGACCCGCTCGATGATCCGCTCCCGGCCCTGATCCCGGATGCCGACTTCCAAGGCATCCACGGCCTTGGGATTCTCCCGACGGGCCGCGCTCTCTTTCTCGAGCACCCGGTCGAGCTTTGCGGTGACCTGTTCCATGAGGGCCCGGCGGGCGTGTTGGGCGAATTTTTTGAGTTTTCCTGTGTCCATGCCCGTCATTCTCCCCAGACAATCTCTTCCTGAATCTCATTCATTTTACCGATCACCTTGTCAAATGTGCCCACCTCGATACCCAGCTCCGGATCGATATCGTTCGGAACCAGAGTATTGCAGGCCTTTTTCCGCTTGGCCCCCTTGTCCCTCACCATTGTTCTCTCAGCAGTATAGACCCGGATCTGATCGGCAGAGAGCAACTCATCTTTCCGATACCCTTCCCGTTCAACGATTCTCTTGAAGTGCGGCTTCTCATGGCGGAGCATGATCAGCGTATTCGTCTCTTTGATGATATAGTCGCTGTGGGTGGTGATGAGGACCCTTATCCCGGCATTGACCAGCCGGGCAAAGAGCCTTGCCATCCGCCGATGGTTCTCCGGATGCAGATACAGCTCCGGCATGTCGATGATCAGCAGATTGCCGGGAAGCGCGGCATGGCGCAGATAATAGTCCAGGCTCAAAAGTGAACAGACCGAGCCGGCACTCTCATTCAACAACAGCCGGGTCTGCTTCCCTTCCGGAATGAAAAAAAATTCCTGCCTTCCCGACCTTTCCCCCAGCACATATTTTCCGCCGGAAATCGCTTCGAAATCCTTCAAAATATCCGGATGTTTCCTTTTGATAAAACTCTCCGTTCCAGCGGATTCTTCATATCGCATCGCGATTTTAAGATCCGAATTCACCGGCATTGAATGGTTCTTGGATACGGATGCCAGCAAGCCAAAAATATTCCCCTTCTGGAAATCCAGATTCTCCGCAGCCCTGATCCGAGCGGAATTGACATCTTTCCTGAAGATCGCCGCCCCGGTTCTTTCCCCACTGGTGATGAACGGCCTGGATAACAGGAGGCCGAAAACCATCTCCTTGACCACTTGCCTGATGATCCTTTCAATGGTTAACCCGGTAATCTGTTCATTCTTCTTTTCCTCCCGCAATGTAAATCTCACCACTGAAGAATCGGCCATTGCGGTGATGGTAACGAGATCATTTCCCATCCCCCCAATATCCGAGTCGAACATGGGTGTCGAAGGAAGATCCCCCGGCTCCAGTTCCACTCTGAACCGGCTGCCTTTGAAATGGTTTTCGGAAGCGGCAAAGACATCCGGCAGTTCTTCCGTAAAATCCTCGCAGGCATCTTCAATAATATCGGATGCGTTGTCGATAAATTCCTGAAGATCCAGTTCCACTGCCCCCTCATCGATCAGCCGGTACGGATCTTTGGGGTCGATTCTGATGGAATAGATATCGTTCCAGAAAGAGAAAAAGCCGTACACCACATATGCCGCAGTCGTCTTTCCGGCACTGTTGCCGCCGCAAATGATGGTCAAATCTCCAAGGGTAAACGTCGCCCGGTCGATGGGCCCGATATTTTTGATCAGCAATTTCATTATCGCACTTCACTCCTAAATATGAATCCGTCTACCTTTCCCGATTTCCGCCAGCAAAGCATCCCGCATGGCCTCAACATATTTCTCCACATCCGCTTCATCGGCAATCCAGGCCTTGTCGAAGGAAACCCGAACCTCCCGGATGGGAACACTTTCAACCCTGGGCAGAGGCTTTTTTTCCTTCTCTTCTCCCTTCTCTTCTCTTTTTCCCGCGGAACCGAAATCCTCACCCTCCCCGGTCTTCTCCCCTTTAATGGAGACCGGAACCGGCTCGACCCGCCCGGCCTCTGCCCATTCCACCACCTGCGAAACCAGCCGCTGATAATCGGTCTCCTCGAAGCGCCGAAGCGTATCCCGGACAACCGCGATCAGCTCCTGATTCTGAACCTTTTCGGGAAAAAGGTCAAACGGTCCGACAATTTCCGCCTGCTGTTCCGGGGTCAGCGCGCCGAATTCCGCCATGCCGCAAAGCCGCTCCTTCAATGCGCTGACCGCATCTCCGGCCTTTTGAATCTCCGCCTCGATCCGCGCATTGACGGCCCCCGCCAGAGTATCCACCAGCCCCTTGATTTCCTGCATCCGATTCCCCCGGAAACACTCCGGGTCCGTCAGCGCCTCGGCCAGATCCGCGGGCTTGGGAAGTTTTGCCCCGGGCTCCCGCACCCCGGAATCCTCCGGCCCTGCATCCCCGATATAGCCGAAATTCGGCTCCTGTGCCCGAACAAACTCCCGGGCATCATCATAGATCCGTTTCTGTGGCCCCGCCATAAACCTGAGGATCGGATCGATCAGGTTCTCCTTCATGTCGAGCAGATCATCCTCCTGCCGGGAAAGCTCGGTCAGATACCATGCATAAGGCTTCCCAGCAATCCCTTCGAGCCGCTCCAGAACCGGCTTCAGCCCATTCAGAAAGGGATAACGATCCTCCTGCCGAACCAGCTCCTTCAGCTTTTCGACCCTCTTCTGCAGCGCATGGGCCGCAGCCATCCCCAGCACCTTTGCCTCGCCCGGAGGCGGGGGCTCGTCAAAGAAATCAGCATAGAACTCCTTCAGGCCCCGCACCTGGGACGCGGTGAACTCCACCTGGGGCTCCAGCACCAGATTGCCGTGGCCGCGCGTATTCCGCAAGGCCTTTTCCAGCCCATCCCCCTCCAGAAGATCCCCGTCATTTTTCACCTCGACCCGCGCCCGGGCACAGAGATTGGCCAGGGTGCAGAGCAGAGCCGCATATGGCCACCCATAGGGCTTCCGCTCGAACCGCTCCACCAGGCTTTTCAAGGTGGTTCGCACCCCGCCCCGCTGATTGCCCCGGATAAAGGCCAGCACCTCCTGCTCCGACTCGGCAAGCCCCGCGGCATCGGTTCCGAAGAGGCCGTCTTTGGACCGATCGAGACAGCCGGCGATGTCATTTTCAGTGTAAAAGACGCCCCGCAGCATCCGGAGGTTCGGATAGGTCCGGTTGACCAGCTCATGAAAGGCCCGGACGATCCGCGCCTGGGCATCCTCCCCCCGCACCTCCGCGGGAGTGCCCGCGACATAGAACTTTGCTTGGGCCAGCAGATCCTTCACCCGCTGCTGCAGCTCTGCATACAGCTCCTGGTTCCGCAGCCGTTTCCCCTCCAGTATCCGTTTTACCGTATCCCGCTGGGTCGCGGAGATGTTCCGGCCGATGTACTTCTCAGTCCGCTTGTACATATAGCCGTCGCTCACCAGCCGTGCATCCGGAGGCAGAACCACCAGCAGCTCATCCCGGCCCAGAGACCTGGACTGAAGGATGAATTCATCCTCTGCATTTTCATGAAGAGGCGTGACCAGATGGATCGCCAGCTCATACTCCCGGCCGTAGAGGCGGTCATCGAGCTTTCTGGAAAAGGGATAGTCCTGCTTTGTCTCGGCGTGCCGGATCTTCCGGGTTCGGATGACATGGTCGAAGAGGATCTTCTCCAGCTCTTCGGCCACATCGGCCGGTTCCACATCGGTCTCTTTGATCTCCTGCTCGACATCCTTCTCCTCGTCCGTCAGATACTCACAGACCTCCCCGGCCCGCTGGATGTAGGTCTCCTGCTCCAGCAGATTGAGGGCCTCCTCCACATCCCTGCGCAGCCCTGCAAGATCCTGGCGGAAACCTGCGAGCATCAGCACACATAAGTTCCGGGCCGTGGCCTTGAACTCCTTTACATACTTGACGATGAAGAGCGCCTTCAGTACCTTCAGGGCAAAAACATCCCCCAACTGGCGCTGAGCCGCGAGGATCGCCCGCTGGGTCTGGGCCTTGAGCGCGGTCTGAATCCCCTCGAACATCAGATCGAAGGTGGCAAGCTGCCCGATCTCGTAATCCCTGATCTTCACCACCACCTGCTGAAAGACCCCCAGCATGGAGCGCTCCCCCACAGAGCTGTGCCGGCCCTCGAACGCATTGTGGCGGGAGAGATTCTCGATGGCCGACTGGAAGAGTTCGAACTGGTAGGGCACAAAAGGATAGGTGGCGATGAAATCGGCTTCATCCTTATATGGCCTGTAGCTTCTGGCCCCGTCTCCAAAGCCGAAGAGTGTACCGAAATTGTTGCTCTCCGCGGCATACAGGTTCCGAAGCTCCTCTGCCCCCGCATCGGTCTTGGGCAGCAGTCTCTTTTGAATCACCTCCGCGACATTGGTGCTGGTCAGCAGCATCTTCGTGAGAAACCGGTCCGTGATCTTTGAAAAATCATTCCGCTGCCCCCGGTTCATCTCCCCTATGATCAGGCTCATCTCGTTTTGGGAGGTGACGACGATCCAGGCCCGGCCCCGGCACTTGGTGGCCAGGCTTTCGGCAATGGTCTGGAGGTTGGTCATCAGCTTCACATTGTCTGCGATATACTGCCCCACCTCGTCCACAAAGAAATTGAGCCGGAAATCGGGCCCCTGCCGGTCGATCCAGGCTCTGATCCGCTCGGCAAAATCCTCGATCGAGACATGGTACTCGGCCCGGTACCTGTCCAGAATCCCCATGGCCGAAGCCGGATCATCCCCCGAGACCTCGGCATAGGCATCCGCGATATTCTTCGATTCCAGCAGAGCTTGCTCCCGCCCCTCTTTCCAGAGGCGGCCCGCAATCCCTTCATACGCGCTTTGGAATTTCCCGTACAGCCCCCGGCCGTCCAGATCCCGCTCGAACTGCGCGATGTGCCCCTGCTTGCCGTAGTAGCCGCACATCTCGTCGAAGACCTTCACGAATACCGCAAGGAGGGCGTCGATCTGGGTCTTGCTGATCACGTCGGCCTTCTGGTCGATGTTGAAGAGGATGCTTTTGGCGGGAACGGCCCCGGCCTTTTTGAGATCCCCGCGAAAGATCTCGTCATCCCCTCATTTGGGCAAAAATATCTCCAGCGCGGGAACACCGTCGATCTCCCGGTTCTCCAGCAGCAGCGCCAGCATCTTCAGCAGATGGGACTTTCCCGATCCGAAGAATCCCGAGATCCAGGCCCCGTTGGCCCCCGTATAATGGTTGTAGGCATCCAGAAATGCCTCCATGCGCTTTCGGACCTCATTGGTCAGCACATACTCTTCGATCTCCAACTGAAGGCTCGCCTCGTCATCAGCCTTGATGACCCCTTCGATGGGCCGGTCCACCGGCTTTTGGAAAATGGATTTCAGCGGCATCTGTACTCTCTTTCGGTCAGGGTTCACAGTGAAAAATATTGAAGGCCCGGTAATACTTGTCATCATGCAGCCTGCCGAAGAGGTCCAAAGACGCGCCCGATTCCAGAGAATGGGTGTATTCCCCGGGAAAGAACATCAGGGTGGGCCTTGTTTTGGCGACCCGCTGCAGGTTGTTCAGCACGTTGTGGGAGCGGATACAGGGGAAGACCTCCCCGACGCCGCTCAGAAAGAGGACATCAAAGGGTTTTGCTTCCAGCATCCGGGCGATTGCCGGCACCAGATGGGACTCCGGGTCCAGCACCCCCTGAAGCAGTTCCCTGAGCTGATCCTTCTCCACGGTCGGTTCCAGGGCCAGGATCTGCTTCCAGATCCCCCGCTCTTTGAGGATCTCCACGGAAAGGTCATAGAGATCGATCTCCAGAATCAGAAGGCCGTCCTGTTCCAGACGATGGACGAGCTGCCGCTGCAGCCCCGCCATCTCCACGGCCTCTTCGGGTCTGAAGGGGCAGATGAAAAAGGGGATCTCGTTGCCCAGCCCCTCTTTTTTCAAAAACCGCTCTCCGGAGATCACACTGACCAGATGATCGAATCGCTCCTGCAGGGTTTTCGTACCTGTATCGACGTTCATGAACCTCCTCTTTTCAGCTCCTCTGCAAAGACCGGAAAAAAGCCGAGATCCTCCGGCCGCTCCCGGGGAAGGGCAGAGAGAATCTTCGGCGTCAGGGCCGGTGCGCGGATCCGGTATTCCCCGGCCAAAATGGCCAAGAGGCCGGCCTCCCGCATCATCTTGAACAGAACCTGCCGCAGCTTTTGCCGGGTCCCGGGCCGGATCTTCTCCAGCTCCGGATGCCATTCGGCCTTTCGGTTGAAAAAGGCATCGAAATCGGCCGGGCTCAGATCGTCTCTCAGGCTTATATACCGCTCCCGAAGCACTTCGACGGCAAAGTCCGCGATCAACCGGTAGCGCCGGCAGACCCCGATCCAGAGAAGAGATTCCTGCTCCCGGGGGGTTCCGCTTATCAGCAGATCGAGTTCATCGGTTGTAAGGGTTTTGAGACGGGAGATGACCTCGCTGCAGATCCGCTTTGCGCTGTTATGGGTTCTGGCCTGCAGCAGGTTTTCCAAAAGGGTCTGATCGCGAACCGCTTTCCAGTCCTGGGTTATTTTAAACCGCATGGCAAGCGTTACCGATTCCGGATGAAAGAGGCCGCCGGTGGTGAAGGAGAGTCTGTATTTTTCATCCTTCTTATGCTTATACTTCAATTGGCAACCCTCAACAGTTTATGATTGAACTATCTTCCTGAAATTGTTATATGAGAAGTTGAATGTTCTCCTAACCTTCATCGTACTTCATCGACAATTGCCTTTCAATCACCGCCAGCAGCTTCTCCGGATAGATGGGTTTTGAGATATAATCATCCATTCCCGCTTCGATGCACGCCTCCCGATCCCCGGACATGGCATTGGCGGTCATGGCGATGATGGGGATATCCGGATCGAACCGGCCGTTTGAATTGCTTCGGATGGTCCGGGTGGCCTGAAACCCGTCCATCACAGGCATCTGGACATCCATGAGGATGAGGTGGTAGGTTTCGGTTTCCAGCTTTTGAAGAGCCTCTTCACCGTTGGCTGCGATATCCGCGGAAAAGCCCATCCGATCGAGCAGAGTGACGGCCAGCTTTTGATTGAAGAGGTTGTCCTCCACCAGCAGCAGCTTGACAGATGATCGAAAGGCGTCCGACAGGGGCGAATCCTTCTTTATGGCTGAGAATTTTGATGCATCCGAGCCCTTTTTGACGACCTGTTCCGCGGACAGCTTTTCAAAACCGGCCGTAAACCAGAAGGTGGCTCCTTTTTCCGCCTCGCTTCTGAGACCGATCTCTCCGCCCATCTGTTGGACCAGCTTTTGGGAAATGGCCAGCCCGAGACCCGTTCCCCCGAATTCCCGGCTGACCGAGGCATCGACCTGAGAAAAATATCGGAAAAGCCGGTCGATCCGATCTTTTGGAATGCCGATGCCGGTATCTGATACTTCAAAACGGAGAATGGCCTTTTCATCGTCATCTCCTTCGGCAGAGACCTCTATCTTCACCTCTCCCGAGTTGGTAAACTTCACGCCGTTGCCGATGAGATTGAAGAGAATCTGCCGAAGCCGATGGGGATCGCCCTTCAGATGCAACGGCACGCCTTCGCCAATATGGCAGGAGAGATCGAGCCCCTTTTCCCGGGCTTTGATGTCCAGCATCTTCACGGTATTGCAGATCAGATCTCTCAGATCGAAATCGATGATCTCCAGATGCATCTTTCCGGCTTCGATTCTGGAGAGATCCAGGATATCATTGATCAACGCAAGCAGAGATTCGGATGAAGAGGAGACAGCCTCAGCCTGCTCTTTCTGCTGCTGGGTCAGCCGGGAGTCCATCAGCAACTGGGACATTCCGATGATCACGTTGATGGGGGTTCGGATCTCATGGCTCATATTGGCCAGAAACTCGCTTTTGACTCTATTGGCTTTTTCCGCCTCCTCTTTGGCCCTCTGCATATCGGCCTTGATCCGTCGCTCTTGATCGAACTTCTCCCGGAGCAGGATCTCCATGTTCTCAAAGCTTCTGGAAAGCGAATCGATCTCGGCAATCGCGCTCTGGGGATAGTGGCTGGGCAGAACCTGTTTTCCCATATTTTTGGGTATATCGGCTGTGAGAGTGTTCAGCCGCACAATGGAGGCGGCGATCCGACGGCTCACCACTGCGGTCAGGCAGACCATGATCAGAATGGTGCTCAGGGCCAGGATCAGATCGGAAATATAGTAGGCATAAAGCCGGGCCTGATAGGGAGCGGCCGAATATTCACCGATCAAGATCCATCCGGAATCCTTTCCGACCGGAGTTTCCATGACATAGACGGATTCGGACCAGCGCAGCATCGGATTTTTCAGGTTGGGCTCCGGCATCCGTAAATAGAAGTTGTCCGTAAACCGGCGAACCGGATAAGGGGATGGATCGGGAAATATTTCATTGAACTGCAGTTCCGGATTGGATGAGGCTACGACATTGCCGTGATGATCGATGAGTGTGAACATCTCGAAGGTCTGATCCGCGCTGCCGATGATAACTTCCTGGATCCGCTTTAAAGAGATTGAGCCGAGCACGAACCCGGTAAATCTGCTGTTGACCATGATGGGGGCAGCGATCAGGACAATGGGCTGATGGCTGATTCTGCCCATCAGGACTTCGGATACAACGGTTTTTTTCCGGAATTTGACCTCCTGAAAATAGTTTCGATCCGCAACACTCAATCCGATGGACGACTGATCGTTCCGACCGATCTCGGGGGAAGCGGCCATGAGCTTTCCGGTTGCATCACCAACGGTCAGAACCAGAAAATCATCACCATATCTTCTCAGGATGGTTAAAATCTCATCCAGCTCCGGAGTCGATCTCCCCCCCAATCGGGCCGCCTCGGCCGCCACCATCTGTACCACCGCCTTGTGGCTGTCGATCCAGATTTCATAGGTGTCGATAAGATACATTGAATTCTTTTCCAGTTTTTCCTGTATCCCATTTTCGATATGGAGGAACTGGTCTCTGCCGTTGATGTAGAGAAAGACAAACATAGTCAATATGATCCCGCAGATGACCGGCTGAAAGATCGTTGACCGGAGTGCCTGTTTGCCCACACCCCCCCCGGAGGAAAACCGCCGACTTCTGATGAATGCCGCGATGGGGGTATACTGAAGGATGATGGAGGCCAATGTGGCATTGAAGATGCCGTTGGTTGCCTGTTTGAGCATCACCACAAGGGTGGCCTGCTGATTCATCCCGACGCCGAACCGATAGAAGATCCAGACCAGGGGCATTCCCATCACCAGCCAGTAGACCATATCCAGGAAAACAATTTCGCTGTCGCTGAACTTTTGAAGCATCAACCCCACAAAGAGCGCCTCGGCCCCAAGGATGATCATCGCATAGGGCTGGGCCCACAGCACGATCGTATAACTTCCTGCAATAAAGGAAGCTGTGACGGCTGTACGCAATCGGTAGAATCTAAGAAGGATCAGCGTAAAAACACTGCCGAACAGGATATCGATTCCCAGAAGAAGATCGAGGCCGAAGATGTTGCCCAGCAGGCCGGCACAGATGAGAATCAGCAATGGCATCATCTCTTTGGCCTCATTTTTTTGTAACATATTACACCTGATGATTGACAAGATGGGGTTTTTAAAGGTTTTCTCCGGAAGTTCTGGAATTGGAGATTTGCCATTTTCCAGGCTGAAACGGGTTCAACTGAAGATTGGTCGAACCATTCCAGAATACTCGTAGCCTCATATGGGACAGGTGTCAAGGGACCAAAAGGCATTGTACGGTCCGATTCTTTTGTTGTAAATGTTGCAGCCTATGTTGCATAACCGGTCGCGCAACATCCGGTCAACATCCTGATGATCTTCTGATTTGCCGAAAGTCTCGATTTTTTGAATGGTTCCCTTTTCCCCTCTTGTCAATGGAGTGCAACATCCCGATTTCACCCTTCCGCTCCAATCACCTGAAATCCTTTGAATTTCAAATTTCATGCGATGGCATTATTTATGCTTTCCAATTTTATTGTACACGCACTCTGCATCGAAAGGGAAGTGTAGAAATGATCCTCGAACGCATTCAATCGCTCCGAAACAGCCTTGTGGTCAAACTGATCCTCACCGTGGAGCTGATCTTTCTGGTCAGCATCACCACATGGGCCTTCTATAACATCCGGTATCAGCGCCACAAGCGGATGGACGAGATCATGGTGGGGGCCGACCGGCTCGGCAACACCATCAAGCTGGGAACCCACTATGCCATGATGCTCAACTCCCGCGACGAGATCAACCAGATCATCAACAACATCGGCCGGCAGAAGGAGATCGAAAACATCCGGATCTACAACAAGGACGGCCAGATCAAGTACTCCAACCATCCTGACGAGGTGGAGGCCGTCACCAACATCAAGGCCGAGGCCTGCTATATCTGCCACGACCGGGACCCGCCCGTGTCGGAGCTGGAACTGGAAGAGCGGGCCCGGATCTTTCAATCGGACGGGGGACGGCGCTTTCTGGGGATCATCAGCCCCATCTGCAACGAGCCGGGATGCGCGACAGATGAGTGCCATGTCCATCCGCAGAACAAGAAGATATTGGGGGCTCTTGATCTGGTGGTATCTCTGGGGGAGACGGACCGGGATATCCGACGCTTTGAAAACGGCATTCTCTTTTTCGGCGTGGTGGTCTTTCTGCTCACTTCCGCGATCATGTCGATCTTCATGGTTCGATCGGTCAGCCATCCCATCAAGAGCCTCATCGAAAGCACCCGGAGGATCGCCAGAGGCGAATACGATCCGCCCGCGCCGGCTCATCAGCACACCCATCGGCCGGCCCATCGGCCCACCCATCGAAAGGATGAGATCGGTCAGTTGGCCCTGGCCATCAAACGGATGGGGGAGCGGATCGAGGAGAAGCAGGCGGAGCTGAACAAGCAGAAGGACGAGTACCAGAATCTCTTCGAGCTGGTTCCCTGCTTCATCACGGTGCAGGACCGAAGCTTCAAGATCCTCCGGTACAACCGGGAGTTCGCGGAAAAGTTCCGGCCCGAGCCCGGAGACTGCTGCTATCATGCCTACAAAGGCCGGGATGAGCGGTGCGAGGACTGTCCCGTGGAGATCACCTTTGAGGACGGCCAGTCCCACTCGGGCGAAGAGGTGGGACGGAATCGGGACGGCAGCGTCACCCACTGGATCTTCAAGACCGCGCCCGTGAAGAACGCGCGGGGCGAGATCGAGGCCGCGATCGAGATGAGTCTCGATATCACCCCCATCAAGCAGCTCGAGGAGAAGCTGATCCGCTCCGAGATGAAGTACCAGGCGATCTTCAACAACATCCCCAACCCGGTCTTTGTCCTCGATTCCGAAAGCCTTGTCATCACCGACTGCAACGAGCGGGTGAGAGATGTCTATGGCTATGAGCCTTCGGAGATGATCGAGCAGCCATTTCCCTCCCTCTTCCACGAGAAGGACCGGAAGGAGAAGATCGGGCAGATCCGGAGCGAGTACGTGATCAACAAGGCGCGCCATCTGACCCGGGAGAACCGGACCATCTTCGTCAATCTCCGCCTCTCCCCGTCCGAGTCATCGGGCCGTCCCGTGATCCTGGTCACCGCCAGCGACATCACCCAGCGGCTGGAGTCGGAGAGCCAGTTGATCCAGGCCGGCAAACTGGCCACCCTGGGCGAGATGGCGACAGGCGTGGCCCACGAGTTGAACCAGCCCCTGTCGGTGATCAAGACCGCAAGCTCCTTCTGTCTGCTGAAGATGGACCGGAAAGAGCCTGTGGCTGAGGAACTGCTGAACAAAATGCTCCGGAAGGTGGACAGCAATGTGGACAGGGCCTCGAAGATCATCAACCACATGCGCCAGTTCGCGCGCAAATCAGAGATGCATCTGGCCCGGGTGCAGCCCGACAAGATCCTTCTGAAGGCGTGCGAGTTCTTCAGCCAGCAGCTCAAGGTGCGGGGCATCGAGATTTACTGGGATATGGAGGCCGATCTTCCCCGGATCATGGCCGATACGGACCGGCTGGAGCAGGTCTTCATCAACCTGCTCATCAATGCAAGGGATGCCATCGAGGAGCGGGAGGGGCAGTATGCCGGAGCCGAAGGGTCCCCATGGGAAAAACGGATCGATCTGCGGGTGAAGCGGGAGAAGGATCAGGTGAGAATGGAGATCTGCGACACCGGGGGCGGGATTCCCCCAGAGATCCTGGAGAAGGTCTTCGAGCCCTTTTTCACCACCAAGGAGGTGGGTAAGGGAACAGGGCTTGGCCTTTCCATCTCCTACGGCATCATCCGGGACTGCGGGGGCCGAATCGAGGCCCGGTCCGAGCCGGGCCGGGGGGCATGCTTCATTCTCCGCTTTCCAGTATCGGAGCCGCCCCCAGCGGAACACCGGCGAAACGGGGACCTGCTGCGGGAAAAACTCATGTCGGATCTGTAAAAAAATCTGCGGATCTGCAATTTTTAAGGTGTGGATATGGATAAGATGCTCCTGCTGGTGGATGATGAAGAGGATATCCGTGAGGTGCTGTGCATATCCCTGGAGGGGATCGGATATACGGTGCATACGGCCGAAAACGGGGAGGAGGGACTGCGGGCCTTCAAGGCGCTGCGGCCTCCGGTGGTGCTCACGGACATCAAAATGCCCGGAATGGACGGCATCGAGCTGCTCCGGCGGATCAAGGCCGAGGACCCGGAGGTCGAGGTGATCATGATCACTGGCCACGGCGACATGGATCTGGCGGTACAGAGCTTCAAGGACGAGGCTGTCGATTTCATCACCAAGCCCATCGATATCGATGCGCTCCAGGTCTCCCTGCGCCGGGCCTATGAGAAGATCCTGATCCGGGAGAAGCTGCAGGATTACACCCACCATCTGGAATCGCTGGCCTATGAGAAATCGAAGCAGTTGGCCGCGGCCCGGGAGCAGATCGAAGAGAGGGGCCTCCAGACAAGTCCGGCCGCGTTTTCAGACCGCTTCAGCACGGCCTTTGACCATCTCCCCTGCTATGTTACGGTTCAGGGGGAGGATCTGGCCTACACCGCAGTCAACAGCCGCTTCAAGGCCGATTTCGGGGAGCCGGCGGCAAGACCCTGTTACCGGATCTGCCGTGGGAGGGCCGACATCTGCCCCGAATGCCCGGTGATGGAGACCTTTGATACGGGCCGATCCTGCCAGACCGAGATGGAATGGCTGCTGCCGGATCGCTCCCGGTGCAACCTGCTGGTGATGACCTCTCCCATCCGGGACAGCCGGGGCCGGATCCAGCAGGTGCTTTCCATGTCCACGGACATCCGGTATGTGCTGGACCTCCAGAATCACCTGACAAGCCTGGGGCTGATGGTCGGCTCGGTCTCCCACGGCATCAAGGGGATGCTCACGGGGCTGGACGGCGGGGTCTATCTGCTGGACAGCGGCCTTGCAAAGGAGAATGAGCATCAGATCCGGGAGGGGCTGGATACGGTCAAGCAGATGGTAGGCCGGATTCGGAAGATGGTGCTGGACATCCTCTTCTATGCCAAGGACCGGGATCTGAAGCTGGAGCGGATCGACGGGGCCGGGTTCGCGGAAGATCTGGCATCGGGCATTCTGGAAAAGGCAAAAAGCGGCGGCATAGAATTCGTGCTGAAGACAGAAGAAGCCGGGGGCGATTTCGAGGCCGATACCGGCTTTCTCCGGTCTGCGCTCATCAACATTCTGGAGAATGCGCTGGATGCCTGCGCGGAAGATCATGCCAAGACTTCCCATCGGATCGATTTCATTGTAGAGTCAAAGGGGGAGTTGATCCGGTTCGAGATTGTCGATAACGGCATCGGCATGGACGAGGCCACCCGGCGGGGGATCTTCGATCTCTTCTTCTCGGGCAAAGGCGAGAAGGGGACCGGGCTGGGGCTTTTCATCGCGCGTAAGATCGTGGAGCAGCACGGGGGAACCATTTCAACTGAATCGAGGCCGGGGCAAGGGACCCGGATGCGGGTGGAGATGCCCCGCTTCGGCGCAGGGGCATCATCATCGGAATCCTGAATCCATTTAATTTCTTTTAGGCGATTTTCTGGAATCAAAATCCCACAATTCACCTTAATCTCTTTATTCATCGGGCAGGCCAAATGGAAGACGCGGGAGAGTGGACCATCGTATTGATGGATGACGAGGCCGACATCCGGGAGATCACCGCGATCACCCTGGAGGATGCCGGATACCGGGTTCATACGGCCCCAGACGGCGCGGAGGGCCTGGCCCTGTGTGAGCGTGTCTCCCCCCGGATCGTCATCACCGACATCCGGATGCCCAAGGTGGACGGACTCGCGGTGCTGGCGGCGCTGAAGGAGCGGCGGCCCGAAGTGGAGGTGATCGTGGTGACGGCCTTTGGTGAGATGGATACGGCCATTGCGGCCCTGCGGCTCGATGCATCGGATTTCATCACCAAGCCCATCGCAAACGAAGCCCTTCACCTGGCCCTGCAGCGGGCCCGGGACCGGTACAATGGCCGAAAGCAGCTCAAGGAGTACACTGCGCTGCTGGAGCGCTCCCATGCCCGGACACTCGCGGAGCTGATCCGCTCCGTCACCTTCCGGAACAACCTGATCGAAAGCTCTCTGGACGGTATCATGGCCTGCGACGGGGCCGAGCGGATCGCGGTCTTCAACCGGAGCATGGGAGCCATCACCGGATACGATCCGTCCCAAGTGCTGTCGGGATGGAAACTTTCGCGATTTTTCAAGGCCGATGAGATGGCCCGGCTCAAGGAAGCCCTCGGGGAGACGGGCGCGGGCGGAAAGGATCGGCTCTTTCTGCATGAAACCCAACTGCGGGGAAAAAACGAGACAGCCGTTCCGGTGCAGCTCTCCGCGACCCTTCTTCCCGAAGAGAACGGAACCGCGGGCATGGTTCTGATCCTGCGGGATCTGCGGGAGATCCGGCGTCTGGAGCAGGAGATGGCCGACCAGGCCCGGATCCTGCATCAGGACAAGATGATGTCATTGGGCCGGCTGGCGGCCAGCGTTGTGCATGAGATCAACAATCCGCTGTCGGGCATTTTGAACTATCTGCGCCTCATGAGCCGGATCATGGGCCGGGGAACTCTCTCGGAGGCCCGGCAGGAGAAGTTCTCGGGATATCTGGATATCGTGGAAAAGGAGACGGCCCGCTGCTCGGAGATCATCTCGGGCCTCCTCACCTTCTCCCGGAAATCGCCCCCGGTCTTCGGCACGGTCCGAATCGACGAGGTGCTGAAGCGGTCCATCCTCCTGAGCCGCCACAAACTGGAGCTGCAGAACATCAAACTGGAAACCGACATTCCAGAAAACCTGCCCCCGATCCCCGGAGATGCCAACAGCCTGCAGCAGTGCGTTATCAACCTGATCTTCAACGGGATCGACGCGATGCCTGAGGGGGGGCGGCTGATCATCCGCGCCCGTCATGATCCCGAAGGGAAACAGATTCATATGACCGTCTCCGACACGGGCAGGGGCATTCCCGAGGATCAGATGGAGCGGATCTTCGAGCCCTTCTTCACCACCAAAAAGGAGGGATACGGCGTAGGATTGGGCCTCTCCACGGCCTACGGCATTGTCGAACGCCACCGGGGAACGATCCGGGCCCGGAACAGAACGGACAGAACGGACAGAACTGGCCGAGGAACCGAATTCATAATCACGCTGCCCGCGGAAAATCCGAATGGGGCGGCAGAAGGGAGGGGAGATGCGGCACGCGGCAAAGGGTCCGTCCAAGACCCCTCGAAAAAAAGGGAAGGAAGCGCATCCGGAAGCTGAATCGAGCCTCCGGCGTCAGGAATGGATCGATCTGCTCGATCGGATGGACATCGGCGCGTTCACCATTGACCGGTCCCGGAGGATCACCTCCTTCAACCGGAGCGCGCAGACCATCATCGGCGTGAGCGAATCCTCGGTGATCGGCCTGGACTGCCACGAGGTCTTCAAGGGCATTCCCTGCTATGCCCAGTGCCCCTTTGGCGGAAAGAACGGCCTGGAATCGGTGGATGAGGATGTGGAAATTTTGGATCAGAACCGCTCCCGCCACCTGGTCACAAGGGTTTCTGCGCCCCTCTACGGCCCGGACCAGGTGCTGATCGGATGTCTCACCCTGCTGCAGGATCACTCCCCGATCGCCGGCCTCATAAACCGGGTGCGGTACGAGGAGCGGAGCCTCAAGATCATCCTGGACAACCTCGACATCGGCGTCTTCACCGCAAACCGGGGCGGCCACATCACCTTCTTCAACCGGGCCGCGGAGATGATCTCCGGCTACAACCGGCGGGAGGTGATCGGCAAGCCCTTCAAGGAGATCCTGGGCGGCGGCGCCATCCACGACCTGAATCTGCTGGTCGATTCCATGAATGACGGCCGCTCCCGCACCAGCCACAAGGGCCGGATGACCACCCGGGACGGCGAGGTGATACCGGTGCGGGCCGACTACATGGCCCTGCGCAACGAAGCCAACGAGATCGTCGGGGGAATCGCGGCCATCAAAGATCTGACCTTCGCACACCACCTGGACGCGGTGATGCAGCAGCGCTTCTCCTTTCACCACATCGTGGGCAGAGACCCTGCCATGCAGGCCGTCTTCGAAAAGGTGCGGGCAGTGGCCGACAGCGACGCGACCGTACTCATCGAAGGGGCCACGGGCACGGGCAAGGACATGGTCGCAAAGGCGATCCATTCCTGCGGCCGGCGGTCCAAGAAGTCTTTGATCAAGGTCAACTGTGCGGCCCTGCCTGCCACACTTCTGGAATCGGAGCTGTTCGGCTATGTAAAGGGCGCATTCACGGGCGCAGACCGGGACAAGCCGGGTCGTTTTCAGGAGGCCGACCGCGGCACGATCTTTCTGGACGAGATCGGGGATCTGCCCCTGTCGCTGCAGGCCAAGCTTTTGCGGGTGCTGGAGGCCCGGGAGTTCTACCCCTTGGGAAGCCGCAGAATCACAAAGGTCGATGTGCGGATCATCGCGGCCACGAACCGGGGCCTGGATCAGCTCGTGGCCAGTCGCCAGTTCAGAGAAGACCTCTTCTACCGCCTCAACGTCCTCCACTTCGAGCTGCCCCTGCTGAAGCACCGCACCGGAGACCTGCCCCTGCTCATCCGCCACATCATGCGCCGTCTCTGCGCGGCCAGCGAAAAACGGGCTCCGGCTATCTCGGAAGCGGCCATGGGTGTGCTGCTCAACTACGACTATCCGGGCAATGTCCGGGAGCTGGAGAATGTGCTGGAGCATGCACTGATCATCTGTCAGGAGGATAGTATCGAGCCCCGCCACCTGCCGTCGACGGTCATGAACCGGATGGCGGCCCGGAATCATGGCCATCACCGGGCCGGAGGCAAGTCGGAAGACGAAGAAGCCGAAGAAAAGGAGCGGATTATCGCTGCCCTGCGCGAGCATGACGGCCGGCGGGAGCAGACCGCGAAGGCCCTGGGGATGGATCGGACCACTTTGTGGCGGAAGATGAAACGGTATGGGATCGAGGGATGAGGGATTTTATAGCCGCTTCAACCAATAATCCGGACGCCTTCGAAGATCGGCAACCGCGATGATGTATGCTCGATCCGACTTCATCTGATAGACAACGCCGAAGGGAAAACGCTTTACGAGACAGCGTCTGGTATTTTCCGATAGCGGCGTCCATGCCTCGGGATATTTCAGAATGCGGTGGATCGCTGCATAAACCTCAAAGGAGAATTCAAGGCCAAGACCGGAACGGCAAAATTCATAATATTCGACAGCTTTGTCAAATTCCCTTTCGGCATCTGCGTGAAAATAGAAGTTCATCTGCCATACTTTTCCCAGATTCTGGCAAAAACCGCTTCCCCTGGTATCGGTGTCACCTTCCCTTCTTCGATCTCAGAAACGCGACGTTCGGCCTCTTCGGCCCAGAGACGATCGATTTCATCATCAATGGGAAGGTTCAAACTCATCAGGAGCTTTTCCACCAGATTCAGCCTCTCCTCTACCGGAAGGGACAATGCTTCATCAACAATACGATCACTTGCGGTATTCATTTCTGCTTTACCTTACAAATTAAGTTGATTCGCCAGCCAATTTTCCAAATTGTGGCTGTTTACGAATTATGACTTTCATCATAGCCGTTTTTCAATCGGTTTTCAAATGAGAAAGAGAGTCGGTCCGTCGCGCCCCCCGTTGCACAAACCGTTGCACAACGCCCCGGCACTCCGCCTATCGGCCCGTTTCAGCAGGAATTTTCCTCTCTCCTCATCCTCTCATTTCTCCATCCGCAACAGCTATCCCCCCCTGCCGTTTTTCAGCACCGCCCCATATTTCAACTTTAAACATCGGTTATAACAACAAATAAGACTCAATATACCGCCATATGGCACACTTTATGCTATCTCATAAAACAGCGTGCGCCCCCATCTGCCGGAAAAGGGCAAAGGCGCGATCAACCAACCCAACCCCAGAGGAGCCCAAAAAGTGTCTCCGCAAACCGGGAACAAAACAGTCTTGATCGTGGACGAGGAACTCGAGATGCAGGTCTTCCTCTCCACGCTGCTGGAATCCGCAGGGTTTAAGCCCGTGGTTGCCGGGAGCGGCGCCGAGGGGCTGGATACCGCAGAGCGGATTCGGCCTGCATTGATCATTCTGGATGCCACGCTGCCCATGCAGGGAGGGGCGGTGATGTTCCGCAGGCTCAAGTGCCATAAGGAGCTTTGCACGATTCCGGTGGTGCTGCTCTCTTCGGTGGACTGGCAGACCTATCACCATTTTGAAAAGATTCAAAAGACCCAGGCCGACAGTGCGCCGACACCGCCCGAGGCCTTTCTGAACAAGCCGCCCGAGGCCGCGGAGCTGCTGGCCATCGTGTCGGAGCTGGCCGGCGGGACAACAGGATAAGGGAGGAGGAATCCATGTCGATCCGAATCGGATTTTATATCTGCCACTGCGGCATCAATATCGCCTACAAGGTCGATGTGGCCGAGGTTGCGGACTTCGCGCGCGGGCTGGATGGCGTGGCTGTGGCGCGGGATTATAAGTTCATGTGCTCGGACCCGGGGCAGGAGATGATCGAGACCGATATCAGGAATTACGGCCTCAACCGGGTGGTGGTGGCCTCCTGTTCGCCCCGGCTGCATGAAAAGACCTTCCGGGGGGCCTGCGAGCGGGCCGATCTCAACCCGTATCTCTTTCAGATGGCATCGGTGAGGGAGCAGGTCTCGTGGGTGACGCTGGATGAGACCGCAGCCACACGCAAGGCCAAGACCCTGGTGGCCGGGGCCATCAGCCGGGTGCGGCGCCATGACCGGCTCTCCACACGGGAGGTTTCGGTGCATCCGGATGTGCTGGTGGTGGGCGGCGGCATCGCGGGGATGCAGGCCGCGCTCGATATCGGCAACTCGGGGCATCGGGTCTATCTGGTGGAGAAGGATACCACCATCGGCGGCCACATGCTCCAGTTCGACAAGACCTTTCCCACCCTGGACTGCGCTGCCTGCATCGGAACTCCCAAGATGGTGGAGGTGGCCCAGAACCCGAACATTACGCTTCTGGCCTACAGCGAGGTGACGGATGTCTCAGGGTATATCGGCAACTACATCGCGACCATCCTGCAGAAGCCCCGGTATGTGAACGGGGTTAAATGCACCGGATGCGGCGAGTGCGCCAAGGTCTGCCCCGTGACGATTCCCAGCGAATGGGATCAGGGGCTGGGGGAGCGAAAGGCCATCTACCGCGCCTTTCCCCAGGCCGTGCCCATCACCTACTGCATCGACAAGCGGGATCGGGCCCCCTGTCGGGGCGCGTGTCCCGCAGGGGTGAATGTGCAGGGGTATGTGCAGATGGTGAAGACCGGCAACTACGCGCGGGCCTATGAGATCATCCGGGAGCGGCTCCCTTTTCCCGGGGTGCTGGGCCGGGTCTGCCCCCATCCGTGCGAGGATGCCTGCCGGCGGAGCGAGGTGGATGATCCGATTGCGATCCGGGAGCTGAAGCGGTTTGCGGCCGACCGGATCGACGTTTCGGCCCTGCCCATTCCTGAGATCGAGGAGAACGGCAAAAAAGTGGCGGTGATCGGCTCGGGGCCGGCCGGACTGACCGCGGCCCACGATCTGCGATTGAAGGGATACCGCGTGACGATCTTCGAGGCCCTGCCCCGGCTGGGAGGGATGCTGCGGGCCGGAATTCCGGACTATCGGCTGCCCCCGGAGATCCTGGATGCGGAGATCGACGCGATCCTGCGGCTGGGGATAGAAGTCGAGACCGGGGTGCGGTTCGGCGCGGATCGCTCTATTGGAAATCTGAAGGAGGCCGGATATGAGGCTGTTTTTATGGGTATCGGGGCCCATGGTGCGCTGCGGCTCAATATTCCCGGAGAGGACCAAGCGGACGGGGTAGTGGACGCAGTCCGATTCCTGCGGGAGGTCAATCTGCCGGAGGTCAATCTGAGGGAAGAGACGTGGGCCGGAAAGATCGGAAAATCGGCGGCCGTTATCGGCGGCGGGAATGTGGCCATTGACGCGGCGCGGGTTGCCCTGCGGCTGGGCGCGGAAAAGGTGACGCTGGTCTATCGCCGCTCCGAGGCCGAGATGCCGGCCTACCCGGAGGAGATCAGAGCCGCACGGGAGGAGGGGATCGAATTTGCCTTTCTCACCGCGCCGGTCCGGATTTTGATAGAAGAGGGCCGGGTGACGGGGCTGGAATGCGTGGTCAATAAGCTGGGGCCGCCCGATGAGAGCGGCCGGCGCCGGCCGGTGCCGGTGGACGGTTCCGAGTATGTGCTTTGGTGCGACCGGGTGATCCCGGCCATCGGCCAGCGAACCGACGCGCCCTGGGCCAAAGAGATTCCGGAGATGGCCTGGAGCCGTCGGGGTCTGATCGAAACGGACCCGGAGACCCTCCAGACCGGCCTTCCCTATCTCTTTGCCGGCGGAGATGCGGTGAGCGGGCCGGCGACCGTGGTGGCGGCCGTGGCCGCGGGCCATCGGGCTGCATCTGCAATGGACCGGTATCTTACCACAGGAACCGCGCGGATGCCGGGCGCCGAAGATGCGGAGACAACTGGTGAAACCGGAGCCGAAGCCGATGGGGCCGAGTTCGACTACCTGCCCATCCCCAGGGATCTGCCCCTGTCCCCCCGCCGGGCTCCGGCCCATCTGGCCCCGGAAGCGCGTGCGGGAACCTTTGCAGAGGCGGATACGGGCCTTTCCGAGGCCGATGCCAAAGCCGAAGCAGAGCGATGCCTCAACTGCGGCGGATGCTGCGAGTGCATGGAGTGCGTGAACGCCTGTGAGGCCAGGGCTGTGGAACATGACATGGTCGAAGCCAGAGACGAGGTAAAGGTGGGCGGCATCATCCTGGCCACCGGATACGACCAGATGGACCCTACCCCCATGAAGCCATTCGGCTACGGCCGCTATTCCAACGTCTTCACCAGCCTGGAGTTCGAGCGATTGAGCAACGCCACAGGCCCCACCGGCGGCAAGATCCTGATGCGGGATGAAAACGGGCGATTCTCACATCCCCCCCGGAGCGTGGCCCTGCTCCACTGCATCGGCAGCCGGGACGTTCGGTATCATGAATACTGCTCCCGGGTCTGCTGCATGTATGCCCTAAAGTATTCCCATCTCATCAAGGAGAAGGTGGGACACCATGCCAAAGTGTATGACTTCTACATCGACATGCGCTGCTTCGGCGAGGGGTATGAGGAGTTCTACCGTCGGTGTCAGGAGGAGGGAACCATCTTCATCCGGGGAAAGGTGGCCGAGATCACGGACCATGCCAGAACCCCGGCCGAAACCGGCAAGCTGATCTGCATCGCGGAGGATACCCTTTTGGGGCGAACCCTCCGAATCCCGGTCGATATGGTTGTCCTGTGCGCGGCCATGGAGCCACGGAAGGAGACGGCCGACGTGGGCCGGATCTTCGGAGTGAACCAGGGCGCGGACGGCTTTTTTCTGGAGGAGCATCCCAAGCTGGGCCCCCTCAACACCGCAACGGACGGGGTCTTTATCGCGGGCGCATGCCAGTCCCCCAAGGATATTCCGGACACGGTCTCCCAGGCATCGGGCGCGGCCGCAAAGGCGCTCTCCCTCGCGACCCGGGGACGGGTGACGGTTCCGTCGGCCATCTCCTGGATCGACCCGGACATCTGCGCGGGGTGTCAGATGTGTGTGGGGCTCTGCCCCTACGGAGCCATCACCTTTGAGGCCCGGCGGGGCATATCCGTGGTCAACGAGGCGGTCTGCAAGGGGTGCGGAAGCTGCGCGGGGGCATGTCCCAGCGGCGCGGCCCGGATTCGCCATTTCCGCAAGGAGCAGGTCTTTGCCGAGTTCGAGGGGATCATGGACGCGCTCTATGCGGTGGGCCGATAATAGATGAAAATGAAGCCTGAAAAAGATCAAAACATTCCATTGAAACAATCCGATCCGCAAGGAGGCGCCATGCAGGATTTTGAACCCTTCATCATCGCATTTGTCTGCAACTGGTGTACCTACACCGCGGCCGACCTGGCCGGCACATCCCGGCTCTCCTATCCGCCCAATACGCGGCTGATCCGGGTGATGTGTACCGGCATGGTGGATCCCCAGTATGTGATCAAGGCCTTCATGGACGGGGCCGACGCGGTGCTGGTGAGCGGCTGCCATCCCGGCGACTGCCATTACATCAACGGCAATTACAAGGCCCGGCGGCGCATCCGGCTGCTCAAGGAGATCCTGCCCCGGTTCGGTGTGGCCCCGGAGCGGCTGCGGCTTACCTGGATCGGCGCCAGTGACGGCATCCAGTTCGCGCAGATCATGCGGGAGCTGGCGGACCAGGTTCGGGAACTGGGGCCCAACCGGCCCCTGGAGATGGCCATCTAACCGAATTTATCAGCGCATTGGCAAGGAGGTTCCCATGAGCGCAACACGATATACCGCAAAAATCCAAACCGCGTCCGCGGATCTGCCGGCAGCCCTGCGGGGATTTCTGGGATCTGCTCTATCCGCAGAGGGAATCGACGCGCTGCTGGCCCCCTGCCGCCTCCCCTCGGGGGTGCGGATCATGCCGGGGCTTATCCACAGCTCGAATGAGGCCCCGGACCGGATGGAGAGGGTCGATCCTTTGGCCCCCGCCTTTCCCCTGAACGGAGCCCGGCTCGTCTCCCGGCTCACGGCAAAGCCCATCGGCAGGACCGTGGCCGCGGTGCTGCGACCCTGTGAGATCCGGGCATTCATCGAGCTGGTGAAGCTCCGGCAGGGCAGCATGGACGAGCTGGTGATCATCGGCCTGGACTGTCCCGGCGCGTTCGGAAACCGGGATTACGGCCGGCTGGCCGGCCATGACGGCCCGGATCTGACCCGGCGGTTCTGGGACCGCTTTCTCCAGGAGGGAGAAACCGATATAGACGGAACAGAGATCGCCCCGGCCTGCCGATCCTGCGACCACCCTGTACCCGATGGCGCGGACATCCGCATCGCCCTCTTCGGCGCAGACCCCAAAAAGGAAATCTTCGCTCTAGCCCAGACCGGGAAGGGGGAAAACCTGCTGAAGGCATTGAACCTGCCCGAGGCCGAGCCCCCATCCGGGGAGGCCGTGACCGCGCTGTTAGAGAAAAGAATCGCCCATCGGGACAAGATGTTTGCAGAAACCGATCAGATTCTTTCGAATCCGGATCAGCTAGCGGCCCATTTCGCAGCCTGCGTCAACTGCTACAACTGCCGTGTCGCCTGCCCTGTCTGCTACTGCCGGGAGTGCGTTTTTGCCACCGATGTCTTCAACCATGAGCCGATCCGGTACATGAACTGGGCCAATCGCAAGGGCGCGGTAAAGCTGCCCACGGATACCGTTTTCTACCATCTCACCCGCCTTGCCCACATGAGCACCGCGTGTGTCGGGTGCGGCCAATGCACCAACGCCTGCCCCAACGATATCCCGGTAATGGAGATATTCAAAACCGTGGCCCATCGAACCCAGGCCGCTTTCGACTACGAGGCGGGCCGAAGCATTGACGAGCCCCCGCCTCTGACCGTCTTCAAAGAGAAGGAGTTCCCGGAGGTGGTGGGCATCGCCCCGATTCCAAAACCCGGGAAGGAGGTGGCCTCATGAGATTGCCGACCAAGATCGGAAGGGGCCTGGTGGTGGGCGCCGGCATCGGCGGCATCCGGGCAGCGCTGGATCTGGCCGAGACCGGGGTCCGGGTGACGCTCATCGACCGCTCCCCCTACATCGGCGGGATTCTGACCCAACTGGATCACCAGTTCCCGTCGGACCGGTGCGGCATGTGCAGGATGCTGCCCCTGATGGATCGGGACGCCGGCTCCCAGCAGTGCCTGCGCCGGGGCTTCTATCACGACAACATCGAAATCCTGCCGGGAACGGAGCTGGCGGAGCTTTCGGGCGATGCCGGGAATTTCACGGCCTCGCTTCGCCGCCGGCCCGCGCTGGTGGACCCCTCCCGATGCATCGGGTGCGGCGCGTGCGCGGAAGTATGCCCAGTCTCGGTTCCGGACGCCTTCAACGCGGGATTGAGCCAAAGGAAGGCGATCTACCGCCCCGTGCCCCACGCGGCCTGCGCCCCCTATGTCATCGACACCGACGCCTGCAACCGGTGCGGCGCCTGCCTGGACGCCTGTACCACCGGAGCCATCCGCCTGATGTCGAAGCGCCGGGAGGCCTTCCGCATCCTGGTGGTGGATGATGAGGAGATCGTGCGGGAATCGCTGAAGGAGTGGCTCCACGAAGAGGAGGGCTTTGGTGTGGAGACGGCAGCCTCGGGCCCCGAGGCCCTGACGAAGATGGCCGAGGCCGAATCGCCGTACCGGCTGATGCTGCTGGACATCAAGATGCCGGAGATGGACGGCGTGGAGGCCCTGCGCCGGGCCAAGGAGATCGATCCGGAGATCTGCGTGGTGATGATGACCGCATACGCGGCCGTGGATACCGCGGTCGAGGCCATGAAGATCGGGGCCCTGGACTACCTGATCAAGCCCTTTGAGACGGACGTTCTAATTCCCAGGATCGTCTCCATCTACGGGGATCTGGACGCGGACCCGGCCGACGAGCTTTTGGTGGGCGCGGTGGTCCTCTGCGGCGGCACCCGCCTTTTCTCTCCGGCCCAAGGCCGAAATCTGTGGGGCCACGGCGTGATTCCCAACGTGGTGACGGCCATCGAGTTCGAGCGGCTCCTTTCCGGCACGGGCCCCCTTTCCGGCGGGCCCCTGGTGCGGGCCGACGGCAAGCCTGTCGAGCGGATCGCGTGGATGCAGTGTGTCGGATCGCGCAACCTGCAGATCGAAGCCGATTTCTGCTCCTCCATCTGCTGCATGTTCGCGCTCAAGCAGGCCATGCTGGCAAAAGAGAAGAGCGGGGGGCAGATCGACGCGTCCATCTTCTACATGGATCTTAGAACCTACGGCAAACCGTATCAGCAGTATCGGGACAAGGCCGAGGAGATGGGCGTGAAATTCCGCCGGGCCCGGGTCCATTCGATCTTTCGGGAAGAAGAATCAGGCGACCTGATTGTGAGAAATTCGGACTACGAATCCGTGGGCCACGACGACCATTTCGACATGGCCGTACTCTCGGCAGGCCATCGGCCCATGACCGGCATGGCCGAGATGGCCGAGATGCTCGACATCCCCCTCAACCCGTGGGGATACATGGCCACCAAACCCCTCTCCCTCACCCGGACCGAGCGGGAGGGGATCTTTATCGGCGGCTCCTTCGGCGGGATCATGGATATCAACGAGACCCTGATCCGGGCCGGGGCCGCGGCCAACCGCGCCTCCCGGGTCATCCACAGCACCGGGGGCGGGCTGGGGGAGGCCGTATCCGAAACAGAAGAATACCGGGATGTGGCTTCGGAGACACCGAGGATCATGGCCGCCCTCTGCAACTGCTTCGAATCGAACCCATTGGAGAATAACCCGGATGCCGCGGCCCGGCTCAAAGCCGACCCGGAGGTGGCCGAAGTGAGAAGCTTTGATGCCCTCTGTACCGAAGCCGGCTGGAATGGGCTCTGCAAGAGAATAAGGGAATCCGCTCCCAACCGGGTGCTGGTGGGGGCCTGTCTGCCCTTTATTCATGCCCGGCGTCTGAAAGCGCTGGCGCGGGAGACGGGGCTTGACCCTATCTATATGGAGGCGGTTGACATCCGGGGAGCCGGACTGCCCCGCCACCTGCTGACCATGGCCGCGGAGCGGCTCAAGCGGGTGGAACCGGAAAGGGAACCGAGCCTTCCGAACCATCAGCGTGCGCTGGTGGTGGGAGGCGGCATAGCGGGGATGACCGCTGCCCTGGCCATCGCGGATCACGGTTTTCCCGTGGATCTGGTGGAGCGCTCTGAAAAACTCGGGGGCAATCTGAACTGGCTGGAACGGACCATCGAGGGGGACCCCTTCAGCCCCCTGCTGGAGGAGATGTCGGAGAAAGTGACGACCCATCCGAAAATCGAGGTCCGGACCCGTGCAACGGTTATCGGTGCATCCGGCGAGGCCGGAGATTTCGTCAGCGTGATCGAAACGGCCGAAGACTGCCCCGAATCTCCCAAACATGAAAGCCCCAAACATGAAACCCTTGAACATGGCGCGGTGATCCTGGCCGCCGGCGGCCGGGAGGCCGAGACAACCGCCTACGGCCACGGAACATCCGATGCCGTGGTGACGCAAAAGGAGCTGGAGACCCGGCTGAAGAAGGGCGAAATCGACATCGGAAAGCTCGGCTCTGTTGTGATGATCCAGTGCGTCGGCTCCAGGGAGGCCCCGCGCAATTACTGCAGCCGGGTCTGCTGCGCGGGTTCTTTGAAGCACGCACTGCGCATCCGGGAGGAGAATCCCGAAACGGCCGTCTATGTCCTCTACCGGGACATGATGGCCTACGGATTCCTGGAGACCTACTACACCCGGGCCCGCCGTTCCGGAGTGATCTTCATCTCCTACGAGGTGACGGCAAAGCCCGAAGTCGAGTTTACGGAAGCGGGCCTCATCGTGAAAGTTCATGAGCCGGTGATCGGCCGGCCCCTGGAAATCGAAACCGATCTGCTGGTGCTGGCCACCGGCATCACCCCAGACTTGCCGCCGGAACTGGCCGCGGGATACGGCGCCCAGATCGACACCAACGGCTTCTTCCAGGAGGCCGACGCCAAATGGCGGCCCGTGGATGCCCTGAAGGAGGGTATTTTTGCCTGCGGCCTGACCCAGGCCCCCCGATCGGTTCCCGAGACCATTGCCACAGCCGAGGCCGCGGCCCACCGTGCCCTGCGGATACTCTGCCGGCCCCATCTGACCCCGGCCCGGGTGACGGCCAAGGTGCGCCACGCCTACTGCGCCCGATGCGGCCAGTGCATCGACGCCTGCCCCTACGGCGCCCGAACCCTGAACCCGGAAACAGACCAGATCATCATCCACCCGGCCATGTGTCAGGGGTGCGGGGCCTGCGCGGCCATCTGCCCCAACAGCGCAGCCGTACTCGAGGGCTTCACCCTGGCCGGAATGCTGGCTGCCATCGACGCGGCAACCGAAGCCGAAGACGGCGCCGGCCGAACCGCTCAGAAAGAGGAGGCGGCCCAATGAAAACAGCTCAAAAAAATCCCCCAGCCCACTCTGTCCACTCGGTCCACAAAACCCCAACCAACCCGCCGGACATCCTCGCCCCGGTCCGAGAAATGATCCAAGCCTGCATCCAGTGCGGCACCTGCACCGGCTCCTGCCCCAACGCCTTTGCCATGGACATCTCTCCCCGCGGCATGTGGCGGATGGTCATCATGGGAGAAGATGAAAAGATCGCAGAAGAACTCTTCAACACAAAAACCTTCACCCTCTGTTCATCCTGTTACACCTGCACCCTGCGCTGCCCCCGGGGCCTGCCGCTCACAGACGCCATCCAAGCATTGAAGCGCATCCAGACCCGCCATTATCCGGAAAAGGCGAAAAAGAACATCCACTTCTACGCCAGCTTTCTCGAGAGCGTCCGCCGCCACGGAAGAGTGCGGGAGACCGAATTCATGACCCTCTTTTTTCTGTCCATGAAAAACCCGTTTCTGCCATTCTCCTTCGCGCCTCTTGCCATCCGCCTGATGGCCAAGGGCAAAGTTAAGCCCGGATTTCCCTCGGCCGGCAACGGCGCGCTGGACCCGATCTTCCAAAAAGCCAGGGAACTGGAGGCGTCATCATGAAGAATTTCACCCATCGCTACTTCTACTATCCCGGCTGCTCTCTGGAGGGCACGGCCAAAGAGTATGACATCTCCACCCGCTCACTGATGGCCGCTCTGGAAATCGAGCTGACGGACATACCGGACTGGAACTGCTGCGGGGCCAGCGCGGCCGCGGCCCAAGGAGAGCTGCTCTCCCTGGCGCTGCCGGCCCTCAATCTGGCCAAGGCGGAGGCAGCGGCCCAAGCATCGAAATCGACAGCGGCATGGGACATCCTGTCCCCTTGCAGCGCGTGCTATCTTAACCTGAAGCGCGCCGAGGCGGAGACGGCCCGAAACCCGGCTCTGAGGGCCCGGGTCAATGCCGTGCTCGCGGAAAAGGATCTGCAATACAAGGGCGGAGTCCAGAGCCGTCATCTGCTGGATGTGCTGGCCAAAGACATCGGCGCTTCCCGCGTTGGGCATGCGGTCACAAATCCCCTCTCGGGCCTGCAGGTGGCCCCCTATTACGGATGCCAATGCCTGCGGCCATATGCGGTCTTTGATGACCCGGAGATCCCCGGAACAATGAACCCGCTGATCCGGGCCGCAGGGGCCCACGTCTTCCCCTGGAATCTGTCGGCCCGCTGCTGCGGCGCAGCCCATATGAATACCCACCCTGAAGTGGGCATCTCGCTGGTCACGGATATCCTGAAGGCCGCAAAAGGCGCGGATCTGCTGGTGACCGTCTGCCCCATGTGCCAGATCAACCTGGAGGCCTATCAGAATCGGGCATCGCGCCTTGCGGAGGAGGATCTTCATATTTCCGTGCTGTATCTGCCGCAGCTTCTGGGGCTGGCTGCGGGAATCGCGGAGGAAAAGCTCGGATTGGCGCTCAATCTTGCGGCGGAAAAGGATTTTCGGTTTGAAACCATTAATGAACCAATCTGAATCATTGCGCTTTTTCCTCTGATGTGGTATCCGTTCTTCGGGATATCTTTTTTAAACGAGAGAGAAGTGAGATGCCGAAAATCTTTTTTGCACCTGACCGCAGAGCCATCGAAGCCGACCCCGATGAAACCCTTTTAAAGGCCGCAGAGCGTCACGACATACCCCTGACACGTATCTGCGGGGGGCGGGGGCGCTGCAGCACCTGCCGGGTGATGATCCGGGAGGGATTGGATCACTGTTCCCCCCGAACCATTGCCGAAACGGCCATTGCAGAGAAGATGGCCTTTCCGCCGGAGATCCGCCTCTCCTGCCAGACCCATATCCGGGGCAGCGGAGATATCACCCTGCGCCGGCTGGTGCAGGATGAAGCGGATATCGAAATCACCAGCCTCTTTGTCAATGGGCCCGAATGGAACATCGCAGGAACCGAGAAATTCCTCTTCATCCTCTTTGCCGATATCCGGGGATTCACCTCGCTCTCCGAGGCGCTGCTGCCCTATGACGTGATCCATCTGCTCAAGCGGTATTTCCACCGGATGAACCGGATCATCGAAAACTACGGGGGATTTATCGACAACTATATGGGCGACGGGCTCATGGCGCTTTTCGAGTCTGAAGATCCCTTGGCAGGGGCATATGGCTCGGTTCGTGCGGGGATCGAGATGCTCAAAGAGGTAAAGGAGCGGATGGCTCCCTATGTTGCCGAAAACTGGAACCGGGAATTTAAAATCGGTATCGGACTCCATTGCGGCATGGTGGTGGCCGGAACCGTGGGAACCAAGAAGGACTGCAAGCAGACCATCATCGGAGATGCGGTCAACCTAGCCAGCCGGATCGAATCGGCCAACAAGGATCTGGGGACATCCTTTCTCATTTCAGAGAAGGTCTACAACCTCCTCAAAGACCGTCTCCAAACCGGCATCACGGCAAAGATCCACATCCGGGGCAAGGCCGGGGAGCATACTCTCTATGAGGTGGTGGGGATGTCCTGAAAGAGACGCCTGTAAACGCATCAGAATTTGATGCGCTTACAGAGCTTTTTCGCGTCAACATCAAGGAAAATCAGCTTCACTGCTGGCCCGACAGGATCTCTTCGCTCTCCCTTCGAGCCCGTTCGAATGCGGATGTTTGATCCTCTTTCCCGCGCCGACCTTCTTCGGCAAAAATCAGGAAGTAGAGCCCCTGCACCAGAAAAAAGAGCCAGATTCCCAATGCCCAGGAGAGGGGCGTATGAGGGGAAAAATAATCGACCAGGGCCGCACCGCCCAGGGTGAGGCAGAGTTCGGCCGGGATCTTTGCCGCAAGTCTTCCCGGAAAAAAGAGGCCGCTTCGCAGCCAGCTCAGAACCGCAAGAGAGAGGAGCAGGAAGAGTACCGGGCTGCCCCAGACCGCAGGGATCAGCAGAAGCAGCATGGGAAAGATCAACGCGGCGGTTCCCTTTCGGCTCCAGCGGGTCATGAGCAGCGCATAAAAGGCGAGGCAGAGCCACAGGGTCAGCCGGAAGGCCAGGGGCTCATAGAGAAAAACGGAGATGACCGCGCGGGCCGGGATGAAGAAGAGGCCGGCCCCCAGTCCGAAAACGATGGTGGTGCGAACGCTTAACCGAATCATTGGGCCCCCCTTTCTTCCCCTCTTTTATGGCCTTCCATCCGCTCCTTGCGCCGCAGCAGTTCCAGCTCCACCTCTTCGTCGCTGATGCCGGGGGCATCGGGAAAGCCGTTGTCGAAATCATCAGTTCGCTGTCTGCGGATATCCTGGCGGCTCAGATATGTCTTTGCACGGAGGCGAAGATCGTCGTACTGGCGCCGCCGCTCCTCGATCTCCTCTTTCAGCTTTCCGATCTCCGCTTCGAGGTTCTCCAACCGGCTTTGGAGATGATCCCGGTGGCGCAGGAGGTTCTTCTGTTTCCGGATCAGAAACCGGGCGATGTCGTCTCTCTCCTTTTGCACGGCCATCTCCAGGTCCGCCTCGGCCGCATCGTTCTCTTTTTTATAGCGCGCGAGTTCTTCTGCGGCCGCGTCCCGCTCGGCTTTCATCTTCTTCAAGTGCCGGTTCTGATCATCTATTATCGCCTCCATCTCCCGCAGGGACTGCTTCAGGACCAGGGTCTTGTCCTCCAGACTATCCATCACCCCGTGGACATCGGCTTGAAATAGCCGGACAAATCTTGTCATGATGCTCATGGTTACTCTCCTTTCCGTCAGATCTTTACTTTAAGCAGTGGACTAAATAGACTTAGTGGACCTAGTGGACTAAGTGGACTCAATGGACGCTGTTGAAAATTTTTTATTTGTTCATCCGGCGGCCCGAATACCCCTCGTACTGCATATCCTTGGCCGCCTTCTTCTGGACCCGCTCCATCTCCGGGGCCGGTGCGGCAAAGACCTCTTCCACCTGCTGCTTCAGGGCATCGGCATCTTTTTCGATGTTTTCCGTAACAGCCTCAGATTTGATCGGCGCATTGGCAGTCCGCTGTGTCTGCTGGTAGGTTTCGATGCGGCGGAGGGCTTCCCCCTTTTCCCCCTTGCGGATGAAGCCGGCTACATCCTCTTTGAGCCGGTTGTAGTCCTCTAAAATCACCTTCTTCTCCCAGACCTTTTTGTCGATGGAGGAGAGGGCTTCGTCTGCATCAGCTACGCAGGCGATGATTAGGGGCTCATCGAGCTTTACGCTAAAAGGTTCGTTCTTCTTCTGAAAGGCAACGATAATCTTTCCCATATCGAATGCCTGTTCCCGGTTCGTGGGCAGGGTAAGGGTAAGAAAGAACTTCCGGGTCTGGCCGGAAAGGATGTCTCCGGGATAGAAGCGGCCGTAGCCGTCTTTGATCGTGACGGGATAGCCGGATGCGCTGGTCAGCCGGACCCCTTCGGGCAGCGGAATCCGCACTTCGACCCCGCTGCCGACGACGATCCGGGCATCCTGGAACTCCTTTTGAAAGACCTCGGCAAACGCGCCCGGATTTTCCATGAAATAGTAGCGGCCTGTGCCCCGGTCCGCGATCGCGGTCATCACGGATTCGTTGAAGTCGAGGCCAACGCCTACGGTGCTGACCGCAAACTCTCCTTGGGGAGCGGCAGAGGCCATGGTTCCCAGTGCCGCGGGATCGACCACTCCCCGGTTGGCCAGGCCGTCTGAGATCAGGATCACACGGCCCGTATTCCCGATGCTTTCGGCCGCGGTCAGGATCCGGATGCCGGTTTCAAGACCTGCGCCCAGATTGGTCGCTCCGCCCGGCATGACCGATCGGACTTCGGCTCTAAATCGTCTGCGGCTCGAATCGGTGATCAAAGAGAGGGGGAAATGGGAGGTGACGCCGTCGGAATAGCTCACCAGTGAGAAGCGATCCCTTTCGGTGAGATTCGACAGGAGCTGGAGAACCGCGCGGCGGGCGTCTTCGATCTTCTGGCCCGACATGGAGCCGCTTCGATCCAGGACGATCACCATGTCCGCGCCCCGGGCATCTGAACCCTCGGGCGGAGCGATTGAATCGGCCGAAACGGTCAGCTCCAGGGATACGGTTCCGTCTCCGTTCATGGCTACTTTGCTCTGGCTCAACTGCGCAGAGAGGCGGATATCTCCGCTTTTGGCTGTCGCGACAGGGGGGGGCGGGTCTGTTTTTGGCCGGGTCGAATATGCCAGGCCCGCACAGGTGATGAGGATCAGAACCCCGATTCCGATAAATGATGTCACTTGCTTTCTTTTCATGGCTGCCTCCTTTTTTTATGCCGGTGAATCCTTTTGCCGGTAAATCCGTTTGCCGGTAAATCCGTTTGCCGGTAAATCCGTTTGCCGGTAAACGGCTCTTCATTTTCTGCCTTCGATTCCAGCCTATCGCACGTACAGAAGAGATGCAATTCAAAGAAATGTAAAATAATCCAATGGCTTTTTTACATAACTTTTGCTTTTCATCCGCTGCCGCGGCATGGTACATTTCCACCAAATCGAACCGAATCGGACTCAATAGAACCCAATCGGATTCAATCGAACTAGGGAGAGCGGATAAAGTGATGAAATCGCCCAAAGCAAAGATACTGGTGGTGGAGGATGATCCGGCCATTTTAAACGGCCTTCTCGATGTTCTGGTCTTCAACGGATTCGAAGCCAGAGGTGTCGAAGACGGCGCGGAGGGGCTGGAGGCCGCACAGGAGGGCGAGTGGGATCTTATCCTGCTGGATGTGATGCTGCCTTCGATGGACGGCTTTACCATCTGCCGGCAGGTGCGGAAGGAGAAGCCGAAACAGGGGATCATCATCCTGACGGCAAAAGGCGCAGAAGATGATGTGGTGACCGGCTTCAAGGCCGGGGCCGACGACTATGTGAGCAAGCCTTTCTCTCTGCGGGAGCTGATGGTCCGGGTCGAGGCGGTACTCAGAAGAAGCGGAAGGATGCTCGGGGACGAGACGGTTGAGATCCGGGGCATCGCGTTCGACGGAAAGAATCTGACCGCGAGTTGCGGCGCGGAAAGTCAGGAGCTGACCCGCCGGGAGATGGAGATCATCTTCTATCTCAACCGCCACCGGGATCGGATCGTCTCCAAAAAGGATCTGCTGCTCGAGGTCTGGCACTATACGGACCCGGAGATCGAGACGAGAACCGTTGACATCCATATCCTGAAGCTGCGGAAGAAGATCGCTGTGCTGATCGGAGATGCCCCCTTCATCACCACAGTGCGGGGAGAGGGATATCGACTGGAGATGGACCCATGAAACGGCTGACCACACTGATTCTGATCTTCGGGCTGATGTTGTCGATCCCGCTGGGCTATTTCATTCTCGGAAGCTACGGGAGCCTGGAGCAGGAGGAGATGGCACGGCTCCGATTCTTTGCCGAGACCCTGTTTTCCGATATGGAAAGCGAACTGGCGCAACTGGTGGTGCGGGAGGAGGCCCGGGCCGTGGACGAATACAACCCCGGCTCCGGACTTGCTGCCCTTCCCGCAGAGGATTACATCCTCGGCTATTTTCAGAACAACCCGGACGGATCGTTTCAGACCCCCCATCTCTCCGACACAATGCCGGTCTCTTCGGACAAGGAATCGGGCATGAAGCCAGATATCGAACCCGTAGTTCAGCAGCTCCAATCGGCAAATGGAGCCTTCAACAGCAAACGGACGGCCGCATCTGCAACCTATGAAATCGAGCCCCGGGCCAGTTTCCGGGAGATCGGGCAGGAGCCTTCCGGGTTTGCCGATAAATTCCTCTCCCGTCCCCGCCGGCAGAAGGCGCATCTGGGACAGGAGAAGAAGCGGGTGGAGGAGATCACCGTGGCCCAGGCCCTCAACATGAATCAGGCCAAAGAGATGGCCGAGAGCGACGAGATGGAAACAGACAGATCGGAAAGCCGCCTTCTGTCAAATATCCGGCCTTCCGCACCGGCCCCGAGTCCGGAAGTCTATTCTGAAAGGTCATCGGAGAGAGCCGGAAGGGATTCATGGGAAGGAATTCCTTCTTTGGGAAAAACGGAGAACGCGCCCCAGCCCAGGGATCGATTTCCGTGGCCCGAGCCGGCCATCGGCCGAAAGCTCCAGGCCGAAGTCGCGCCGATCCAGTCCGTCTTTATCGATCCGGAAAAGATCTTCATCTTTCGGCGGGTGATGATCGGCAACCAGATCTACCGCCAGGGGCTTGTGATTTGGACCCGGCCATTTCTCGATCACCTTGCAGACCGCCATTTCCGTGATCAGCCCATCGCGCACTTCACCCGGCTCAGCCTCTCTGCATCGAACGGCGAGCCATCCCTTGCATCGGTCTCCGCAGGGGCATCTGTTGCCCAGCCCCGATTCGCTCTGGAACGGGGATTTCCCCGCCCCTTCTCCTTTCTGAGGGCCTCCCTGGTGAGCCAGAAGATCCCGCCATCGGAAAACCGGGCTACATTGAGCCTGATGATCGCGGTCCTGGGGGGAATCATGCTCATCGGCCTCTTTGCCATCTACCACAGCGCACGGGTGGTGGTGGACCACTCCGAGCGCCGGGCAAAATTCGTCTCCTCCGTCACCCACGAGCTGAAGACGCCGCTGACCAATATCCGGATGTACATCGAAATGCTGGAGCAGGGGATCGCACGCACCCCGGAGCGGGAGGCCGAATACTTCAGGATTTTGGGCTCCGAGAGCGCGCGCCTGTCGAGGCTCATCAACAATGTGCTCGAGTATTCCAAACTCGAAAAGAGGCAGTTCAAGCTGCAGCCGGAATCGGGAAATTTTGCCGAAGTGCTTGATGAGACCGTGGAGATCATGGGCGCAAAGGCGCGGCGGGAGAACTTTCTCATCGAAACGGATCATCATATTGAAAGGCCATTCTTCTATGACCGGGAGGTGATGGTCCAGGTGCTCGTCAATCTGATTGAAAACTGCATGAAGTTCGGACGGGACGGAAAGGAGAAAAGGATCAGGATCAGGGTCCGTCATGAAGGGCGTTGGGTCCGCATCGACGTATCGGACACGGGGCCCGGCATTCCCAGACATGCCCTGAAAAAGGTCTTCCACGACTTCTATCGGGCCGAACCCGCAACCTCCGGGGCCATCCGGGGGACAGGTATCGGTCTGGCCTTTGTCAGCAAGGTGATGCAACTGGCCAAGGGGCGGGTCATCGCGGCAAACAACGACGGCCCCGGCTGCACCATAACGCTCCTGCTTCGGGCATGAACCGCAACAAAGGCTTTTTGCATCGGCCTCATCTCCCGAAAAGCTTGACAACAGAGCGATAAAAAGGGTACTTCTTCGTATAGAGAACCGTTTCGATCCATAACAGCGGAGGATTTATGCAGGTGGCAAAAAATTATCGAAATATCATTGTCCTGTGGCTTTTTGTCCTGACGTTTCTCCTCTTCTGCACCCTGCGGGTCCGGGCACAGGAGCCGCTTCCGGTCTCCGGAGAGAATGGCAAGTATTACTACACCGTTCAGAAAGGAGATACCCTCTGGGACATCTCACAGCGCTTTCTCGATTCCCCCTGGCGATGGCCCACCCTCTGGGAGCGGAATCAGGCCGATATTACCAACCCCCATCTCATCTATCCGGGGCAGCGCCTCCGGATCTATCCAAAAGCCGGAATGGAACCGGTCTTCTCCACAGCGCCGCCCTCAGGCCCACAATACACCCCGCCGGCCCGGGAGGAGATCCCTCTTGAGATAGAACCGGGGGGGCCCGAAACTTTTGAGGGAGATCTCTATCGAAACCGAAGAGAGAATGAATACAACTATCCCCCCATCAACAAGGTCGGCTTTCTCAGAGACGAGCCCATCACCCCCCACGGCGAGATCTTCAAGGTTTACGGCGACCATGAGCTGATCTCCAAAGGCGATATGGTCTATATCAAACCCCAGGGCATGACCAATCTGGTTGATGGAAAATACTACAGCGTCTATCGTCTGATCGGCCCTGTCATAGACCAGCCTACAGGGAGAAAGGTCGGATATCAGCACTATCTTACCGGCGTTATCGAAATCATTCAGAAGGAGGAGGAATTCTCGGTAGGACGGGTGAACAGATCCTTTCGAACGATACGAACCGGCCATAAGCTTATACCCTATCAGGATCGCTCTCCCATGATCGAATGGGCACAGAGCCCGGAGAACATAGAGGGACGGATCATCATCTCCGAAGAGGGAGAGGAGATCATGGGCGAACACAGCATCATCTTTATCGACAAGGGCAAAAAGGACGGCATCGCCAAGGGGCAGATCTATCACATCTTCTCACAGGAGAAGGCGGTTCTCGATGAATTCACCCATGAGGAAGTGACCCTGCCGCCGGTGATTTACGGGCAGTTCCTCGTTATCCATACAGAGCCGAACACAGCCACGGTACTGATAACTCAATCGAGAAAAGCGGTTCACCCGGGCGATTACTTCCGGAGTCCGTAAAGCAGCAGACTTCTTCCCTTTGACGCCGAATGAGAAGCATGAAGCTATATGTGGTCTATGATCATCAGGGCAGCGGCAGACTCGTCGGCGTCTTCGACTGCCAGGAGAGGGCATGGGAGATCATCAATATCGATCCCCACTACTATAAACTCTATGAGTGCGAACTCAACAGCGTCACCCGGGAGGCGGTTCAATGGGCAAAGAGCGACAAGAATCGCCGCCGCCTGAAAACCGAATGACTCATCCCCCACATCTTTTCATCCCTTCGAGTTTTCTATTTGCATATCTTGATTTTTTCTCATATCATCTAAACCGGTATATCGGCGCTTTGGATACTGGCGGAACGGAATTCAGCCCGCAGAGACTGGGTTGTAAGAAGGGGCACTAGCGGCAGAGAGGATCGACAGAAAGCGGATGGAGAACCGGCAGATCCATGAGGGGAAGGAAAAGAAGATCCGAAAGATCACCTGGATCGGACTGATCATCAACCTGCTGCTCTCGGGCATCAAGTTTGTCGCCGGGGTTCTCGGTTCCAGCCACGCGGTTACGGCCGACGCGGTTCACAGCCTCTCCGACAGCACCACGGACCTTGCCGTGATCGTCGGCTCCTATTTCTGGTACAAGCCCGCGGACCAGGATCACCCATACGGACATCGGCGCATCGAGACGGTTGTGACCATCTTCATCGGCTTTGTCCTGATGGCGGCCGGGATCGGCATCGGGTGGGAATCTGTCAAGATGCTCTTCCAGGGAAGAAAAACCACCCCCGGTGTTGTGGCAGCCCTTGCCGCGGCCATTTCAGTACTCTGCAAAGAGAGCCTCTATCAGTGGACCTATCGGGTGGGGCAGAAGATCCGAAGCCCCGCACTGCTGGCCAATGCCTGGCATCATCGCCTGGACGCCTTCAGTTCGATTCCCGCGCTGGTGGCCGTGGGCGGCGCGATCATCATCCCCTCGTGGGCATTTCTCGATTGCCTTGGCGCGATTCTGGTTTCGGTTCTTATCATCTATTCGGCCTTCGGCATTGTCTGGCCCGGGATTCGGGAACTGGTCGACTCGGGCGCGTCCAAAGAGACCTGCGAGCGGATCAAATCGATTGCGAACCGGGAAGAACCTGTCAAGCAAGTCCACCGCATCCGAACCCGATATCTCAGCAGCGGACTGATGGTCGACATGCATATTGTCGTAGATGGAAAGATCAGTGTGATGGAGGGGCACGATATCGCGGAGAACGTCCGGGAGCGGATCATCGCGGCCCGGGGAGATGTGGTTGATGTCATCGTTCATGTGGACCCTGAGGAGGCTGCGCTTCCCGAGGAAGAGTGCGACCATAACCTCTGACTTACAGAAAGGAGAAAAGGAATGGAGATCAAAGGCAAGCGGATCATTATCACAGGCGGCGCAAGAGGGATGGGCAGACAGTTTGCCGTGGACATGCAGAAGATTGGGGCCAAACCCTATGTTCTCGATGTCTTGCAGGAGAACATCGATGAGCTGGAAAAGGAGATGGGGATTTCAGGCAGGGTGGTGGATGTGACGGACGAGAATCAGGTGGTTTCGTTCTTCAAAGAATATACCGACAAGAACGGCCCTCCAGACGTGCTGATCAATAACGCGGGCATCACCGCAGACGGCCTCTTTGTGCGGAAAAAAGGGGAGGAGATGAAAAAATTCTCCATGTCGGCCTGGCAGAAGGTGATCGATGTCAATCTCACCGGGGTCTTTCTCTGCGGCAGAGAGGCGGCAGCCCAGATGGTGGATCACGAGGTCAAGGGCGTGATCATCAACATCTCCTCCATCAGCCGGGCCGGCAACTTCGGCCAGACCAACTATTCAGCCTCCAAGGCCGGGGTCGCGGCCATGACAGTCTCCTGGGCCAAGGAACTCGCCCGAAACAACATCCGGGTGGGAGCCATCGCACCTGGCTACATCAACACCGAGATGGTGGCCAAGATCGACAGCTCAGTGATCGACAAGATCACCGCCCAGATCCCCGTGGGCAGATTGGGCGAGATGAGCGAGATCTCACACGCGGTCCGCTTTATCATCGAGTGCGACTTCTTCAACGGCAGGGTCATGGAGGTGGACGGGGGCCACCGGATCTAACGCTGGTTCCGGCCCTCGACCTCGATCTGCGCCAGCCGCCGGCTCAGGGGCGGATGGGAATAGTGCAAAAAGACGTAGAAGGGGTGGGGGAAGAGGTTGGAGAGGCTTTTGGAAGAGAGCTTTTTCAGGGCATTGGCCATTGCACCGGGCGTTTTTGTGGTGCGGACCGCAAACCGGTCGGCAGCATGCTCGTTTCTCCGGGAGAGCATGGAGATGAAGATCCCCAGGAAAAGATCGATGGGGGCCAGCAGTAGCCCGAAGAAGAGCAGCCCCGCATAGACCGACGGCGTATCCACATAGAACGCAAAGAAGAGCGGCTCATAGGTGAGAAAGAGCGACAGCAGAAAAAAGGTGACGCCCATGTGGAGTATGCCGATGAGCAGTGACTGAAGGATGTGCTTCTTCTTGTAGTGGCCGATCTCGTGGGCCAGTACGGCCACCAGTTCGGCCACATTCAATTCCGAAATCAGCGTGTCAAAGAGGGCCACCCGCTTGTTCCGGCCAAAGCCTGTGAAAAAGGCGTTGGGCTTGTCGGACCTTCGGGAGCCGTCGATCACAAAGACGTTGGTCAGGGAGAAATCCTGGGATGCCGAGTAATCCATGATGGCCATTCGCAGCTCCCCCTCTTCCAGAGGCTTGTATTTGTTGAAGAGCGGCATGATCCAGTTGGGCGCGATATACTGTACCCCCAGCAGGTAGAGGGTCGCGGCAATCCAGCAGTAGAGCCAGGCCCCAGTGCCGGCATAGGCGAAAAACCCGAGGATCGCGGCCAATAAAGGCCCACCCAGCAGAATCCCCAGCAGAATTCCCTTTACCCGGTCCATCACAAAGGTGGAAGGGGTCGTGCGGTTGAAGCCGAACCGCTCCTCGATGACAAAGGTGGAATAGATCTCAAAGGGAAGGGAGAAGAGGGATTTGAAGGCGACCAGAACCCCGATGAAGATCAGGCCTGAAATCACGGGCCCATGGCCCAGCCCCCGCACCCACACATCCAGCAGCGCAAATCCGCCGGCAAACCAGAAGATCAGCACCACCAGCAGATCGAAGGTTCCTGTCACCCAGCCAAACCGGGTGTTGACCTTCAGATATTTTTGCGATTTTTCATACCGGTCCGGGTCGTAGATATCCGCATATTCCGGGGGAAGTTTTTTCTCCAACCGGGAGAGGTTGAGCAGATCGGCCGCGAGGTTGAGCCCGTAGTCGATCAGCAGCGCAACCAGAATGATCACAGCAATGAAATTCATGGTCTCCGGCTCCGGCTACATATTCTTCATGTTCTTGCGGATGCGATCCATCTCCCGATTCTGATCCCGCTGGCGGATGGTCTCCCGCTTGTCCACGGTCTTCTTCCCCTTGCCCAGTGCCAGCGTGACTTTCACCTTCCCCTCCTTGAAATAGAGGCGCAAAGGAATCAGGGTATAGCCCCGCTCGTTGATCTTGCCGATGAGCCGCTTGATCTCGTAATTGTGAAGCAGCAGCTTTCTGGGCCGCTCGGGATCGTGATTGTCATAGTGGGCATGGGTGTAGGGGCTTATATGGAGCTGGTGGAGAAAGATCTCGCCCTGCCGGACCTTTGCATAGGAATCCTTCAGATTGGCCCTTCCCTGTCGAAGGGATTTGACCTCGGTGCCCTGGAGTACGATGCCGGCCTCGAACTCGTCTTCGATGGTGTAGTTGAAGCGGGCCTTTCGGTTTTCCGCAATTTTTTTGACATGCGCTTTTGCCATGAGAACCTCCTCTTTTCCGACCCTATTCCGTATGAACGTGCCGGGTCATATGCTCCTCATAGGCCTCCCGGAGCAGCGCATTGACATCCGAAGCCCTCACCTGCTTGAGAAGGCTCTCCATAAATGATCGGGTATCTGATGCGCTCAAAGTCCGGACGGCCCGCTTCACCAGTGGGATCGACTGGGGGTTCATGCTAAGCTCGTCGATGCACAAGCCCAGCAGCACAGGGATATGGAGCGGATAGGCCGCCATCTCGCCGCACATAGCCAGGCGCACCCCCTCATCACGGGCAACATCCGAGACCCGCTTGACCATCCGGATGATGGCCGGATGGAGCGGATTGAAGAGATGGGCCACCTGCCGGTTCTGCCGGTCGATGGCCATGGCATACTGCACCAGGTCATTCGTGCCGATGCTGAAGAAATCGGCCGCCTTGGCTATGGTATCGATCATCACCACCGCAGACGGGACCTCCACCATAATCCCCAGATCGATCTCCCGTCTGTAGGGGACCCCCCGCCGCTCCAGTTCGATGGCCGATTCATCCAGCAGTTGCTTCACCTGGACAACCTCTTCATAGTCGGAGATCATGGGGATCAGGATGCGGACGTTTCCAAAGGCCGCGGCCCGCAGGATTGCCCGGAGCTGAACCTTGAAGACCTCGGGCTTTTGCAGGCAGTACCGGATGGCCCGCAGCCCCAGCGCGGGATTGGCCTCATCTACGACCGACAGATAGGAGACGGCCTTGTCTCCGTTGATGTCCAGGGTCCGGATCACCACGGGTCGGGGGGCCATCACCTCGACAACATCTTTATATTTGTCGAAAAGATCATCTTCGGAGGGAAAGGTGGTGCGGCTCAGGTACTGGAATTCGCTCCTGTAGAGGCCGATGCCGTCCCCGCCGAAATCCCGAACCGCGACCACCTCTTCAGGAAGCTCGATGTTGCCCATCACCTCCACCCGGACCCCGTCGGTGGTGACGGCCGGCGCGTCCGCGCCCCGGGTGATGCTGGCGATCCGGATCTCGTGGCGGGCCCGGCGCTCCTCATATTCGATGAGGGTCGATTCCGAAGGGTGGATGATGAGCAGGCCGTTTGTTCCGTCCACCACCAGAAGATCGTCGTTGCGGATGGTTTTGGTGGCCCGATCCGCGCCGAGAACTGCGGGGATCTGCAGGGTTCTGGCGATGATGCCGGTGTGGGAGGCCATGCCGCCCGCGTCCGTGACAAATCCCTTTACCCGCTCCAGTTGGATCTGGCTCGTATCGGCCGGGGAGAGATCCTCTGCCACCAGGATCACCCGCTTGTCGATATCTTTGATGCTCACATGATCTGCGCCCGAAAGATTTCTCATGATCCGGTTGGAGACATGAACGATGTCGGAACCCCGCTCCCGGAAATAGGGGTCGGCCATGTCCCGGAAGATATCCTTGAGCCGGGCCACCACCTTCCGGAGGGCCCACTCTGCATTGACCCGCTCACTTTCGATGGTCTCGATGGTCTTCCCATAGAGCATCTTGTCCTTCAACAGCACCACATGGGTCTCGAGGATATTGGCATGCTCCCGGTACTCTTCAGGGGTCTTTTCAATGATCTGATGAAGCTCCTCCTTGGCCCGCTGCACCGATGCCTTGAACCGGTTCTTCTCCTTTTCCAGATCCTCTTTCCGGATGATATATTTCTTGACGACATCCACGGTCCCCCGGTCCACCAGATAGGCCTTGCCGATGCAGATGCCCGGGGAGGCGCCGATGCCCTTCAGGATGATCTCCTGCTGCTCCTTGACTGTCATTTAATTCTCTTCTCCGAACTTCTGCTCCACAAGCGCCATGATCCGATCGAGCACCGGCAGGTCTTCAGGGCAGTCCACCCGGACGGTGATGCCGGAACCCTGTCCGCAGGCAAGGGTCAGAATATCGATGACGCTGGCGGCATCCACGACCATATCCTCTTTGATCAGCCACACGCCTCCCTTTCCCTCTCTGGCGATCCCGGCAATCTGTGCCGCGGATCTGGCATGAAGACCCAGCTCGTTGGTGATGGTCACCTCTTTTGCAAGTAATTCCGTTCTGCCGTCGTTCATTACCGATGCCGGTATGGCCATCCCTGCCTTTTTATAATGTCCTGCCCCGTTGCCTCTGCGTTCTTCTGCCACGCCTGGGGGCTTTAGATGTCAACAAGTGCATGAAATCTCTTTTTGTACCAATAACGCTCCCTTCTGTCAATCCGAAAAGATTGACAAGCGCACCTGTTCCTGATAAAGAGAGCAGGATTTTGCAGCCAAAGCCTTGGCGCTTTCCGATAAATTGCACGCGCCATCCGGACCAGGAAAACCGGATGAGGAAAACCGGATAAGGAAAATCGGATGAGAAAAAATGGAATCGGAAGAGAAAAAATGGAAAAACAGTATGTGATCGATGAGTTTCAACAGGGAGAATCCTGGCGTCTGTTCCGAATCATCGGAGAGTTTGTCCAGGGAGTGGAGACCTTGAACGATGTGGGGCCGGCCGTGAGCATCTTTGGATCGGCCCGGATGACGCCCGATGATCCCATCTACGTCAAAACGGTTCGTATCGCCTCGCTTTTTGCCAAAAACGGCTTCGGCGTGCTCACGGGCGGGGGCGGGGGCATCATGGAGGCGGCCAACAAAGGCGCGGCCGAGGCCGGGGGAAAATCGGTGGGGCTCAACATCATGCTCCCCTTTGAGCAGCAGCCCAACCCCTATGCCAATATCCGGCTCGACTTCCGGTACTTCTTTGTCCGGAAGGTGATGCTGGTCAAGTATGCCAATGCCTATATCATCATGCCGGGCGGATACGGAACCCTGGATGAACTCTTCGAGGCCGTGACCCTGATCCAGACCCGGCGGATCAAGCCCTTTCCCCTGATCCTGGTCGGCTCCGAGTTCTGGGGCGGGCTCATGGACTGGGTCAAAGACCGGCTCATCCAGGATGGCCGGATCTCGGCCGATGATCTCGATATCCTCCAGGTGATCGATGATCCCGAGGAGATCGTCCGGACCGTCAAGAAGTTCGTGATCCTGTAAAAGAAAATCAAATAGAAGAGAGTCGAAACGCGGATTCGGATGCTTCAGAGAATTGTCAAACGCTTCGGGATCGAGGCCAAAGAGCTGGCCCCGGCAATTGCCGGCGGTCTGCTGCTGACCGGCGCCTTTCCCAGAACCGGTCTCTGGTTTCTGGCATGGATTGCGCTGGTTCCGCTCTTATGGGCCGTCAGGGATCAGTCCGGGGGAAAGGCTTTCCGCACCGGCTTTGTCATGGGCCTCGCCCATTTCCTGAGCCTCATCTACTGGATCGTCTACACCATGATGACCTTCGGCCATCTCCCGGTCTTCCTGGCCGTTCCGGTTCTCTTTCTGCTCTGCGCGTATCTCGCGCTCTATCCTGCCCTCTTCTGCGGGATCATCAGCCGCTGCCGATCGCCACTCTCCCTTTTCCTCCTGATGCCGATCCTCTGGGCCGGGCTGGAGTATCTCCGCTCCTTTCTGCTCTCGGGCTTTCCCTGGGGGCTTCTGGCCTATTCCCAATCCCGGCAACTGCCGCTGATCCAGATCTCGGATCTACTGGGGCCATACGCGCTCTCCGGGCTGATCGTCATGGTAAACGGCGCGCTCTTTCTGCTGCTGCTCTGGTGGAAGAAGGTCTCCTGGAAAGGGATTCAAGTCTCGGGCCGACTTGTTGCCGGAGGATCTGCTGCAGCATTTCTCGGGCTCTGCCTTCTGGCAGGCTACGGCCTCTGGCGGATCGAAAAGACGGAGACGGCCATGAAAGATGCCCCCTCCCTGCGCGCGTCCCTGGTGCAGGGCAACATCAGCCAGGAGATCAAATGGGACCCGGCCCTCCGGCGGGCCACCACGGAAAAATATATCGACCTGACCCGTTCGGCCGCGGCCGAAAATCCGGATCTGGTGGTCTGGCCCGAGACCGCCACGCCCTTTTATTTCGGCTATTCCCAGCCCTACACCCGGTTTGTACTCGATGCGGCCTTTGAAATGGAGATCTCCCTTCTCACCGGAAGCCCATTTTTCCGGCGGGAAGACGAAAATGAGAGATCCCTTTTCAACAGCGCATTTCTGATCCTGCCCGATGGCACGGTCGCGGGCCGGTATGACAAGGCCCATCTGGTCCCCTATGGGGAGTATGTGCCGTTTCAGAAATATATGCCCTTTATCGAAAAGCTGGTGGCCGCGGCCGGGGATTTTGACCGGGGAACCCCCGGAAAGACCCTGCACTTGGGTGAGAACCGCTTGGGGGTACTGATCTGCTATGAGATCATCTTCCCCTACCTCTCCCGGGCCGCGGTCCGATCAGGCGCGGATCTTCTGGTCAACATCACCAACGATGCCTGGTACGGCCGGACCAGCGCGCCCGATCAGCATTTTGCCCAGGCCGTCTTCCGCGCGGTCGAGACGAGAAGAGCACTGATCCGATCGGCCAACACCGGTATCTCCGGCTTTATCGATCCCACTGGCCTGCCCCACCAGACAACGGACCTCTTTACCGAAGCTGTGGCCACCCGAAAAGTCCCCCTGATCCGGGAGATGACCCTCTACGCGCGCACCGGAGACATCTTTGGCGCTCTCTGTCTCTTCACGGGTCTTGCCTTCTGGGTCGGCTGCATGGTAAATTATTATAGAAAATCGGCAGGCCCCGAATCGAAAAGCGCAATCCTGTAGCATTTCGATCCAACCATTTAAAAAAATTAGAAAAAGGAGGAGACCATGAGCATTGAACTGAAAAATACCCTGAAGGAGCAGCAGGAGAAACTCGAAACCCTCAGGGGCTATCTTTGACTTAGGGGCCAAACAGAACCGTCTCGCAGAGATCGAAAAGCAGATCGGCAGATCCGACTTCTGGGACAATCCTGATGACGCGGCCCCGCTGCTGAAAGAGCGGACCCGGCTCATAGACAAAGTCGAGGCATTCGCGTCCCTGAAAAAGGATCTGGAGGAGAGTGAGATCTTTCTCGATCTTGCCATCGAGGAGTCGGACGAGCAGACCTTTTCAGAGGTGGCAAAGCAGTTGGATGCGCTCGACGATCAGATGCAGCGGATCACCCTGGATCTGATGCTCTCGGGCCCCGATGATGACAGGAACGCGATCATCTCCATCAATGCGGGGGCCGGGGGAACCGAGGCTCAGGACTGGGCCGAAATGCTCTTCCGGATGTATGCCCGATGGGTGGAGCGCAACGACTACAGATCCGAGATCATCGACTACCAGCCCGGCGACGAAGCCGGCATCAAGAGCGTCACCTTCACGGCCCAAGGCCCCAACGCGTTCGGCTATCTCAAGACCGAAAACGGGGTTCACCGGCTGGTGCGGATCTCTCCCTTCAACGCGAGCGGCAAACGCCACACATCCTTTGCCTCGGTCTTTGTCTATCCGGAGCTGGACAATGAGATCCTGGTGGATGTGGACGAGAAGGATATCCGCATCGATGTCTTCAGAGCCAGCGGCGCGGGTGGCCAGCACGTCAACAAGACCAGCAGCGCGGTCCGGATCACGCATATGCCCTCCGGCATCGTGGTCCAGTGCCAGCAGGAAAAATCCCAGCACCGGAACCGGGATATGGCCATGAAGGTTTTGAAATCGCGGCTCTACCAGCGGGAAAAGGAGATGCAGGAGGAGAAGATGCAGGAGATCCATGACAGCAAGGATGATATCGCCTGGGGCAGCCAGATCCGCTCCTATGTGCTGCACCCGTACCAGATGGTCAAGGATCACCGGATCAACAAGGAGGTCGGAAATGTCAACGACGTACTCGATGGCGGTATCGACTCCTTTATCCGGGATGTGCTGCTGGCCAGGCAGAGCCGCTGAATATGAGCATGAGCACAAACGCCATCGACCCGATGGCCATCATTTACAAATATTATGATGATCCCATCACCCGGATGATTCTGATCCGCCACAGCAGGCTGGTTGCGGAGAAAGCTCTCAGGATCGCAGATCGACTCTCCCATCTCCATCCGGACAGGGAATTCATCCGGGAGGCCGCGCTGCTCCACGACATCGGGATCTTCAAGACAGACGCGCCCGGCATCGGATGCCGGGGAAAGCTGCCCTATATCTGCCACGGGATACTGGGGAGGGAGATTCTGGAACAGGAGGGGTTTCCCCGCCACGGGCTGGTCTGCGAGCGCCATGTGGGCGCGGGGATTTCGCTTGCGGAGATCGGCCGGCATAACCTTCCCCTGCCCCATCGGGATATGCTCCCCCGAACTCTGGAGGAGGAGATCGTCTGCTATGCCGACAAATTTTTCACCAAAAAGAGCATCCGCGAGAAGCCGGCCCAAGAGGTGATAGAAGAACTCGCACCCCACGGAAAGGATCAGGTGGAGCGATTCTGCCGGTGGCGGTCAGTTTTCGAGCCGCCGCAGGTCTAAGAAGATCACGTTGGCGTCGCACTCTGCGCCGGGGCCTCGGTTTCCGTCCGATTCTCCGCCTTGCAGATCATCTCCGGACAAGATACGGTCCGGAGCTGCATAGCGGCCCTCCCCCCATGCAAATCCGGTAAAGGGGTTCGGCTCTTGGAAAAATCGCTGGAGCCGTTCCCCTTCCGGGCCCTCCTCTCGGCCGCCGCCAAAGAGCGCAATGATCTGATCCGCATATTCAGCAAAAAGATCCATGTGGTAATCCATCCGCTCGAACCGCTTTGCACCGATTCTTGCGGCCGATGTCCGCCTTCTGGCATTGCCTCTCCATGCTACTAAGGTTCGGGATGCGGCCGAGATCTTGTCGGTCTGCAGAATAAAATGCTTTTCCATAGACCGCAGGGTCTTGTCCATCTCCGATGCCAGTTCATCGGTTTCAAATGGAACCGCTCGATCCTTTTTGGCATTTTCAAACTGATAGATGTTCCGGGAGATTCGCTGCCAGAGCCAACTGAACTGTTTGAGATCCGAACGGATCTGGTGGGCATAAAGCCCAGCCTTTTTCAATTGCCTTGTTGCATCCTCGGCCTTTTCGATCTCTTCCAGCCCCTCCTCGACCTGGGCTTCCCCGGTCGCGATCACCGTCTGTAAGGCCCCCTTCAACAAGTGTGCTGAGGAGCGCATCCCCCGGGAAGTTCTCACCAGGGTCTCTTCTCTGTCATCCCAGATCTCCCGGAAGATCCCGACGCCGGAGGCCAAAAGGATTACAAGCAGCAGCAGCACATTCATCAGCGAAAAGGACTCTTTGAATTGCAGGGTTTGAACACCGGCCATTCCCAGCAGCAGAAAGCCTGCCAGAAATGAGCAAAGATATGGGCAAAGGTTGGAAAGACCTCTAAATTTCATTGCATTCTCCCGTTTTAAAAAATCACGCCACTATTCCCATAAACCATTTCCTGCACCTATTCTGCCCCAGGTTTTAAAAAGGATCAACTAGTGGAGTAAGGTATTTTTCCCGGAAAAAAACCGTATCTTCAAACCGCTCCCATACGCTACGGTCCGCTTTCAGGAATCGGCACGGCAATATACCTTCATCAATGGCTGAGAATAAGCATTGGGCCGTATATCCATATGGAGGGGGAAGTGTAACATGGATAAGCAGGAACATGCACAATTCCACAAGCGGCAGAAGAGAACATCAACCCCAATTCAAAAGGAGGCAAACGTGGCAGGAAAAAGAGGATTTCAATTGGTGATCTTTCTGATGGTACTGATGCTGGCGCTACCCCTGGCTTTCGCCCAGAGCGGACAGGAGAATGCCAAACGGTCCGAGGCCATGAAGATCGTCGACTTTGCGGTCCGGGATGTCCAGGGCGAGGAGGTCGGCGATGTGGAAAACATCATCGTCACCCCGGACGGAAAAATCTATGCGGTTTTAGAGATCGGCGGATTTCTGGGGCTCGGCCAGGACAAGGTGATCGTGCCCTACGATCAGTTGCAGCAGCGCGGCATCGACTATGTGGTCTTTGCCGGAACCCAGGAGGAACTCGAAAACCTTCCGGAATATGAGGAGGGGGAATCACGGCAGTACATCCGGCGCACCTATCGGGTGGTCAGCGTAGATGAAGAGGCTCAGCAGCAGCAGAGCCGGCAGAAGGAGGAGCAGGCCCGAAAGGAAGCACAGCAGCAGCGACAGGAAAAAGATGGCACAAGAGAGCAGCAGCGTGAATATCGCGAAGGTGACAGAATGGTATCGGCACTCACCTTTCCCGCACCCGGGGGCGACGGCCAGATCGTTCTGGAGCGGGAGGGGCTGCAGCAGGTTCGCGCAAACGAATCCTATGAATACACGCTTCGGATCACCAACGAGACCCAGTACCCGGTCCACGAGGTAGTGATCAAGGAGTACCTCACCGACAACATCGAGGTGGAGAGCGTCGATCTGATCGTTGTGGATGAGAAGAAGGATCTTAAGACCTACGGCGACAAATCGGATAGGAAACAAGAGGAGAAGACCTACCGGAACGAGTGGAAGCTCGGAACCCTCGCCGCGGGTGAGAGCCGCACCATCCAGGTGCAGGCCGTGGCCAAGGATCAGGGAGAGGCCCGATCCTGCATCATCGTCGATTTCGAGCCCTCTTTGTGCAACACCTTCAACATTGTGAAGCCTGAGCTGGAGCTGACCCGGAAGATCGTCAACACCGAGGGCGAGACCATCGACATCGCCTATGTCTGCGACGATGTCAACATGGTCTATACTCTGGAGAACACCGGAACAGGCAAAACCGGAAAGGCGACCATCAAAGAGGAGCTTCCCGAGGGGATCTCCCCGCAGGAGGGGAAAGGAAATGTCTCCATCCCCGTGGAATCCCTGGGCAGCGGACAGAAGGTGGAAAAGCAGGTCATGATCAAGGCCGGAGAGCCCACAGAATTTTCAGGACGGGCCAGCGCGACCACCGGGAAACTGACCGTCCATTCCGACAGAAGCGGGGTCCGTCTGGTCAAGCCGGAGCTGGCTCTTTCCATGGACGGCCCCATGAAGGAGTATCTGGGCCGCTCCCTCACCTACAAGATCCGCCTGGAGAACACCAGCGACATTCCGGCCTTTAAAACCGTGGTGAAGCTGAGTCTGCCCCAGCCCATCAAGAATATGACCACCTCCACTCAGAAAGTGGAGATGGAGGGGGATCAGTTCGACATCGGCAGGCTGGATGGCGGCGAGTCCCGGGAATTCTCCGTCACCTATGACGCGACCGATATCGGCAAGCTGACCATCGAGGCTGCGGCCAATGCCTACTGCGCAATGGCCAGGGTCGCAAAGGTCACCACCAATGTCCTCGGTATCCCCGCAATCCTCATCGAGACCATTGACCGGGTCGATCCGGTGAAGGTTGGGCAGGAGACGGTCTACGAGATCAGGGTGAAGAATCAGGGCTCGGCCGAGGATCTGAATATCAAGCTGGTCGGAAAGCTGCCGCCGGAACTCACCTTTGTGAGCGGCGAAGGCGACACCAAGGTGAGCGCAAAAGGCCAGAATGTCGATTTCGCGACCATCAAGTCCCTGCCGCCGGGCGAGGTGTTCTCCTGGAACGTGACGGCCAAGGGCGCAAAGGTCGGCAAGAGCAAGTTCCGTCTGGAGCTGAAAAGCGACGCGAATGTCGAGCCGGTCATCGTGATGGAGCCGACGACCGTCTATTGATCATTCTCAGGCGGCGATGCTGTTGATCGTCCGCTGAAAACAAAACCCTTTAATACAGCAAGCCCCGCGTTCTTTTTGGATGCGGGGCTTGTTATTTGCCTGCGATTATGATTTTAAGGGTTTTTATCGGCTGAACTTTCAATGTCCTTGATCATTCTCCTGATCGTTTCGATCAAGTCCGGAATATCTTTCTCGCAGATATCGAACAACTGCTCGGCATTCTTTCCAGGGCATCCAGCACTGTTTTCAGCTTATCGACCAGCACCTCCGGGTCATACATACACTGCCTCCTTCTCGATTCTCGCCTTTAGCCGGGGATTGCTCAAGCCCCGCAACTGCAGCACATCCACCGGTCTTCCCAGCCAATTTTCCAGATCCTGTTTCATCATTACGGTCATGAACAGATTGGGGGCGTCCGTATCGAATACGATATCCACATCGCTTTCAAAATTAGCGGTATTTTTGGCATAAGAGCCGAAATAGCCGATCATGCGCAGGCGATACTCCTTTCCGTGTTCCTTTTTGAAGCTCGCCAGCAGGGTTCGAAGCCTCTCGGGCGTAAGGATTTCTTTGCTCATCAAATCACCTCCGCAATAATTGTGGCACTTTGTGGAAAAGGCGGATATGTCCACGGCCAGATCCCCATGTATCGGATCTGATCATCATAATCTTGTCATGTCCTGTACCGCATTCATTGGTGTATAGCCGGTATTCCCTTTCCAGTGTTCCAAAGCCACCCGTTTATGGATCGACAGAGAGAATTGCAGCGCTTCGATTCCGTCCTCATAATAGTGTATCGAAAATTTTTCGATCTCCGGGATTTTTTCATTTGCGAGTTCTTCAATATATTGATCGACGACTCTTTTCTGCTCTGCTTCATCATCCGTACTGGCTTTCAGTTCGATGAGTTTCCGGGTGATCTTTTCAGGGTCTTTTACGTTCAGTTCTCCTTTTTCGAAAAACTGGTGCAATGAGGGCAATGCAGTCGCTTCCGCCAGGCTGAACAATTTATAGCTGGCGGAAACATGGGTGGCTTGGGCCGCGGAGCGGGGAACATATTCGTCGAAGAATTGGATCGCTTTGACGGCTCTCTCCGGTGATCGGAGATTCAGAACATACTCCCCGCCATCTGAGGCGATGAACTCCCCCAGCACGATCGGGTTTTCCGTGATGGGCCGCTGTTCGAATTCCAGTTTTTCGGCCTCTCCGGTATACCCCCAGACCCACCGCTTTTCATTCGGGTCGTAATCCATGCACTCCATCTCCGAAAACCGCTTCTGCAGGGTCTCCGGGTCGGAGACTTCATAATGTATGCGGACGGGCTGAAAGGCTTCGCCGGTGGTGGTAAAGGCAATGGGGTTTATCCCCTTCTTTTCTGCAAGTTTGGCTTTCAGGGTTTTTCTTTTTGGATTTCGTTTTCTCTTTTTCTTCTTTTTTGTTGCCATCTTGATGAAAAATCTCCTCTTCTATGACCGAGCTTCATCGGCACTGGTTGAATGCCGGTTTGGCGGAAATGCACTCGTTGTAATCTCCAATATTGGATTTGAGCACCACAGGCTTTTCCGCGCCGACGCCCTGGTACAAGACCACACCGAAACGGCCATCCTTGTCCCAGTCCTCACAGGCACAGAGGTTTCCCGCTTGGCTGCACTTATCCAGGTTCGATTTGAAGGCGTTGCACTTATAATAATCCCCCACGTTCGATTTCAACACCTTTGGCCTCTCTTTTCGAGCCTGATAGAGTACGAGACCGAAGCGGCCGTCCTTGTCCCAATCCTCGCAGGTGCAGATGGAGCCGGCCAGATCCGGGGCAGGGGCAGGTTTGCACTGATCCAGGGTCGCCAGAACCGCCATGCACTGGCTGTAATCCCCCCTGTTGGATTTCAGTACGCTCTTTTTGCCATCGCTGTTGAACACGACACCGTATCTGCCGTCCTTGTCCCAGTCCTCGCAGGTGCATGGGGATGCATTCAGATCCGGGGCAGGCGCTGTTTGGCACTGATCCAATGTCGCGAGAACCTCCATGCACTGGTTGTAATCCCCCCTGTTGGATTTCAAGACGCTCTTTTTGCCGTCGCTGTTGAGCACAACACCATATCGGCCGTCCTTGTCCCAGTCCTCGCAGGTGCATAGGGAGGCATTCGGCTCCGAGACAGGGACGGTTTGGCACTGCTCTAGGGTTGCCAGAATCCCCATGCACTCGCTGTAATCCCCTCTGTTGGACTGCAAAACGCTCTTTTTCCCGTCTCGGTTCAGCACGACGCCATATCGGCCGTCCTTGTCCCAGTCCTCGCAGGTGCATAAGGAACCGGCCATTGATGCGGTTGAAATTGTTGATGCCAGAAGGAAGGCCGATATTGTGCAGATCCAGCTTGCTCTTTTCATGGGAAATCCTCCATTCTGTTGAAAAATACTACAGGTTGATATTGAAAGAAAAGCTGTCCAGTACCATTATTGCTCTCTGAATGGCAAAGGTCGATCTTTCCGATTTTCCTGCTGCCATTTCTCCGGATTTCGAATCCCGATGTCCCCCGCGTCGGCGATCTCCTTAAAAAGGGCCGCAACTTTTTTACCGCTCTTTTCTTCCTGATGCTTTTCCGGAGCATGGGGAAACTGGCGGATGATTTTATGAAGCAGCTCCAGATAATGTTCATCAAGGTGATCGATTTCGTCTTTGAGTTGTTCTTTGATTGACATATCTGATCCTATGGGCAGGCTTCATCGGCTCTGGCTGAATGCCGGTTTTGTGGAAATGCACTCGTTGTAATCTCCGATATTGGATTTGAGCACCATCATTCGATTTTATCCGCATCTTCAAATATCTCTTCGATTTCCGCATCGGTATAATCAAAGATGTACTCCTTTTCCCGCTGCAGCTTCTCGATAAATTCCATCCGCCTATATCCCGCAAGCTCAGCGGCCTTTCCCAGCGAGAGTCTTCTTTTCCGATAGAAATGCAAGGCCGTTAAATAGAGAATCTCTTTTTTGAATTCTTCTTTTGATTGTCTGGCAGACAACAGTATATTTTCATCTATCGGAAAACAGATATCGACCGTTCTTTCTTTCATGGTGATTCTCCTGTGATCATTCTGCCCCGTTGATCGCTTCCACAATCTGCTTGAAGCTCTCCAGCCCCGCCTCCAGGTTTTCGATGATCGATTCGGCCAGCAGATCCGGGTCCGGCAGGTTCTCCAGGTCCGCAAGGCTTTTGTCTCTGATCCAGAAGATGTCGAGGCTTGTCTTGTCCCTTGCCAGGATCTCCTCCCGGGGAAATCTGCGCCATCGGCCATCCGGGTCGGTTTCGGACCAGGTCTGGGTGCGGTTATGGCGGTTTCCCGGATTGTAACACTCGATGAACTCCTTGAGGTCTTCGTAGGTCATCTGGTTCTTCTTTTTGGTGAAGTGGATGTTGGTGCGGAAGTCGTAAAACCATATCTCTTTTGTCCAGGGGTCTTTGGCGGCCGGCCGGTTTTCGAAGAATATGACGTTGGCCTTCACGCCCTGTGCATAGAAGATGCCGGTGGGCAGGCGGAGGATGGTATGCAGATCCGTGGTCTGGATCAGCTTTCGCCGGACCGTCTCTCCTGCGCCGCCTTCGAAGAGGACGTTGTCGGGAACCACCACGGCCGCGGCTCCGGTTGTCCTGAGCAGGGTGCGGACGTGCTGGACGAAATTGAGCTGCTTGTTGGAGGTGGTGGCCCAGAAGTCCTGCCGGTTGTACTTGAGATCCTCTTTCTCCTGTTTGCCTTCGCCGTTGGTGATGGTGATGCTGCTCTTCTTGCCGAAGGGCGGGTTGGTGAGGACGTAGTCGTACCGGGCTCCGGTGTCTGCGATCAGGGCATCGTTGGCGGAGATGGCCGGCTCTCCGGTGATCTCGCCGATGTTGTGCAGAAACATGTTCATGAGCGCCATCCGCCGCGCGTTGGCCACGATCTCGTTTCCAAAGAAGGTGCGGTTTTTCAAAAAGATTTTCTGGTCCCGGTCCAGGCTGTAGTTTTCGATCAGGAAGTCGTAGGCCGCGAGAAAGAAGCCGCCGGTGCCGCACGCGGGGTCCGCGATGGTCTTGCTGGGTTCGGGGCGGATGCATTGGACCATCGCGCGGATCAGGGCTCTGGGGGTGAAGTACTGGCCGGCGCCGCTCTTCACATCCTCCGCGTTCTTCTCCAGGAGGCCCTCATAGATGTCGCCCTTTACGTCCGCGCCCATCATGACCCAGTCCTCCGCGTCGATCATGTGGATGATCTTGTAGAGTTTTGCCGGGTCCTGGATCTGGTTCTGGGATTTGACGAAGATCTGGCCGATCATCCCCTTTTGTCTCCCCAGCTCCCGGAGGGTTTTGATGTAGTGGGTTTCGAGGTCCGGGCCCTTTTTGCTCTTCAGGCTCTCCCAGTTGTATTCCGGGGGAATGCCGACCTCTTTTTTGTAGATCCGGCTGTATTCGTCGGCCATCTTGAGAAAGAGCAGATAGGTGAGCTGCTCCAGATAATCGCCGTAGCCCACGCCGTCGTCTCTGAGGGTGTGGCAGAAGCTCCAGACTTTCGAGATGATGGTTGCGGTGTCGTTCATTTCGGGGGGTGTCCGTTTGGGGCGTAGTATTTTTGGTTCGGGCTGCTTGGCTTGTCCGGAATCGTGGGGGCTAGAATCTCTTTCTCCAATAATGGTCGGAGGATGTATTTCCTGAAATATTCACTGTTTCTGATTCCAATATGTTTCTGTATTTCTTTGCTGCTCTTCGGCGTCTGGCAAAATTCTATTATTTTTTTTACCCTTTCTGCTTTCTCCTCAGCCTCCGTGGTAACTTGCTCGGTAACTTGCTCGGTAACTTGCTCGGTACTCCGTGGTAGCCTCCGTGGTAACTTCCGGGGTGACTTGCTCGGTAGCTTCCGTGGTAGCCTCCGTGGTAACTTCCGGGGTGACTTGCTCGGTAGCTTCCGTGGTAGCCTCCGTGGTAACTTCCGGGGTGACTTGCTCGGTAGCTT
>JAABSZ010000061.1:0-19645 GCA_011390135.1 Desulfobacteraceae bacterium | reverse complement strand
CAAAAGGCCGGATGATGAAACGGCAAATTCCTCTTGTTCAGGTTTCCGGAACCCCGGGAATCGCAATGATCAACATGCCCATTGATATTTTTCTGATTTTGGCCTATTCTGTAGAAGAACATATCAGCCCTGGTTTTTCAACGATAAAGGAAATGGATCTGTAGTGACAAATATCCCCCATGATCAGAACTTCAAAAATCTCTTCCTGGACTTCCCGCGGGAAACTTTGGAATGGATACTGCCTGAGACGATCCAAAGCTTTTCATCGACATCTATGCCGAAATAGATGCGGCGGCACGGGATCAGATTCTTCGGGAAATGGATAATCGGAAGGAGACAGTTATGATTAAGCAGATATTGAAGGAAGAAGGGCTTCAGGAAGAGCGTTTCAACATTCTGAACCGTATGCTGATGAAAAAGTATCGGCTTCCCGTGGATGATCTGAAAATTCTGAAAGGGCTTCCCCCGGAGGATCAATTCGAACTCGTCGAGTTGATCCTGGATTACGATTCCTTCTCCGATATCGAAAAATGGATTCGGCAGAGAAAATCGGGCAACATCTCCTGAAAAACATTTCATCCGGACAATTGAAACCCTATGATGAACCATTTGATGAATTCTTCTCCTGATCCATACCGGAAAGAGGCCTTTTGATCCGCATCGGATATGCCTGCATCAATACAATTCTTCCCTCTCCCAACCGCACCTGCCGCTTGAAAAACGCCACGCGGGAGCGGATAGAAGAGCTGGCCCGGGAGAATTTCGGCCGCCTGGCCGCGATTCTGGAGTGGAACAGGGATCATGCCATCCATCTCTTCCGCATCTCTTCTGAGACCATACCCTTTGCCTCCCATGAATCCTTTTCTCTGGATTGGGAGACTGCCCTTGCGCCGGAAATCGATAAACTTCGAAATCTGATCCGATTGACCGGAATGCGGATTTCCATGCATCCGGGACAGTTCACGGTACTCAACTCCCCAAAGGAGAAGGTGGTGGAAAACAGCATACGGGAGCTGGATTACCACGCCGCGCTGCTGGATGCGCTTGCCCCTGACATGAGCCATAAGATCGTTCTGCACATCGGCGGGGTCTATGGGGATAAAGCCGCTTCTATTCTCCGCTTCAAAGAGAACTTCCAGCGGCTGCCGGACCGGGTGAAAACGCGGCTGATCGTGGAAAACGACGAGAAGAACTACACCGCAGCCGATGTCCATGCCATTGCGGTCGATCTCGGCATCCCGGCCGTATTTGACATCTTTCACCATTCATGCCATCCTTTTACAGAAAAGAGTCCGATTGAAAAGATCATCCAACGAGCGATGGAGACTTGGAAGGCTGAGGACGGCAGGCCCAAACTCCACTATTCGGATCAGTGGCCCGGCAAACATGCGGGGGCTCATTCCAAGACGGTGGACATGAAAGCTTTTAAAGCATTTTATGAAATCGTCCGGGATCTGGCGGTCGATGTGATGATCGAGGTGAAGGACAAGGAGCAGTCGGTGCTGAAGATCTACAACGAGATACCGGATTTAAGAGGCCTTTTTTGAAGATACTGCTGATCTATCCCTACTGTCTGGAGAATCGCATCCATACCGAAGATGTGAGTGTTGTGCCGATGGGCCTTTATTCCATCGGCGCGATTTTAAAGGAGAATGGCTGTGATGTAAAGATCCTGAACCTCCAGGGATGGGCCCAAACTCCGGAAAAGATCAAAGATCTCCTGAGGGAGGAGAAGTCGGACATCATCGGCTTTTCCATCTTGAACGCCAATCGCTGGGGCGGCATCGAGATAGCGCAGGTGGCAAAGGAGATCGATGAAAATGTAAAGATCGTCTTCGGCGGGGTGAGTGCCACCTATCTCTGGTTCCATTTCCTGAGCTACTTTCCCACAGTCGATTATGTTGTCCTCGGAGAGGGGGAGAAAAGTTTTCTGAAGCTTGTCCGTTTTCTTCAGGAGGGAAAAGGAGAAGGGGAGGGGATACCTGAGGGGATCGACGGCCTCGCGTTCCGAAGAGATGGCGAGCCGGAATGCAGCCCCGAGGCCGATCTCATCTCCGAACCGGATGAAACGCCCAATCCTGCAAAGTATTTCACCTATACCCATCTCTCTTTGACAAGGGGATGTCCGAGCCGCTGCACCTTCTGCGGCTCTCCGGATTTCTGGAAAAATAAGGTGCGGTTCCATTCGGCAGACTACTTTGTGGATCAGATGGAGATGCTCTACAGAAAAGGCGTGAGCCACTTCTATGTCTCCGATGATATCTTTACCATGCAGCCCCGCCGGGTCATCGAGATCTGCCGAAAGATCATCGACCGAAACCTCGACATCTCCTGGGCCGCGATCTCCAAGGTGAGCCATGTGGATGAAGAGATGCTCTTCTGGATGCGCCGGGCCGGCTGCATGCAGATCAGTTACGGGGTGGAGAGCGGCTCTGAAAAGATCCGGAATGTGCTGGGAAAAAACATCACTTTCGAACAGATCGAAAAAGCCTTCCGGCTCACCCAGTCCTTTGGAATAATGGCCAGGGCCTACTTTATCTACGGCTCTCCGGGCGAGACATGGAAGAGCATCGAGGAGACCATCGCGCTGATGAAGGCGATCCAGCCTCTGAGCGTGATCTTCTACATCCTCGCCCTCTTTCCCGGTACGCTCCTCTACGAAAGCTATAAGAAAAAGGCCGGGATCACCGATGACATCTGGCTCAATCCCATCGAGGACATCCTCTATTTCCAGGTCGATCCGGAATTGACCCAGGAGATGATTCTATCCTTTGGGAAAAAGCTTCGGGAAAGTTTTTACGATTCCCTGCCCGATTTCGCCCGTTCCCTGAAATTGATCGATGATGAGCGCCTCTATCCCAGACATGCCGATTTCTTCTCCCGGCTCGGCATGACCTTCAGCCACGGGGATTATGCGATAGATGAGGTTTCCGGACATGACGGGATCGCAGCGGAACTTTTCGAACGGGCATTGACCTACGGCGATGACCCCCGCGCCTATCTGGGGCTGGGGCTGCTCTCACAGAAGAGAAGGGATCATGGAAAGGCTATGGAATGGTTTTCCCAGGGCAATGAACGGTTTCCGGACAATTTGCCGCTGCATATGGGAGCCGGCGTCAGCCTCATGAATATGGGCGAGTTCCAAAAGGCGCTGAACCATTTTGAGTGTTGCGGGGATGATCCGGATGCCCGAAACTATATCGAAGAATGTCGGAAAAAAATTGGATGGAGATGATCTGGTCTTTGTTGCCACCTTCAATGAAGATGATCCCGACGTGTTGTGTGTAACTGTTTTTTAAATGGTTGGGTGAATATTGATGAAATGCTGTTTTTGCAACATTGAAATGACTTATGGCCTTATTCAAAATTACCATTATGAGGAATCAGGGTTGGATAATGTTTTGATCGATCTGATCGAAGTCTATCATTGTCCTGCTTGCGGCGAGGAATTGGTTCGTCTGCCATCTGTGTTCAAATTGAATACCTTGATTGGGTTGAAGCTGATTGATAAATCAAGTCTGTTGAATGGTAAGGAAGTTAAATATTTGCGGAAAAATCTACAGATGAGATCGAAGGAGTTGGCAGAAATAATGGGCGTGGATCAAGCCACCATTTCCAGGTGGGAAAGCGGAAAACAAAATTTGAGCCCCTCGAATGATCGATTTTTGAGGCTTATATATACGGAATTCAAGAAGTTTGACAAAGATATCGTCTTCGATCTTCTCAAAAACAGGTTTAAAACGATTTTGGGTGATAAAGTATCAGAAAACATCAATGTTTCTGTCTCAGAGCTTGATTATATTCCTGATTACGATGATGAAGGCGTATGCCTGTGCCAGAACTGTTAGTCGATGGCTCCCCGACCATGAAACGCCCGGGAGCGAATGCTTCCCTGCCAAAAATCCCCCCCGACATCCAGATGATCGACATCCTCCGGCGCCGGAGACTGATAGACCCACCGAAACATTTCAGATAACGGAAGTTCCCCAAGTTCTTTTGGAATGCCTTCATTTCCGATCACATGCCAATGGGGAGAGGTGAGGTCGAATTGAATGGATCTCTTTTCCCCGGGCTCAAGACGGATCAGATCCTCCCTTTGAAGGCTCTTCCGCGGCCCTGCAGGAGGATGGGCAAGTTCCCACGCCTCTTTTGCCCAGACCACCGGCACCAGCCGGAAATATCGGTGATCATCGGTATCCGCAAGGAGAAGCGGTGAATCCGAGGCATTCATGAGCGTTACTTCCACGGCTGCACTATCGCGCTCCTCCCCGTCGGATCTTCCGGCCGTCCGGATCATCCGAATGCCGATGCCCAGATCGCTCCACCGGTGCCCTTTGATGACCGCAGATCCCTTTTGATCGACCGCAACGGCCATCTCCATCGGGATCTGAACATCTCCGGGGCCGCCCCGTTTTCTTTCCATCTCCAATCCTTTGCCCTGCTGCACAAAATAGGACTCGATGCCGTAGTGTATCCCCACGGCACGCCCCGAGCTGCGCAGCCGCCAGTTCTGCGCGATCCGTCCCCGGATGAAGATCCCCTGCTCCGGCTTCCGGTCCGTGACATATAAGATTTCTGCGGTCCGGTCCGGTTCCGTTTTCAGGACAGTATAGACCTTATATCCCTTATCCTCCATATGTTGAGGGAGATCGCCCCGCAGCAGATTTTTGGAAACGGTCGATATCTCATAGGAGAGGCGGACGTAATCCCCCCGGAAGAGGTCTCTGGGATCGACCGGTGCGGTCTTCAGATAGACGGTCCGGCCCCGGGTCCGGATCAGCTCCTGATTGGCGGCCATGTACCCCAGCACCAGGAACTGGAATGCGATGGTCAGGAGGATGGCGGTTCGTCTCATGAAGCTTTGCCCTTCCTCTTTTTTGCGCTGGTGTAGAAGCTGCCCGCACCAAAGATCGCGCCTCCCGTCAGAAAGAAGATGATTCCCCGGACCAGCAGGCTGTCGAAGAGATCCACATAGCGGGCAATGACCAGGAGGGAGAGAAGCAGACATCCGGCCGCGGTTCTTCTCATGCTGACGGTCCGGCTTCCGATGGCGATCAGCGCCATCGCGTGATAGAGGAAGATCAGGTTGAAAAGGGCAGCACCTCCCCAGTCATCGATGTTGCGCATCACCGTGATCCGAAGAAAAAGGATTCCCAGACCCGCGCACACACCAATGGCTGACAGCCATTCCGGAAGAGATCGGCTTTTCGGGTCTTGACCGCTCTTTTTTTGAAGCAGGGTGTACAGCCATCTTCCTACCAGAGATGCGGCCACAAGAAAAGAGAGGAAGAAACAGAGCATGGCGATCTCATCATAGGTATCCAACCCGATCAGATTTTCGGCCCCGGGAAAGGTGAGAATGTAAAGCAGCGTCAAATAGATGATCCATCCCAATCCGGCCAGCGGCAGCGCTGCATCTTCAAAACCATTCTTTTCCATTCGGGTTGCAAAGAGATTCGACGGCAGTGATATCAGCGCACAGGCCCAGCAGAAGAGAACCGGAACAATGATCTCCTCTGCGATATTGCCGCAGGTAAAACTCAATGCCGTGAGACCGGCTATGGTCCCGATGGTCATAAGCGCTTTGGACCGCTGTAGCCAGGCCAGAGGGAGAATCCCGCCGATGATCAGCGGCAGACCGATCCCATTGGGATGGGAAAAGCCGATCCCCTCGGTTCCGTGCCAGACCGTCAGCAGGATGGCCGCGACAATCCCCTGGGCCGTGGAGGGAAGGGCCCAGGCCATCCCCAGCGCACCAAGCCCCCAGAAGAGAAACGCGTTGGGGTAGTGCTCGTCGATGTGATAGATCTGCGCGATCAGCCAGATACCGGCCCCGAAAAGCATGATCCCCAGTACATGGAACCCCTCGCCGGCAACCCAATATGTACCCTGCTCCCGGCGAAGCCGGTATCCGATGCCGTGGGAGATGAAGAGTCCGCCAAAGATGATCCCCAGCTTGAGGAACCGGTGCATCCCATCCCAGTTGTAGGCAAAGAGCAGAATCACCCCCAGCCCCAGCAGGATCGCGCCGATGCCGGAGAAGATGATCTTTCCCCAGGGGATTTCGGGCGCGGACGAGGGGTATCGACCGCGGATAGCTGCGGCCTGTTCCTGTGTAAGGAGGCCATCTGCGATCCATCGGTCGATCTCCGTATGGAGCCATCGGATATGTCGCTGGTTCAATGCGCTCATATTCATCCCATACCATGAAGTTGTGAAAAGGAAAATAGCAAAAGCGCATATTTGGGAAGATCTCATTCGATGTAAAAAAATCCTTGCCATCGGAGCCGAAAAAATATATTCTTAAAAATTTAGAGGCTGTTCCAAGGGGGATCAGCCATTTTTTTCTTGACAGAGAAGCCTTTTTTATTTACATATATTTGATTATTTTTTATTTAAGGAGTGGTGATCGTGAAGGGATACACATACAGCGCAAGAACGTCGGACAACAAGGGGAAGTGGTGCGTAGTGGATGCTCGGGATGCGGTGCTGGGCCGGCTGGCTACCCAGATTGCGATCCGGCTGAGGGGAAAGCACAGTCCGCTCTTCACCCCCCATGCGGACATGGGGGATCATGTGATCGTGATCAATGCGGAGAAGATCGTGCTGACCGGCAGAAAGATGGATCAGAAGAACTACTATCGCCACAGCGGCTATATGGGCGGTCTCAAGACCATCAGCGTCAAGGAGATGCTGGCCAAGAAGCCTGAAGATGTGATTCGCATTGCGGTACGGGGCATGCTCCCCAAAAACCGTCTGGGGAGAAAGCTTATCAAGAAGCTCAAGGTCTATGCCGGGGAGCAGCATCCGCATGAGGCCCAGCAGCCCGAAGCCCTGAAGATCTGATCATGATAACAAATTAAATGTCAAACCCAAATAAACGCATGAACCGGGGATATTAATGGAAAAAGGACAGACCTATTACGCAACGGGAAGGCGAAAGACATCGGTGGCCAAGACATGGATGATGCCGGGCAGCGGAACCATCACCATCAACGATCGCCCCTTTGAAGATTATGTGAACACCGAGGCCGCACGGCTCATCATGATCCAGCCCCTGGCCCTGACCAACAATCAGGAGTCGTATGACATCCGCGTCAAGGTCAGCGGCGGCGGGATGTCGGGCCAGGTGGGAGCCATCCGCCATGGGATCACCCGTGCCCTGATGGAGGCGGACCCGGATCTGAGGCAGGTGCTGAAAAGAGCCGGTTTTGTCAAGCGGGACCCCCGCCAGAAGGAGCGGAAGAAGTACGGCCAGCGAGGGGCTCGGGCGCGGTTCCAGTTCTCGAAACGGTAGAACCCCTCTTTTTCAACAGCTTCAATTCTTCTTTTCCCCTCGATTTAAAGAAGAATGCAATAGAAAATCCTTTCGAGCGCAGAAAAATGTTTGCGTTCGAGAGGATTTTTTTGTGTGGAGATGCCCAAGATGAGATTTGGAATCGGTTTTGAGTGGGATGAGAGGAAATCTCCAAAACAAAGAGGGGGAGATCTGATAAAGCGGACCTCCCCCTTGACTTTGCGATGATCTGAACCTGAAGATATTCAGAATATCAGATCCATTCTCTCTTCTGTCCTACCTCTGGCTGAAGGACTCCAGATCGAGCTTGAAGTACAGGCCATCCAGATCTTCAGGATTGGGATAATAATCAAGGGTGAACTGATATTCGTTCCCCTGAAACCAGACGCAGGAAAGATCGAGAGAAATGTCATCGTTCACGGATAGACACTCTTCCTCGACATCATCCCCATTCTGCTCATCATCCCCATTCTGCTCATCATCTCCGTTCTGCTCATCATCTCCGTTCTGCTCATCATCTCCGTTCTGCTCATCATCTCCGTTCTGCTCATCATCCCCGTTCTGCTCATCATCCCCGTTCTCCTCGCCATCATTCTTCTGCATAAAGGTATCTTGATCGATTTTCCAGTATATCCCTGCAGCGTCTGCTGGGTTGGCGTAGGGAACAAGGGTGAATTGATACCGAACCCCTTCATATTCGACGCAGGGAAGGGCGATCTTCAGATCATTTTTCACCACAAGGCAGTCCGTAGCTGTCGCGGAAATGGGGATTTCAAGAACCGGCTGATTGGGATCATTGGACGGAATGATAATCACCGCCTGTTCCATTCCCGCGGAGTCCGGAGCAAAAAGGACTTTAAAAGAGGCGCTCCTCCCCGGAGATAATGTTTTGCCGGAGACAGAATCTGAATTCTCTACAATCTGGAATCGGGGCGAAGAAGGTCCGAAAGGCTCTCCTCTGCTTTCAATGGTAATCGATCCGATCGCAAGATCTCCGCTCGCCTCTTCTGCATAGAGCGACATATTGGTGATAGTGATGGTCTGCTCTCTGGACATGCCGACGGTGACCGGCGGCGGTTGGGATACATCGATCTGATAGATTTTTCCCTCATCCAGATCCGTATGGAGCAGATCGCCCTCAAAGAAACAGAGCCCCCCCGGGAATTTTCCCGGAGCATCAAAGACATCCTGGAGATCACCGCTGGTGTTCAGCTTGAAGATCTTTCCGGAGATGTCTGCAACCCAAAGATTTTCTCCGTCATAGGTGATTCCGGTGGGGCCGAATCCCGGGGTGCTGAAGCTGGCGAGTACGATGCCGGCTGTGTCGAGCTTGAAGATCTTTCCGCTTTCAAAATCGGTATTCCAGAGATCGGTTCCGTCAAAAGCAATGCCTGCAGGTGTTGAGCCCGGAGCATCAAAGAACTTGAGGATGATGCCTTCGGTATCGATCTGGTAGATGCGGCTGGTGTAGAAATCGGCCACCCAGAGATCGGTTCCGTCAAATGCCAGACCTGCCGGCCCTGTTCCGGGAGCATCGAAATTATCCACCTCTTGCGCCTGGTTGTCATATTTATAAATTCTGTCACTTTTCATATCCGAGAGCCAGACATACTCCTGGCCGAGGGTGATTCCCATAGTGGTGGCATCCGGGGCATTCATGGAAGCCTTGACATTCTCCTTCATGGAGGCCATGGAGACGCCGATCCTGCGCGTCACCTCACCGCAGAGCCGGATCATATTCTCACCCGCGATTACAGCCCCCGGGGTTTCAGGAGTACCGCCGTACATCCGGTAGGTAACGATATCCCCTGCATTGAGATAGAAATCCGCGGCTGTATTGACGGAGCGCTCTGCTGCCTGACCTGCGGGAAGAATGGGCGTCTGCTGGAAAGAGGCGACATCTGTGCCGTTGACGAGGATCTCAGCATAAATGGTGCGGGGATGGTTCACATAGCCAAGACCCGTCTGGGTCTCCACCCGGCGGACCCACATCCCCTTCTCTGCGGTGAACTCCCATGTCAATCCATCAGAGAAGACCTCCTGCGAAGTCCCTTCCTCGCCAAAGGTGTAGCTTTCACAGAGAGCCAGAGCAGATGCTGTGCTGAAAAGCAGAGCAACAACTGCTGCAATCAAAATGATACAAACCGGACGACCTGACCTCTTCTTCATCTTTTTACCCTCCTGTAGTTAGAGTTATGGAACACCCATTCAGCTTGATATCCCAGTATTAGGCAAAAATTTCGCTTTTGTCAATGCGGGAATTGCAGCAGTAAGCCAAGAAAGAGAAATATTGTGATATCGGAGGAGAGGGGAGGGAGAGAACCAAAGGAAGGAAGAAAAGGGGAGGAAGTAACGATTCCCCCCCCTCTGTGGCAGAAATTAAGCGGCAGCAGAGACCTTCACCGCACAGACCTTATACTCCGGAATCCCCGAAACCGGGTCCAGCGCGGCATTGGTCAGCCGGTTTGCGGCCGCCTCCGCGAAGTGGAACGGGATGAAGACGGTTCCGTCCACAGCCTTGTCCGAGATCTTGATCCGGGCCTGGATCGCGCCCCGGCGGGAGGCGATCTCAACCATTGCGCCGTCTCCGATCTTCAGCAGGTCCGCATCCCGGGGGGTGATCTCCACAAAGCTCTCCCCCTCCCTTTCGTTGAGCCCTTGGGTCTTCCGGGTCATGGTTCCGGTATGGTACTGGTAGAGGACCCGTCCCGTGGTCAGGTAGAGCGGATACTCGTCATCTGTCTGCTCGGCCGGCGGGATGTAGTCGATCGCGTGGAACGTGCCCCGGCCTTTGGGAAACTGGCCGATATGGAGGATCGGGGTCCCCGGATGCTCAGTGGTGGGGCAGGGCCAATGCAGACCCTCCACCTCGATCCGCTCGTAGGTGATGCCTGCGTAGGAGGGCGTCACCTTCCGGATCTCCTCGAAGATCTCCTGACTGTCCATATATTGATCGGTTTCATGGCCCATCCGCCGGGCGATCTCCCAGGTGATCCACCAGTCGTCTTTGGCCTCTCCGGGCGGCTCCACGGCCTTCCGGACCCGCTGCACCCGCCGCTCTGTGTTGCTGAATGTCCCCTCCTTTTCGGCAAAGCAGGCCGAAGGAAGTACCACGTCCGCGAGTTGTGCGGTCTCGGTCATGAAGATGTCCTGGACAACCAGGAAGTCGAGGTGTTTGAAACTCGCCTCGGCATGGTTGAGGTCCGGGTCCGAGACCAGCGGGTTCTCCCCGATTATGTAGAGGGCTTTGAGTTCGCCGGAATGGGCTTTGGGGATCATCTCAGTAACCTTTAAGCCCACTTTGTCGGATATTCCGCTGACGCCCCAGTTCTGCTCCATCTTCTTTACCGCATCCGGATTGTTCACCGGCTGGTACGCGGTGAAGACGTTGGGAAGGCCCCCCATGTCGCACGCGCCCTGGACATTGTTCTGGCCCCGAAGAGGGTTCACGCCGCCGCCCCGGATCCCCATGTTGCCGCAGAGCATCGCGAGGTTGGCCAGGGATTTGACATTGTCGGTTCCGGTGATGTGCTGGGTGATCCCCATGCAGTAGAGGATGGTTCCCTTTTCCGCGGCCGCGTACATCCGGGCCGCATCGATGATCTGCTGTGCCGGGATGCCGGAGATCCCCTCCACATACTCGGGGGTGAACTTCTCCACGACCTTCTTCATCTCTTCAAATCCTTCGGTGCGCTCCGCCACAAAGGTCTTGTCGTAGATGTCCTCCTCGATGATCACATGCATCATCCCGTTGATCCAGGCCACATCCGCGCCCAGATTCTGGCGCAGCCACTGGTGAGCGTAGGCTGCGATCTTGATCCGTCTCGGGTCCACCAGAATCAGCTTTGCGCCCCTGAACTTGACCGCGCGTTTGACAAAGGAGGAGAGCACCGGGTGGTTCTCGGTGGTGTTGGAGCCGGTGATCAGGATCACGTCGGCCTCCTCGATGTCTGCGATGGTGTTTGTCATTGCTCCGCTTCCGAATGCTGCGGCCAGACCGGCCACGGTGGAGCTGTGTCAGAGACGGGCGCAGTGATCGACATTGTTCGTCTTCATCACCGCTCTTGCAAACTTCTGCGCGATATAGTTCTCCTCGTTGGTGACCCGGGCCGATGTGAGCAGGCCGAACGCGTCGGGGCCGTGATCATCTCTGACCGCCTTGAACTTTTCCGCCACAAGGTCCAATGCCTCGTCCCAGGAGGCCTCCCGAAAGGTTCCATCCTCCTTTTTGATCATCGGGCTTTTGAGCCGATCCGGAGCGTTGATGAAGTTGAAGCCGAAGCGGCCCTTGACGCAGAGGCTGCCGTAGTTGGGTGCGATCTCCTCTACGCCAGTCACCTGAACCACCTCGCCCTCCTTTACGTGGAGGTTGAGCTGGCACCCTACGCCGCAGTAGGAGCAGGTGGTGCGCACCTTTTCGGTCTCCCATGGCCGGATTCGGTATCGGGCATCCTTCTCCATCAGGGTGGCCACGGGGCAGGCCTGGACGCACTCGCCGCAGAAGACGCAGTCGGAATCCTTCAGAGGGCGGTCACCGGCCGCGATGACCTTGGTGTTCGATCCCCGATATCCGAAACTGATCGCGTCATTGACCTGGATGTCGCAGCAGGCCTGGACGCACCGGCCGCACTTGATGCAGCGTGAGAAATCCCGAACGATAAAGGGGTTGACCGTCTCCATAGGGTAGGGGGTTTCGGTCCTGGGAAACTGCTCTCCGGTCACCTGGTACTGGTAGGCCAGGTTCTGGAGCTTACAGTCGCCCCAGGCCGGACAGAGTTCCGCGGAGCTGTCCTCTTTTTGGACCGAGAGCTGAAATCCGGTCCAGTCCTGATCGTCCGATTTCCGGACCGCACAGTTGTGGTTTCCAGAGGAGAGGAGCAGCTTGAGCAGCAGCCGTCTGGCCTCCACCACGCGGGGGGATTCGGTCTGAACCACCATGCCCTTTCCTGCCGGGGCCGCACAGGAGGCGACCAGGTTTCGGGCCCCTTCCACCTCCACCACGCACATCCGGCACTCGCCGGTAGGAGATGCTCCTTTTAAGTAGCAGAGGGTCGGGATCTCGATGCTGTTCCGCTGAGCTGCCTGAAGGATCGTCTCTCCCGGCTCGAATGGGATCTCGTTTCCATTGATGATGATCGTGTTGCCATTGTCCATTTTTTCAATTCTCCTTACCGGTTCGCGCCACTGGATCGAATTTTGCTGATCATCTGTTTATAAAAAACCTCCAGTTTTGTCAATCCGTGAATTTTTTTGCTCTTTTCATGATAGTACCGCCGGATCTCGGGCCAGAGTCGGGGAATGGCCCCGCCGTAGATCTCATAGAGCAGCACCATAGCCGTACTCCCGGCCAGGTCGGCCAGAAAATCGGCAAAGGATGCGGTTCTGTGGGGCACGAAAGACTGGTGGATCTCGTCCGTAAGGCCGTAGAGCGAGGAGAGAACGATGGCGGCCGCCACGGTTTTTAAAAGATGCTTTTCCGAAAGCCCCAGCTCGATAAATGCCCTGAAGATGAGAACCCCGAGAATCCCGTACCCGATAAAGTGTAGCAGCTTGTCGATGTGGGGGATATCGATGACCCTGTTCTGCATCGGTATCGGCATGATGGATGCGCCGAAGATGGCAATTGCATAAAAGATCGGCAGCAGGAGGTGCAGGGGCCGCCTCTTCTTGGGATAGGGCACGGTATCGGCAAAAGGATTCAATTATCTATTCCGCAAAGATTTCCAGTTCGATCTTCCGCTTGGCAATATGGTCGAAGACCCGGTTGAAGAAGCTTTCATGATCCAGACCGTGGCGGACATTTCCATCGAGGGTTCTCACGGATAATGTACCCTTCTCCTTCTCCTTCGCGCCGACTGTCAGGATCAGCGGGATATTCTGTAGTTGGGCCTCCCGGATCTTCCGGTTGAGGCTCTCGGTCCTATGATCCACCTCGCATCTGAGCCCCAACTGGGTGAACTTCTCCGAAAGCTCCCGGGCATACGGGACAAGATCATCGTTGATGGGCAGAAGAATCACCTGGACCGGCGCGAGCCAGAGGGGAAACTTCCCCGCGAAGTGCTCCACCAGAATGCCGAAGAAGCGCTCGATAGAGCCGTAGACCACCCGGTGAATCATGATGGGCCGGTGGCGCTGGTTGTCGCTGCCGATGTAGGCCAGATCGAAACGCTCCGGCAGGGACATGTCGAGCTGCACCGTGCCGCACTGCCAGGTTCTCTTGAGCGCGTCCTGGATGTGGATGTCGATCTTGGGGCCGTAGAATGCGCCGTCCCCCTCGTTGATCTTGTAATCCTGGCCGTAGAGTTCCAGAGCGGACCGGAGGCCCTCGGTCGCCATCTCCCACTGCTCGTCCGTGCCGATCGACTTTTCGGGGCGGGTGGAGAGTTCCAGATGGAACCCGAGGCCGAAGGTTCCGTAGATCCGCTCTGTGAGCTGCAGCACCCCCAGGATCTCCGCCTCGATCTGATCCGGCGTCATGAAGATGTGCGCGTCGTCCTGGTGAAAGGCCCGCACCCGGAAGAGGCCCGAGAGTACGCCGCTCAGCTCGTGCCGATGGACCAGCCCGATCTCGGCCTGGCGCAGGGGGAGATCCCGGTAGGAGTGGGGCCGGCCGGCATAGAGGAGCATCCCGCCGGGGCAGTTCATCGGCTTGATGGAGTACTCCTCCTCGTCGATCTTGGTCACATACATGTTCTCCCGGTAGTTCTCCCAGTGGCCGCTCTTCTCCCACAATGCCCGGTTTAAAATGATCGGGGTCTTGGACTCCACATAGCCGGCGGCCCTATGCTCCTCTCTCCAGTAGGCCAGCAGCGCGTTCCAGATCTCCATCCCCCTGGCGTGGAAAAAGGGCATCCCCGGGGCCTCGTCGTGGAAGCTGAAGAGATCCAGGGCCTCGCCGAGCTTCCGGTGGTTCCGCTTCTTTGCCTCCTCCAGGAAGTGGAGATACTCCTTCAAGTCCTTCTTGTCGAAGAAGGCCGTGCCGTAGATCCGCTGGAGCTGGGGCCGGTTCGGATCTGCCCGCCAGTATGCGCCCGAGACCTTGGTCAGCTTGAAGGATTTGATAAATCCGGTGTGGGGGACATGGGGACCCCGGCATAGATCGGTGAAATCCCCCTGCTCGTAGAAGGAGATGGTTCCGTCTGCAAGGGATTCGATCATCTCGGTCTTGAAAGACTCGTCTTTATAAAAATCGAGGGCCTCCTTTTTGGTGATCACCTTTCTGTGGATGGGAAGCTTCTCCTTGACCAGTTTTTTCATCTCGGCCTCGATCTTGGAGAAATCCTCTTCCGAGACCGGCTCCATGTCGATGTCGTAGTAGAAGCCGTCCTCCACCACCGGGCCGATGGTCAGGTGCGCGTCTTTGTAAACCCGGCAGATCGCATGAGCCATGAGGTGGGCCGCGCTGTGGCGCATGATCTCCAGTGCCTCGGGGTCCTTTGTGGTGATCAGCCGGATCTCGGCATCATGGTCGATGGGCCGATAGAGATCGATGGTATCCCCGTTCACTTCCACCGCGACCGTGTCCCGGGCAAGGCCCTCTGATATGCTTTTGGCGATCTCTTGGCCGGTGGGAGGATTTTCAAAGGACTTTATGTTTCGGTCGGGCAATGTTATATTGATCATTGTTTTTATATCCTGAACAGGTTAAAAAGAAGTTCGGTTTGCCGCAGCAAAGCGTAAATGAACAATCTATGGGAAATGGAGAAAGGGGTCAAGAGAAAAAAATGGGTGAAACCGAGAGCCTCTCATACCGCATGATCGATACAACGGCCCGGTTGAAGTCTTTTTTGGAAAAACTTGAGGGAAAAGAGATGGTGGCCGTGGATCTGGAGGCCGATTCCATGTACCACTTCAAAGAGAAGGTCTGCCTGATTCAGATCGGCGCGGAGGGTGCGGCCGCGGTGATCGACCCGCTGAAGGTCGAGGATCTTTCCCCGCTGAAGCCGCTTTTTAAAGATCCCAACGTGCAGAAGATCTTTCACGGCGCGGACTATGATGTCCGCTCTTTACACCGGGACTTCGGCATCGAGATCGAAAACCTCTTTGATACCCAGATCGCGTGCCGGTTTCTGGGGATGCGGGAGACCGGGCTGGAATCCGCGCTCTCCAATCTGTTTGACGTCTCACTGGACAAGAAGTTTCAGAAAAAAGACTGGTCAAAGCGCCCCCTGCCCGAGGAGATGATCGAATATGCGGCAAAGGATGTACTCTATCTGATCCCCCTGGCTCAAAAACTGAGCCATCGGTTGACAGAAGCGGATCGACTCTTCTGGGTGGAGGAGGAGTGCGATCTGTTGAGCCAGGTCCGCGCGGATACCGGAGAGGGGGAGCCGCTCTTCTTGAAGTTCAAGGGGGCCGGACGCATGGGGGCCAGAAACCTTGCGGTGCTGGAAGCCCTGCTGCAGTATCGGATGTCTCTGGCCGAAAAAAAGGACCGCCCCCTTTTCAAGGTCTTCAGCAACGATTCCATCCTGAAGATCACCAAGGCAAAGCCGAAGAATGTGAGCCGGCTGTCGAGCCTGGGGGCCATCAGCGAAAAGCAGATCCGGATGTATGGACAGGAGATCGTGGACACGGTAAAGGACGCGATTGAAATTCCGGAGAAGGATCTGCCGGTCTATCCCCGGAAAAGGGCTCCTTCGGTCTCCCCAAAGGTTCCGGAGCGGGTTCAGGTGATCCGGCGGTGGCGGGATGCGAAGTCCCGGCATCTCGATATCGATCCCGCGGTCATCTGCACCCGGTCTCTGATCACTGCAATCGCGGTGAAAAATCCCAGAAACCTGAATGGACTGGAGGAGATCGAGGAGATTCGAAACTGGCAGTGCAGGGTCTTTGGAGAGGAGATTCTCCGGGAGCTGAAAAAGATGGGGCGGAAGTAGAAAATTCCAAAAACCGAAAAGGTTAAAAATCGGAAAAGCTAATAATAAGGAGATTGAATGATTCTGGAGTATAAACGGAAAAAGCCCGTGCTGGGGGAAAATGTCTTTATCGCGCCTACGGCCGTGGTCATCGGGGATGTGGAACTGGGCGACAATGTGAGCGTCTGGTACGGCACCGTGATCCGGGGGGATGAGGCCCCGATCAGAATCGGGAAGAATTCCAACATCCAGGACAACAGCACAATCCATGCGGACCCGGGAAAGCCCGCGATCATCGGCGCGAATGTGACCGTGGGCCACAATGCCGTGGTTCACGGCTGCACCATCGAGGATAACTGCCTGATCGGGATCAGTTCAGTGGTACTCAACGGCGCGCAGATCAGGACCGGCTCCATTGTTGGGGCCGGCGCGGTGGTGCGGGAGAATCAGGAAGTGGGCCCCCGCCATCTCGTGGCTGGAACCCCGGCAGTGCTCAAAAAGGAGATGGATGAAGAGATCATCGAGGCTCTGGAGATTCCGGCCCATGTCTATCTGAAACTGGCCTCCGAACATCGGGAGATTCCCCTTCCGGAATAGAAGAGATTTCCATGCGCGTAAGGTTCTGGCATCGACTTTCGGGCCGGGAGGCCATCATTACGATCCTTGCGGGTCTTGCGGTCGGGCTGATCTTCAGTTCCGTGCAGATCGGACTCGATCTTCTCGAGGAGAGGGAGCAGATCGACCTCACGGTGCAGCAGGTCATTCAAACAGTTCAGGGGCCTGCGGTTCAGGCGGCCTATGATCTGGATGAATCCCTTGCTTTTCGAATCGTCAATGGCCTTCTGGCCTATGGCCCCATTATCCAGGCCCGGGTGGTGGATGATTTCGGGAGGGTGCTTGCGGACCGCCGCCGGATCGAATCTGGAAAAGAAAGGATTGGATGGCTGACAAAGCTGATTTTCAAAGATGACCTCCGGTACGAATCTCCCCTGGTCCTGCGAAACGGCGGGGACTCCCTGGGCCATATTCTGGTGGTGGTGGATGCAGACCGGATCGCGGCCAACTTCATTCGGCGGGCTCAGGTGGTTCTGGTCACAGAGGTGGTGCGGGCAGTGGTTCTGGCCGGGATACTCGGATTGATCTTCTATGCCACCATCACCCGGGCGCTGCTGCGAATGGTCCGTCAGCTCTCGGGCGTCAATCCCGCGCAGCCTGCGGAGAAACTCCTGAAGATTCCCAAAAGCCATGCCCATGATGAGCTGGGACTGCTTGCCCATACCACGAATCACCTGCTGACGGAGTTCGAGCGGAGCCTTGCCGAACGGAGAGCCGCGGCAGAGGGGCAGCGTCGGCAGACCGAATATATGAAGGCCCTCCATGAGACCGCAATCGGCCTCATCAGCCGTCTTGATCTCAATGATCTCTTCCAGGCGATGGTGACCCGGGCCGCCCGGCTGACGGGCGCGACAGAGGCTTTTCTTCACATCTATAATCCGGAAAAAGATGCGTTGATCATCCATGCCGGCGTCGGCATTTTCGCGGATCAGATCGGTTTTCAAGTGGAGATCGGAGATGGCCTGGCGGGCAGGGTCTGGGCTTCGGGACAGCCCCGCTATGTGGAGGACTATAACCGTTGGCCCGGGAGAATGAACCTATCCCTCTTCGACCAGATGCGGTCGGTGATGGTAATACCGATCAGCTCCGGGGCATATATGGAGGGCGGCGTCATCGGGCTGGCCCATACGGACCCGGAAAAGCGCTTCGGGGAGAACGATGTGGAGGTGCTTCAGCGCTTTTCCGAACTTGCGGCCATCGCGCTGGACAATGCACAGCTCTATACCCTTGCGCAGAAGGAATTGGCCGAGCGGCAGCGGATGGAGAAGGAGCGGGAGAAGATGGAGGCGCAGCTTCGCCAGTCCCAGAAGATGGAGGCCATAGGAACCCTGGCCGGAGGGATCGCGCACGATTTCAACAACATCCTTTTCCCCATCATCGGCCTGACCGATTTGAGCCTTTCGGTTCTGCCTCCTGATGCAGAAGTCCGGCCCAATCTGGAAAAGATCTTCACGGCTGCGATCCGGGCCAGGGACCTGGTGGGGCAGATCCTCACCTTCAGCCGGCGGAAAGAGCAGGACAAAAAGCCCGTGCAGATTCAGCCCATTGTCAAGGAGGCGGTGAAGCTGATCCAGGCCACTCTTCCCTCCACCATCGAGGTGCGGTATGAGATCGACCCTGGGGCCCGGCCCACTTGTGCGGACCTGACCCAGATCCATCAGGTGGTGATGAACCTCTGCACCAATGCCTCTCATGCCATGACGGAAAAAGGGGGGCTGCTGGAGATCTCCTTGAGAGAATTGTCCGCTGCCGAAGAGACCCCATCCTCGCCCCCAGGAGAGATCCGCTTCCCCTGTCTCTGCCTTCAGGTGAGGGATACCGGGAGCGGTATCGAAAAATCGATTGTCGAGCATATCTTCGAGCCCTATTTCACCACAAAGCCTTCGGGGGAGGGAACCGGTATGGGCCTGGCCGTGGTCTACGGCATTGTCCGGGAGCATGGCGGCCATATTACCGTGGAGAGCCAGCCCGGCAGGGGAAGCTGCTTTTCCGTCTATCTGCCGACAGCCGGGACCGTAGATACGGGCAGCGCGTCCCAGCCATTGGAGACCTTCTGGGGAAAAGGTGAGCATATCCTTCTGGTGGATGACGAGGAGACGGTGCTGGAAGTGATGGAGAAGATGCTGGTACGCCTCGGCTACCAGGTGACGCCTTTTGCCGACGGAGAGAGTGCATTGAAAGCCCTGCAGGAAAATCCCGATACTTTCAGTCTGCTGATGACGGACATGACCATGCCGAAGATGACCGGTCTCGATCTGGTGAAAAAGGCGACCTCCGGCAAAACCAATCTGCCGGTGGTACTCTGCACCGGATACGGAAATATGGAGCATATGGAGAAGGCCAGAGCCGCGGGGGTTCGGGAGATACTGATCAAGCCGGTGGTGCTGGAGGATCTGGCCCCGGCCCTCCGCAGGGCTCTGCAGAGCGATTGATCTGTGAAAGGGTAGAAATGGATGAAAGAGCCGAAGGAAAGATAAGGGTCTAAACGATTATGAAAACGATCTTGTGCGGTGCAGGAAAATACTCCCGGGATCTTCTGGGGCGGCTCGGCGAAAGCTGGAACATCGTTCTCATCGATCCGGTTGCGAGCCGCCTTTCGGCAATGGTCAACCGGTACCCGGTCATCTACCAGACCATCGAAGGAGATGCATCGAGCCCGGTGGTGCTGGGCAAGGCCGGAATCTCCGAAGCCAAGTTCGTTCTGGCGCTGACGGATGACGACAGTGTCAACCTTGCCATTGCACGATGTGCCCATAAAGAGAATGTCATGCAGATTCTGGCGCTGGTGAGTGATCCGGAAAAAGAGCCGCTCTTTTCAGAGATGGGGGTTAGAACCATTCTCCCTGCCAACATGGTGGGAAAGGTGATCTATCAC